>JANWIF010000074.1 GCA_025450035.1 Gemmatimonadaceae bacterium
GACAGCAGCTCCTGGAATGGACGCCCCGCCGTGCGCGTCGATGTCGCGACAACGTCCACGCTCGCCGGATTAGGGCTGGCGTCCGACGCAGGCGACACGATTACCGTGCACGGGACTGGAGCCGCATCTGGCTCGCTGCTCCTGGATTCTGAGACAGCGATGCCTTTCTCCATCACGATGACTGGGCGGGCATCAGTGAGCGTGTACAGCCGGCAGACCACATTACCGTTCGATCAGCAGGTGTCCGAGACGGTCACGCTGCTCGACCGCTAGGGATCCAAGCTGTGAACCTTCCGCGCTAGTCGATGAGACGCAGGGGCATGATCAAGCACATGTAGTCCGCCGGATCGTTCCACCCAACCGGCTCAACGGTCGCAGCTCGTTCCGGCGCCTTGAAAGTGAGACGCACTTCATCGGTTGGCATATTGCGCAGGATTTCGAGCAGGTAGTTGGCGTTGAACCCGATGTCGAGGGCATCTCCCTCGAACGTCACCGGTAGCTCATCCTGCGCCTCGCCCAGATCCGGTGTCTGAACACTGAACTTGGCCATACCAGCGTTGAACGACATTCGGATGCGGTGCGTCTGATCCGATGCAACAACCGACATACGCTTGAGAGCCTGCGATAGTGCATTCCTGTCGGCAAGGGCAATGCGATCGTTATCCCGCGGAATAACCTGCTCATAGTTGGGGAACGGGCCTTCTATGAGCCGTGTGTAGACTGCGGTCAGCGGAGACCGAAAGCCGAGGTGGTTATCTCCTCGCGCAATCTCGAGCTCCTCTTCGGCTGGAAAAAGGCGCCGCAATTGTTCGAGCGCCTTTGGGGGGATGATCAGATCCTCGGACCGACTCTGCTCGCCCGCGACGGGAACCTCGATCTTGGCGAGCCGATGCCCGTTCGTTGCCACCATGCGCATGCGACCTGGGCGAAGCTCCCATAGCACGCCGTTAAGAATCGGGCGACTCTCTTCGGTCGACACCGCAAACGCTGTGTGTACGATAAGCTTCTGAAGGTCGCCAGAGCGAATGCGCCAGCTCTCGGCGAACCGCACTGCGGGAAACGTCGGGAACTCATCACGAGGCAAGCCAAGCAGCCGAAAGCGCGACCGGCCACATTCGAGCGTGATCTTCTGCTCACCGACTGCGCTCACCCGTACCGGTGCGGCCGGGAGTTCTCTCACGATCTCGGACAACTTCTTTGCCGGCACCGTGATTGCCCCCTGCGTCTCGACGTCTGCAATCACCTCGGTGGAAACCGCCATATCGAGGTCTGTCCCGGAGAGGCGGATACCGCGCTCGCTTGTCTCCATCAAAATATTCGACAGTACAGGCAACGTGGTTTTCGCCGGCACAGTTGCAATAACAGCCGTCAGGCCATCCTGCAGCTTTTCTCTCGCGATGGTGAAACGCATTCCGGTCCTCTGATCCTTGGACTTTGTCGAGGGAAAGGAGATAGAAGCAAAATGAGCAAGAACAGCGATGTGATGCTTCTACTTCTTTACTTAGTTATTTAAGAACAGTAGAAGTAGTAGGGGATGTGAAATAGCGGGAAACTCAGTGAACGACCCGTCATTGCAGCACTTATCGTACTGATAAACCTGTGGGAAACCAAGAGCGTTCGTGATAACCTGCGCAAAAGTCGGCGAGTGTTGTGCGGTATCGCGGAGTTACCCACGGACTCCACATCATCTGTGAAGATCGGAGAGAGTTTTCCGCAGGCTCTCCACACGGGCATTGAACGCGGGATCTTGGCAGAGTATCTCGACTCGCTCGAGGCTATGAATGACGGTCGAATGATCGCGACCGCCGAACGCGTTTCCGATTTCAACGAGTTGCACGCCGAGGAACTCGCGGATGAGGAACATCGCGACTTGCCGCGGTACGGTGAGCTGTTTGGTGCGGCTTTTGGAGCGCAGTCCGTCGACATTGATACCGAACTCTCGGGCCACGGCTTGCTGGATAGACTGCACATTAAGGGCATGTTTTTCCTCTGCGGCGCCGTCTCCATTTAGTCGCAACTTGTCACGAAGTGCTTCGCGTGCGAGGCTCACGGAGACCTCGCGGTGCTTGAGCGAAGCGTAGGCGAGGAGCCGGATGAGGGATCCTTCGAGTTCACGCACGCTCGAGCGGACGTGTTCGGCGATGAATCGAATGACGTCGTCGGGGATGGTGAGTTCGAGGTGGTCGAGGCGAGCTTTGTTCTGCAGGATCGCGATGCGGTGCTCGAGATCGGGCTGTTCGATATCGGCGACCATGCCCCACTGGAAGCGGCTGACTAAACGGGCTTCGAGGCCGGGAATCTCAGACGGTGGCCGATCACTGGTCAGGATAATTTGGCGGCCGGCTTCGTAGAGGGCGTTGAACGTGTGGAAGAATTCTTCCTGTGTAGCTTCTGTCCGCTTGAGGAAGTGGACGTCATCCAGCAGTAGAAGGTCGGTTTCCCGGTATCGACGGCGGAATTCCGGTGTCGAGCGTTTTTGAATAGCTGCGACGAGTTCGTTCGTGAACTGTTCTGTGCCCACGAAGCACACGCGGGTGGACGGTGCGCGTTGCATGATCTCGTGTGCAACCGCCTGCATCAGGTGAGTTTTACCGAGTCCCGTTTCGCCGTAGATGAAGAGCGGGTTGTAGACTTTTCCCGGGGCGGCCGCGACTGCCTGTGCGGCGGCGGCGGCCAGCTCGTTCGATTTCCCGATGACGAAGTTGTGGAAGGTATATCGAGTGCTGAGTTGCACTCCGGTTGCGGGTCCATCGGGGGCGGTCTTTTTGGCTTGGTCGGGCGGAGGGGCGACGAAGAGGTCCATTTGGGGGCGACTCTTGCGCTCCTCATCGACGCGGAAGACGATGTTGATTGGGTGGCCTAGCGCCACTGGCGCGAGACTGGCCAGAAACTGTGCGTGCTTCGACTCGTTCCAGTCGGCCGCGAACCGATCCGGTGCAACGACGACAATTGTGTTTCCTTCCAGCTCGAGGGCCTCGGTTGGCTCCAGCCAGGTCCTATAGGTCTGCTCTGGCAGTTCGAGTCGAGCGCGATCTAGCAGACGGGACCATGTTTCTGAAGCCGAGAGTGTCATGCGGTGCGCGGGCTCGAAAGGGGAGGCGAAGCTAGATTCGGCGTGTGGAAAAGTCAATCCGAACGGGAACCGGTAGCGCCGATTTTCGGACGCCGGGGTGCGCCGGTCTGGCGGTGCTTCACGAGCGGTTGACCTATGTCGAAGTGCGGGATAGCTTTGGCGTTCTGCATCGCGGCATGAACTGCACATCTTTGGAGTGGTGTAATGGGTAAGCCCACGTATCGTCCTCGTAATAAGCGACGGATCCGCACGCATGGATTCCGAGAGCGCATGTCAACGCGCTGGGGGCGTGAGGTATTGAGCCGTCGTCGTAAGAAGGGCCGGAGGGTGTTGACGGTCCGACTCCCGTCAAAGTACGCAGGCGCCTGAGCGTCGGCCATTCGCGCGTCCGCAGCGTTTGACGCGGAGTGCGGAGCTTGAGCGGGTGACGCGTGAGGGGAAGCGTATCCGTGCCGAGAGCCTCGAGCTTCGGTGGATGGCTTCCCCTCTTGGCTATCCGCGGGTTGGGTTTATAGTGCCCAAGCATTCGCAGAGCGCGGTGGCGCGCAACCGATTGAAGCGGCGTCTGCGTGAAGTCATGCGCCGTGACGTTCTTCCGATACTGGGCTCGGTAGACGTCATCGTTCGAGTGCGACCGGCGGCGTATCGTCTCCAGTTCGGCGAGCTTCAGCGAGAGGTTGTGAGTGTCGGTGAGCGTCTCGTTGCCGCACGTGGGAGGGGCTGATGCGTTGGGTGCTGATCTGGTTAGTTCGCGGCTACCAAGTGGCAATCTCGCCGCTACTTCCGTCGACGTGTCGCTTCATGCCGAGTTGCTCTGCATATGCAGTCGAAGCACTGGAGCGACATGGTGCGTTGCGTGGGGGCTGGCTCACGATCCGGCGGCTGGCGCGATGCCACCCCTTCTGCCCTGGCGGGTACGATCCAGTTCCCTGAGCGGTTCTACGGACAGGAATGGACAAGCGATTTCTGATTTTTCTCGCGGTGGCCGCGGTCATCATGATCGTGACGCCCAAGTTGTTTCCGCCGTCGCGGTCTGCAGCGCGCCCATCCAAGGGTGTCGATACGGCGTTAGCCGTGCGACCGGACTCGGTGATAGTGGCGACCGACGCGGCGCCTGCGGCGCCGCCTGTTGTGTCGGCGAGCGTTGCGCCGAGTGTGGGTATCGCGGTGCGGGCGGATACTGTCGTGGTCCAGACGGCGAAGGTGCGCTATCGATTCAGTACGCTGGGCGCCTCTCCGTTAGGCGCGCAGCTGATGGACTATCGGGCGTTGACGCCGGGTGAAGGGAATGTGGAACTCGCGAGGCCGGGGGTTCCGCTGATGTCGTTCGGTATTCTGTCCGCATCGCGCGACACGATGTGGCTGAATCGGATCGCATTTTCGGCTGACACATCGGCGCGCGGGGCACCAACGCCGGTTGTCACGTTCCGCGGTGTTGCTGGCGGCGACACGGTGGCGATTACATATACGTTTTCGCCGGACAGCTATCTTATGCACGTCGCCGGTACCGTGCGGGGCTCGGCGACCGCGTCGCGGACTGGAGGTGGGGCGGGGGGCGGGGGGGAGGCGCTCCTGGTTTCGATGCCGGAGGGATTGCGCTCGGAAGAGGCCGATACGGTCGAGGATGAGCGGCATCTGTCCTACGTCGTGAAGCCGTTACATGATGATCCGGCTGGGGTGGATTTCCGGAAGCTGGATCCAGGAGCGACGCGACTGGAGAACGGCCCGTTGGACTGGGTTGCGAGCAAGAACAAGTATTTCATCGTCGTCGCGCTGTCCGACACCGCGCATTTGCCATTCGCAGGCGCGGTGTTGGAAGGACTACCGCGATCCCCGGCGAAGGCCGCTACGCGCGCTACCGCTCTCGTGGTGCAGCCACTGTCGCAGGGCGGTGCATTCGCCTTCACGCTCTACACGGGCCCGCAGGAATGGCGTCGCCTTCTGGCCCTTGGCCACGACTTGCAGAACGTGAATCCGTTCGGCGGGATTTTCAGCGGGATCATTCAGCCTGCCGCTACGCTGCTCATGCGGGTGCTGCTGTGGGCACACGACCGGTTTCATGTGAACTACGGTTGGGTGGTGGTGATCTTCGGTGTGGCCGTGCGCGTTCTCCTCTGGCCGCTCAATCAGAGCGCGATGCGTGCGCAGTTGAAGCTGCAGCGCATTCAGCCCGAGCTGCAGGTGATTCAGAAGAAGCACAAGAACAATCCCGAGAAGCTCACCGCGGAAATGACGCGACTGTACAAGGAACATGGGATGAGTCCGTTCAGTCCGTTGGCGGGGTGCATTCCCATGCTCATCCCGATGCCGGTGTTGTATGCGCTGTACTATGTCTTCCAGAACACCATCGAGTTTCGCGGCGTCTCGTTCCTCTGGTTGGCGGACATTTCGCAGAAGGATCCGTATTACATTCTGCCGATCGTGATGGGCATTTCGATGTTCTTGCTGTCGTGGATCGGGCTGCGCGCGTCGCCGCAGAATTCACAGGCGAAGATGATGGCGTACGCCATGCCGTTGGGCATGACGTTTCTCTTCAAGAACTTTGCGGCCGGACTGAACCTGTACTATGCGGTGCAGAACATGGCTGCTCTTCCCCAGCAGTGGATGATTGCGCAGGAGCGCGCGAAGGTCGGGGTTCCGGCGACGTCCGCCGGGCCGGCCGCAGCTGTGAAGGGGGAAGGAACCTAGGCGGCGCTGGCCTAACCTGGTGGTCCAATCGATGAGCGCACTTCGACTTCCAGGCGGAGAGGACACGATCGCGGCGTTGGCGACTGCGTCCGGGCGAGGTGCTCTGGCTGTTGTTCGGCTGAGCGGCTCGCGCGCTCACGAGATTGCGCAGCGGGTGCTCGATCCGTGGCGCGGAGCGCCGCGCGTGGCATATCGGGCAGCGTTACGGGACGCCGGTACCGGGCGACTCGTGGACCGGCCGGTCGTGACGGTGTATCACGGGCCGCGTTCGTACACCGGTGAAGATTTGGTAGAGCTGAGCGTGCACGGCGGTCAGGTCGGCCCTGCGCGGGCCGTGGCCGTGCTGCTCGCTGCCGGCGCTCGCGCTGCCCTTCCCGGGGAATTCACCCGCCGCGCGGTGATCGCGGGCAAGCTGGACTTGCTGCAGGCGGAGGCGATTGGTGATCTGATCGACGCCGAGTCGCGCGTGATGCACGAAGTGGCATTGGCCCAACTTGACGGGCGGTTATCGCGCCACGTTGCCGAGTTGCGGGACGCCGTGCTGCAGTTGGAGGCGATGATCGCGTACGAGATCGACTTTCCGGAGGAGGACAGCGGCCCGGTCGATCCGGCTGGCGTGGATGGGGCAACGTGCGGGCTCCTCATCGTGCTCGAGCGTCTTTTGGGCACGGCGACGACCGGGGAAGTCGCGCGGCACGGCGCGCGGGTCGTGTTGGCCGGCGCCCCCAATGTGGGTAAGTCGTCGCTGTTCAACGCGCTGGTGGGGCACGATCGGGCGATCGTGACGGAGTACGCCGGGACGACGCGGGATGCGATCGAAGCGGTGGTGGAGCTTGGCGCGTGGCCGGTGCGTCTGGTGGACACGGCCGGATTGCGCGAGTCGGCCGACCCGATTGAGCGGTTAGGCGTAGGGGTCACGCACCGCGCGCTGCGGGAGGCGGACGTGGTACTGGCGTGCGGGGATGATGCGGCATCGCTGCGTTGGGCGGTGCTGGACATCCGGCTGCGCACGCCGGCGCCGCTGGTGCCCGTGTTGACAAAATGCGATTTAGGATCTATTGGGGAACAAATAAAGCCCAGTGATCGCGCAGTTTCGCTCGATGATTTAGGAACAGTGAGGGATGTGTATATGGGCGACCGGCAGGCGCCGGTGACCGTGAGCGCGCGCTCCGGGGCCGGCCTGGAGGCGCTGGCGAGCTGCCTGGACCGGGTGGTGGCCGCGCGCGTCGGCGCGCCGTGGGCGGCGGAGCAGGCACCGCTCCTGACGCGCGAACGGCATCGCGTGGCCATCGCCCAGGCGCACGGCGAGCTCGTGGCGTTCCACTCGGCGTGGAGCGAACGGGCGATCCCGGCCGTGGTAGCCGCCGTGCACCTGCGCGCCGCGGCAGCAGCCCTCGAATCGCTGATCGGCGCCATCGATGTCGAAGACGTCTTGGATCGCGTCTTCCGGACGTTCTGCGTCGGGAAATGACGCGCGTCCCATACCGTTAGGCAGTCGCGGCGGCAGCTCCGCCGGCGAGTAATTCGTGCGCGTCGGCGCGAATGCACCATGCCAAACCGCGCGCGGTCACGGCACGCTCGACCATCCGGCTCCCCACGTAATACCCCGACCTGGCCGGAAGCACATAACCCGGCATCGTGCGCGCGTCCGCCGGCACGCCGTCGGCCAGATAGCGCAGCCGGAGACCCAGCGCCGCACGATCCAGCTGGTGGGCTACGTCGTCCGTGATCGCGGTCTCGAGGTCGCGAATAGCGGCGTACTGCCGCCGATTGTAGCCGAAGTACTCCCACTCCGCGTGACCGGGACTCACGGCCCGGGCCGCCTCAACGGCCAATCCCTCGTTCACCAGCAGCTCGCGCAGCGACGCCCGGCGCGCGGTGTCCCAGTAGGAGTAGTACCCACCCGCCGCCATCACCAGCTGTCGAAGCTCACTGCGACTGCGCAGTGATGTGTAGCGGACCACGTGGGCGATCTCATGCGCGAGCCACAGCGGAATGAGCTCCGGGTCGAGCCCCAACCCTTGCGTGCCTTCGTTTGCGACTGCAGTGAAATGTTCCAAGCATACGAAGGCAATGCCCTTACCTTCGTTCACGAGCTCACCCGCGTTCGCGGCTCCGACGCCCACCATGAGGACGACATCGATGTCGACGTCCACGTCTAGCAGTGCCTCACAGGCCGACATGGTGTCTCGCGCGAGCGACAAGACGTCGGTGCGCTCCAACATCCGCACCAAGTCGTGCCGCTTGGCGCTCAAAGTGTGATGTACCACGTCCGCGAAGTGTTCGCTGTCCGGATCGAGGACGTAGTTGTGCCAGTAGGGCGCAAGGAGCTGCCGATGCGCGTCAAAATACCGCTGGTAAGCGGCCTGCGGATCGGCGGTGTCGAGAATGGCGAAGAAGTCGGGGACCAGGTCGATCAGCATTGCGGGCTGGACGCGGGTGAGCCGGACGGCGTCGGGGGGAGGGGGGGGGGGTGCTTGCGCACGGCGCGGCAAAATATGGACGCCCTGCGGGTGCAACAAGTGGACGCAGCGCGTGGCACGCAACTTTCCTCGGTAGGCTTCGTGAGAGGAGGCAGGAGGACAGACGATGACCACGCTGAAACAAATTGATCTCACGTGTCCAATCTGCATGACGAGCTTCACGTCGCATGCGGTGCTGTCCACGAACTCGTTTGGCGGCAAGCGCACGGACTTTCACGAGCGGGCAGCTGGCGCACAGCCGTTGCCGTACCTGGTGCACATCTGCGCGCGGTGCGGATACGCTGGCGGCGAGCGGGACTTCAGCGACGAAGCTGATGTGACGCCTCTGCTCCGGGAGCACGTGTGGGATGAGCTCGCGCCAGCGCTACCAGAGGGTGCCATCCCGGGCTCGGCGAAATACGAGTTTGCCGGAAAGGTGGCCGCATGGCAGGGCGCGGAACCGCGGCGCATCGCGGATCTGTACCTGCGAGCCGCGTGGTGCTGCGTGGACGAAGGAGACGTCGAAGCGGAGCGGTTCTTCCGGCGCCATGCGGCGTGGCAGTTCGAGGCGGCGCTGTCGTGTTACGACGGTGTGGAGCGTGAGGAGCGAGCGGTTCTTACGTACCTGATGGGCGAGCTGTGGCGCCGGATCGGCGACGCGGCGCTGGCCAACGAGTGGTTCGACCGGGTGGAATCGGAAGTGACCGATACGGCGGAGCAACGTTGGGTGCTGGATGCTGCATGGCAGCAGCGAAGCTGCCCACGCGACTGGTTCGAATGAGATCTTGGATGTGCGCGAGGGTCAGCGCGTGCCGAACATCCGATCGCCCGCGTCGCCGAGTCCGGGCACGATGTAGCTCTGTGCATTGAGCTCGCGGTCAAGCGCTGCCGCATAGACCGGGACATCGGGGTGCGTGCGATACATGCGCTGGACACCGGCGGGCGCAGCAACGATGCAGAGAAAGCGAATGCGTTGCGCGCCAGCCCGCTTGAGAGATGAGACCGCTGCCGCGCCACTTCCCCCAGTCGCGAGCATCGGGTCGAGCACGAAAAATTGGCGCTCGCCCACGTCGCCGGGAACCTTGAAATAGTAGTCGACCGGCTCGAGTGTATCGTGGTCGCGATACATTCCGATGTGCCCCACGCGGGCTGACGGAACGAGCCGCAATACACCCTCGACCATTCCCAATCCGGCGCGCAGCACGGGTACGAGGGTGAGCTTCTTCCCGCTGACGCGCCATCCACGCATCGATTCCAAAGGCGTCTCGACGTCCACGGACTCGAGAGCTAGGTCACTCATGGCTTCATAGGCCATGAGCATCGCGATCTCTTCGACGAGCTCTTTGAACAGTTTGGTGGGCGTCGCTCGGTCGCGCGCGATGGAAAGCTTGTGCTCGATGAGCGGATGTCGCGTCAGCACAAGGTTCCCGGGCGCGGGGGTGGTGTGCATGGGCCGGAAACTACTATCTTCGCGCACATGAAAGAATACCAGGCGGTGATTCTTCGACTCACGCGACGGACACAAGAGGATGAGGATGCGCTGACAGACTTGCTGAACGAGCGAAGCCGTGGAGGGTGGGAGCCGGCGCTCATGACGCAGGACGGTCAGCGTATGACGGTGGTGTTTCAGCGGACGTCGCCCGGCGAGTCGCGGCCCACCGGCTGACATGCGCTAGCGTGGAAATCACGTTCGCGGGTGCGGCGCGGGAGGTTACTGGTTCGTGTCATCTAGTCCACGTCGGCGGACGGACAGTTGTCCTCGATTGCGGTCTGTTTCAGGGGCACCGCGCGGAGGCGCAGGCGAAGAACGTTACTCTCCCGATTCCCATCGATGAGCTCGATGCCGTGGTGCTCTCTCACGCACACATCGACCACAGCGGGCGCTTGCCATTGCTCGCGGCGCATGGCTACGCTGGCCGAATCTGGGCGACGGCGGCCACGCGTGATCTGAGCGTCGTGATGCTCGCGGATGCGGCGCACATTCAGGAGAAGGACGCGGAGTTCCTCACGCGCCGAGGACGGGAAGCTGTGCCGCCGCTCTACAGCATGCGCGACGCGGCGCGCGTGGCGGAGTTGATGGTCGGCGTTCCGTACCAGCAGACGTTCGAGGTAGTGCCTGGTGTGCGAGCGACGTTTGTAGAAGCGGGGCATATTTTGGGGTCCGCCTCGGTCATTCTCGACTGCGTGGAAGATGCGCGCACCATCCGGGTTGCATTTTCGGGGGACATTGGGCGAGCGGGGCTGCCGCTGGTCCGCGATCCGGCGCCGCCGGGGAATGTGCAGGTGCTGATCATGGAATCGACATACGGCAATCGAGAGCACGGTCCGGTGTCCGGCAACCGCGAGGCGCTTGGGAGAATTGTGCGCGAGACAGCCGCACGCGGGGGGCGGGTGCTGATACCCGCCTTCGCGTTGGGCCGCACGCAGGAGATTGTGTACGACCTCCATGCACTTGCGCGTTCCGGGGAGATCCCGGAGGTGCCGATCTACATCGATAGCCCGCTGGCGGTGGACACCACGGCGGTCTTTGAGATGCATCCCGAGGTGTTTGATCGCGGCGAAGATCTGCTGCGCGCGGTCAGCGAACCGCTGCGGTTCCCGCTCGTGCACTACGTACGCGCGGTGGAAGAGTCAAAGGCCCTCAATACACAACGGGGACCGATGGTCATCGTGGCGGCATCGGGGATGGCGGAGACGGGGCGGATTCTCCACCATCTAGCGCACGGCGCATCCGATCCGCGCAATACTATTCTGATTGTGAGCTTCCAGGCGGAGCATACGCTTGGACGGCGCATCGTCGAGCGGCAGCCGACGATCAAGGTCCTGGGGGAAGAGCTGCCTTTGCGAGCACACGTGGAGGTGCTGAACGGGTATTCGGCGCACGCCGACCGGACGGGTCTGATCGCGTGGGCCGAACAGGTCCGTGCCACGAGCCCACGGTTAGGCCAGGTGTATCTGGTGCATGGGGAGCCGGACGCGCAGGATGCGCTGGCCAGGTCGCTCGGGGAGCGCGGGTTTCACGTGAGCGCACCGACGCGGGGGCTGACGGTCCCGGTGGCGATCTGAGATGACGGCGTCCACGCCTGAGCGCCGTCCGCGGCTCGATGCCGCCGAGCGAATTTTGCGTGCTGCCGTGCGCTGCATTGTGGCGTCGGGGTCGGCGGCGCTCACGATGCACGATGTGGCGGAAGAAGCGGAGGTGAGCAAGGGACTGATTCACTATCATTTTCATGACAAAGACACACTGCTCGCGCGCGTCGTGGAGTGGATGACGCAGAATCTCGTGGCGCGGGAACGGGCAGCACTGGAGAGTTCGACCCCACGTCATGCCATCGACGATCTCTGGTCGTGGCTCTCCGCGGAGCTCGATCGCGGGCACATACGGGTGCTGCTCGAGTTGGCGCAGTGGCGGAATCCGCTTGTGCGGCGAGCGATCTATGGCGCCAGCCTGGCCCGACGAGAGGCTACGGCGTCCTCGATCGAGCGGTTGTTTGGGCTGCTCGCACTGCGGCCGCGAATTCCCGCTCCGCTGTTGGCGGATGTCGTAGTGCCGTTCGTGGATGGGTTGGCGATGGCGATGGGTGTGGATCCGGAGTTCAATCCGCGGGCGGCGTTCGACGTATTCTGGCTGTCACTGTTGACGCTCACCGACTAACGCCACTCGTGACACCGCGGCGCACAGTAGCTTCCGCGCCATGAGGCGGCGCACGCATCGCGGAGCGCGTGCAGCGGTCGCGTTCGGCGTAGTGCTATTCGCGGCGTGGATAGCGGTGGTGGTCGCGGTGCTTGTGGTGGGTGGGCGGGATGAAGCCGCGCCGGCAACAGCGATCGTGGTGCTCGGCGCGGCGCAGTACGAGGGGCGTCCTTCGCCGGTGCTGCGCGCTCGCTTGGAGCACGCCCTGGAACTCTACCAGCGCTCCTTCGCGCCGGTATTGATTGTCACGGGAGGGACCGGCGCTGGCGATACGACCAGCGAGGCGCAGGTGAGCCGCCGTTTTTTGCTGCAGCATGGAGTACCCGACAGCGCCGTGGTGATGGAGACGCATGGATTGACGACGAGTCAATCCCTGCACGCAGTGGCGGCGATTGTGTCGTCCATGCCGGGACACACGGTGATCCTGGTGAGCGATCCATTCCACATGTTGCGACTGTCCATTCTTGCGCGCGGGCTCGGGTTGACGCCGCTGACGTCTCCCACGCGGACGAGTCCCATCTCGACTCGAATGGGAGCGCGGTGGAAGTACGTCTTCGCGGAATCGTTCAAGGCTCCCTTGGCCTTCCTGATTGAATGGGCATCGGACTAACCGAGGGTTGGAATCGAGCACGTTTCCAGCGCACGTGTCGCGCGAGCCGGACCTCTGCTCACGGACCGCTATATTGTCGCCTAACTGTCGCAATGAAGGCGTGATAGTAGCGCTACATCCAGGCGCTTCGGTGCCTTGTCGCGCTGTGGACGGATGGTCTGTGGTGAAGACTTCGTTAGGACGGGTGAGGGGCGGAAGTACAGGTGGCGTGAGGCGTTGCGAGATCAGCGCGAGGTGATTTGTGGCCGGTCTCGTAAGCGCCGGTGGGTGCGTTGCCTCTTGCGTTCCTGGCAAGAAACACATCACATTGTCGCGGCCCGCCATCGATAGGGGCGTCACCCTCATTGCGGAATTGCGCCGCACGTGTGGGGGGACTCGGCAGTGTGGTACCGCGGGCGCGGCGCGTGACCGCTGGTGGCTACCGATGATGGATCGAGTGAGCTCTGTTGTCGCGGCTTCTCTCCTACTGCTGCGGTGCACATGACCTATGGGATCGGTCGTGCGCTCATTCGACATGCGTTTTCAGCAGTCGCGGCATCCGTCCTTCCGCATGTTGTTTGCCCGGATGTGTTCTCGGACGGGGGGATTTGTGGTGCCATCGCTGGTTGGAGTGGCGCATTCAACGCCCGATCATTGATGTCGCCGCATCGCGCGTGAAACCTCTGCGGCCCGTGGGCCGTTAACATTCAGTTGCACTTTTACTATTCTTGGAGGTCATGAATGCGAGTCTCCGGGCTGTTCGTAGTCGGTGTCGGCATTGCACTCGTAGCTGCCAATGCATCTGCTCAGGAGCAGGTAAAGACGGTAGGGAAGAAGGCATCGGCGCCGCCGACGTTTACGAACGTCACCAACCAGATGCTTCTCGATGCACGAAAGAGCGGGAACAACTGGCTGACATTTGGTCGCGACTATACTAACCAGCGGTGGTCACCGCTTGCGCAAGTGAATACGTCGAACGTGAGCAACCTCCACATCGCGTGGATGTACCAGACGGGGATTTCGCGGCTCGGGTCGTTCGAGACGAGTCCGATCGTGGTGGACGGGGTCATGTATCTGACGACGCCGTATAACACGGCGACCATGGCGGTGAATGCGCGCACGGGCAAGGAGATCTGGCGGTACGAGCACAAGCCGAGCATCGCGTCGCCGATCTACTGCTGCGGGCCTAATAATCGCGGCGTGGCGATTTCCGAAGGGACTGTGTATCTGGCTACTCTCGATGCGCGGTTAGTCGCGCTCGACGCCAAGACGGGTGCTGTGCAGTGGGATGTGCAGGTAGCCGATCCCGAGGCGGGGTACAGCGAGACCATGGCGCCCCTGATCGTGGGTGATAAGGTGGTCATCGGGATCTCAGGTGGTGAGTATGGGATCCGCGGGTTCGTGCGTGCGTACAACCGTACGAATGGCCAGCCGATCTGGACGGCGTACACGATTTTCGACAAGGGATGGGAGGGGAATTTTAGTGAGACGACGGGCGAGGGGGACAATCTTCACCGGAACATCGCGGCCGAGAAGGCGGCCGTGTCGCAATATGGCGATGCGTGGCAGCGCGGCGGTGGCGGCGTATGGATGACGCCCGCGTACGACGCCGATCTGCACCTGATCTACGTCGCGGTGGGCAATCCTTCTCCTGACCTGGATGGCTCGGTGCGACCCGGCGACAACCTATGTGCCGACTGCGTGATGGCGATCGATGCCAACGACGGGACGATCAAGTGGTATTATCAGGAAGTTCCGCACGATGTATGGGACCTAGATGTGGTGAGTCCTCCGGTCATTTTGACGCTTAAGGATGGGCGGAAGGCGCTGGCGCAGGCGGGGAAGACGGCGTGGGTGTACGTGCTGGACGCGGCGACAGGGAAGCTGATCCGCAAGACGGCAGGGTTCAACCGGCATGAGAACATGTTCGCGCAACCCACGGCGGAGGGGACGCGAATGCTGCCTGGGGCGAATGGCGGTTCCGAATGGTCTCCGACGGCGGTGAATCCGAACCTCGGTTACATGTACGTGCTCGGACTCGAGCAGCCGATGCATTACATCACGCACAGCGCGCCGCTGGAGAAGGGGAAGCTGTGGTTGGGTTCGGCATTCAAGGCGGTTCCCGGGGAGCGGCAGTACGGCACGTTTACGGCGATGAACCTGAACACGGGAAAGATTGCCTGGCAGGTGGAGACGGAGCAGCCGATGATTGGCGGCGCGATGGCGACCGCGGGGAACCTGGTGTTCACGGGAGAAGGGAACGGCCACTTCAACGCGTACGACGCGCGGACGGGGAAGGAGTTGTGGACATTCCAGGCGGGTGCGGGGTGTAACGCGCCGCCGGTGACGTACATGCTGGATGGGAAGCAGTACATCGCGGTCGCGTGCGGCGGAAATTTCCAGTTAGGTTATCCGTTAGGCGACGCGGTGCTGGTGTTCGCGCTGCCGGGCAGCGCGCCGAAGTCGAGGTGACGGGTATTCCGAGCCGGTGTGGGCGAGGCAGTCTGCTCGACCCACGCGGGCTCGACGTTTTTTCGCCTGGAGTGGTGTCGTGGGGCTAACGCGGGGTTTGGCGGCGGGCGTGGCCGGCGGGTTGGTGGTGGTGCTGGCGGCGTTCGGTGCCATCCGACATGGGGCGGCGGCGGTGCAGCAGCCGCGTCATCCGGTGCTTCTGACGGGCGCCGATTGGGCGGCGTATGGCCCGCAGGAGAAGGACGCGTACCTGAGTGGATTCATAGCGGGGGCAGCGGCCGAACAGGCGCGTGCGCTCGCGGCGACGGCTGGTGACTCTGTCGACAGCGGCGCGGTGGTGAGTTCAGCGATCGCGCGGTTGCGGAATGGGAAGCAGCTTCGTTTCTCGTATGCGCCGTCGGTGTACGCGGCACAGATCGACGATTTCTACTGGTGGGTCAATCATCGGGACATGCCGATCGTGGACGTGATGATCACGATCAATCGTCAGATGAAGGACCAGTAGTACGACGATTCATAGCTGGCGACGGTCATGCGATCACGCTCAGCGCATTGGGAGGTGGGGCCATAGACGTCTATTCTTTCGCGCCGCTTCGCCCTGTAGCGGCGGGGCCTATTGGAAGAGGTAGTTTCGAATTCAGGGGTTTCATGCATTCGAGCTCCCGCGGTTTATTCGACACTCATAACTAGACTGGGAGAAGTAGCTATGAAACGATCCGCACTCTGGTGTATCGCCTTGTCGCTAGCCGGTGCGAGCAGCCTCGGCGCGCAGGGTCTCACGATGCAGATGAGTAACGGATGGGCGTTTACCTTCACGGGAAACGTGAACGCGTTTTTGATGTACACGGATGGGAAGGTGGATTCGGCTGTTGGGCCGATTAGTGGTGGGCTCGTGCCGGCGGAGCAGGTGACTCGCATTCGCACGGGACTGTTGCCTGGGTTTGCGAACTTCGAGGCGGCCGGGAAGGAAGGCAACCTCGACCTGAAGGTGCACTTCGGGTTCGCGCCGCAAATCAACAGCAATGGCGAGCACGACAACTTCGGCGCGCAGATCGACATGCGAGAGGTGTATCTGACCGTTGGCGGGTCGTGGGGACAGATCCTCGCGGGTCGTGAGCTAGGCCTTTACCAACGTCAGAACATCCTCACCGATGCAACGTTGGGCGGCACGGGCGCGAGCGGTGGTGGGGTTGACGCTGGCGGCACGACGCTCGGGCGCATCGGGTTCGGCTACATCTACCCGAACTTCAATGCTCAGATCACGTACTCGACTCCCGCCGGACGTCCGGCGCAATTCGCGATCGGTTTGTTTGATCCGAGCAACGTGAGCACCGATCTAGGCGAGTACAGGGGGACCAAACTGCCGCGAGTCGAGGCCGAGTTCTCATGGACGGGCAATTTAGGCAGTGGTGCGAGCGGCGGGCAGATGGCGAGCCCGAACAAGATCATGTTCTGGTTGAATGGCATGATCCAGCGCACGTCTCAGTTCCCGGTGGACCAGATTGATGAGAGTGGGGCGTCGGTGAACAACAGCATCACATCCAGCGGGGCGGGCGGTGGGATCAAGCTTGACGCATCCGGCTGGTCGCTCGTTGGGTCTGGCTACTATGCGAGCGGCGTAGGCACCACGCTGATGTTCGACGGGCTCAGCTCTTTCGATGCTGACACGTCGGCCCGCAAGACGTGGGGCTACATTGGACAGCTGATGTACACACCGCCGGGCAGCAAGTGGACGATCGGCGGGAGCTGGGGCGAGAGCCATGTGAATCAGACCACGCTCGACGTGACCGACAACCAGTCCTTGGTCAAGTACAACCGGGCGGCTGACGTGCTGGCGACCTATCAATGGACGAAGTCGCTCCGCTACGTGTTGGAGTACACGTGGGCGCGGGCGGCCTCATACGCCGGTTCGCAGAACACGTCGAACCAGGGTTCGACAGGCTTCATGCTGTTCTTCTGATCGGTTGGACCAGCAGGGAATCAGGCAACGCGGGCGGTCCCGAAAAGGGGCCGCCCGCGGTGCGTTTGGGCCGAATGGCCAGTTGAATGGGCCTGCATTATGACATTGGGCCATTGCTGCTGCTTGACACCTTCGCCCGGGGCCTCCACTTTCCGGTTCCCGCAGCGTGCCGGGCGGAGGGGCGAGGGGTTGCCGATCGTCGGGACATAGTGCAGGATAAGGCGATAGTGATACAATCGTGTTGCAACGAGTTGACGCACGGTGGCGTCCTCAAGCGGCAACGCGCGACGTGTTGACGACATGAGTACGCGGTTCGCTGCGCCGGCCGACGTACACCGAGTGAGCGCGCGAAGGAACGCGCGCAGTGTGATGACATAGATCGCACGTATCGAGCGAGACCGTTTTCAACTCACGACGCAGGACGCGGCAATGTGAGGTTGCGATGGTCTGCAGTGAACGAAGTCCTCCTCGACGTGGCACGCTGTTCCACTGTTGCCGCAGCGGAACTAGCCCCAGTGCGGCCCTCACCGCGAGGCCTGGCGGCACGGCGTGCGGATTCGCGGTCATGTTCTATCCTCACTCTCCACAAGGGGCAGCATCTATGAATCGCTTCACCCGCTTCTCCTCTTGGGCTGCTTTCGCAGGCTTGCTCGCTGTTGGCGCATCCGCCGCCACCGCGCAGCAAGACCTTGTCGATGCGTCCAAGAATCCGGGCCAGTGGGTCATGCCAGGGAGGACGTACGATCTGCAGCGGCATAGTCCGCTGAAACAGATCACGACGTCCAACGTGAAAGACCTCCAGGTTGCTTGGACGTTCTCGACGGGCGTACTGCGCGGCCATGAAGGAAATCCGCTGGTGATCGGGCACGTGATGTACGTGCAGACGGCGTTCCCCAACAAGGTGTACGCCCTCGATCTGTCGAAGGCTGGCGCTCCGCAGATCTGGGCGTTCACGCCGGAGCAGCCCGCGGACGTCATTCCCATCGCGTGTTGCGATGTCGTGAACCGCGGCCTCGCCTACAGCCCGAAACTGGATCGGTTGTACATCGAGTTGTTGTCGGGCGATCTGCTTGCGCTCGATGCGAAGAGCGGCAAGCAAGTCTACCGCGTGAAGAGCGCGGACTACAAGAAGGGCGAGACGATGACGAATGCGCCGCTCATCGTGGGCGACGTCGTCCTCACCGGCATCTCGGGCGGTGAGTTTGGTGTGCGCGGTCGCATCACCGCGTTTAGCGCGACCGATGGTCATGAGCTGTGGCGCGCCTACAGCACGGGCCCGGACAAGGACGTCATGATCACGGCGAACACGCTCAAGTCCCCATATCCCACGGACAACGGCACGGATCTCGGCGTGTCGACATGGCAGGGTGACCAGTGGGAGCGCGGCGGTGGCACGACGTGGGGTTGGTACTCCTATGACCCCGAGTTGAACCTGTTCTACTACGGCAGCGGAAATCCGGGCGTATGGAATCCCGATCAGCGTCCTGGCGACAACAAGTGGTCAATGTCGCTGTGGGCGCGCAATCCGCAGACCGGCGAAGTGAAGTGGGTGTACCAGATGACGCCGCACGATGCATGGGACTATGACGGCGTCAACGAGAATGTGTTGTTCGACCAGGGCGGGAAGAAGTTGCTGGCGCACTTCGATCGCAACGGCTTCGGGTACACGCTCGATCGCACGACGGGCAAGGTGCTCGTCGCCGAGCCGTACGGTCCGGTGAATTGGGCGACCAAGATCGATCTCACGACCGGCCGTCCGGTCGAAGATCCTTCCAAGCGCACGACTGCGAAGGGCAACACGACCGGGATTTGTCCGGCGGCAATCGGCTTCAAGGATCAGCAGCCGTCATCGTACGATCCGGAGACTGGCTGGTTCTACGTGCCGACGAACAACATCTGCATGGACTACGAGGGCGTCGAGGTGAAGTACTCGGCCGGACAGCCTTACGTGGGTGCGATTGTGCGGATGTATCCCGGCCCCGGCGGCAACCGTGGTGCCGTGATCGCGTGGGATCCGATGAAGGGCAAGATCATGTGGAAAGACAAGGAAGAGTTAGCCGCCTACGGTGGGACCTTGAATACCTCTGGCGGGCTCGTGTTCTACGGCACGATGGAAGGTTGGCTCAAGGCCGTGGATGCCAAGACGGGTCAGTTGCTGTGGCAGTTCAAGACCCCGTCGGGCATCATCGGCAGCCCGATGACCTACGTTGGGCCGGACGGGAAGCAATACGTCGCGGTCTATTCGGGCATCGGTGGTTGGGCGGGCATCGGCGTTGCAGCTGGTATTGGCGCCGAGGATCCGACGGCCGGTCTGGGCGCGCTCGGCGCCTTCGGTGACGCGGGCCACTACAGCAACCAGGGTGGCGCATTGACGGTGTTTGCTATTCCTGGAAAGTAAGGGGACGCTGCGTGTAGGGCAGTGATCAAACCCGGTGCCGGAGCGCTTTATGCTCCGACACCGGGTTGATCGCGTCCGTGCACGTTCCTCGATCTCTTTCACGAGAAGGGCACCATGCAGGACTGGCAGTTGGCGTGGCTACGCCACGCGGGGCTCGTGTTCGTTGGCGTGTTGGTGTGCGTCGGCTCGAGCGCGGCCCAGGGCCAACAAGCGCCGCAGGCTCAAACAGCGGCGGGAGAATTTCCGATCACGCAGGCTTGGAAAGACTTCAAGATGCTCCGGGTGTGTGGCGACCCGGACAACATGCCGTTTTCGAACAGGCAGCAGGAGGGGATGGAGAACAAGATTGCCCAGTTACTCGGCAGCGCGTTAGGCGATTCGGTGGTGTACACATGGTGGCCGCATCGGAGGGGCTTCTTGCGCAACACGCTGAGCGCGTCGGAATGCGACGTGGTCATGGGTGTGCCGACCGGCTACGACCCGGTGCTAACGACGAAGCCGTACTATCGGTCTACCTACTACATTGTGACGCGGGCGGACCGGCACTTGGACATCACGTCACTCGATGATCCACGACTCAAGGATCTGCGGGTGGGGGTCGGGTTGATCGGGGAGGACTACACGAACACTCCGCCTGCGGAAGCACTGGGGAAGCACGGCGTCACAAAGCACGTCATAGGGTTCAGCATGTTCTACGACACCGAGAATCACCCTCAGGACATCGTCAACGCTGTGGCGAAAGGGGACATTGACGTCGCGCTCGTCTGGGGACCTGTGGCCGGCTACTTCGCCAAGCAGTCCCCGGTGCCGCTGACCCTTACCCCGTTACCGGATACGGACGTCACTGCCGATGTTCCGTTCGCGTATGACGTGGCTATCGGCGTTCGGCACTCGGATCAGGAGCTCAAGACGGTGCTCGACTCGCTTCTGGTGGAAAAGCGCGGAGCCATAGAGCAGATTCTTCGTGACTATGGTGTGCCAGTCTTGGCGGCTAGACATTAGGGACGCGTGGCGTGGGCGCCTGCGTCATTCACCTCAAGTCGGCTGAAACCATGAGAACCCGACGCCGACGCCTTTGAAGGAACATGAATCTGCCGATCAAACGCTCCGTGCGGAATGGCTCGAACACCGTGGGTCACCGTGTGGCGACGCTGTGTCTTTTCATCGTCTGTCTCGTCGCCGTCACCGCGTTCGCGTGCGCCAAGGACGATGCGAAAGGCGCCCTGGTATCCGGCGAGACCACTGCCGCGGTTGCTCCCGCATTGGCGGCCAAGGCTTCGGTGGACACCGCACCCCTGCGCTGCGACAAGCCGAACGATTCGGCGACGGTGTGGGCGGCGGCAAACCATCATCGGAGTGACCCGCTCGCAGTGAGTCAGCAGGAGTACGACGGCTGGAAGACGTTCCACGTGTACTGCTACCGGTGCCACGGCACAGATGCGATGGGCAGCGACCTTGCGCCGAACCTGCGTCATTCGGTGGGACCGGAAGGTGGCATCGACAGGACATGCTTCATTACGACCGCGTGGTACGGCCGGCCAACGTTGGGCATGCCGACCTGGAGCACGCTTCTCGATTCGACGCAGATCTACAATGTCTACGCCTACGTGACGGCGCGAAGCATGGGGGGGTTGGTACCGGGTCGACCGCACGTCGGGACGGTATCGAAATGAAGCGGAAGGGGGGGGCGGACGTGGGAAGCGGGAAGAGGGCGCCGGCGGGGCGCCCTTTTGTCATCGTGCTGGTCCTGATCCTCGTCACGGCCGGCGTGGGGCCGGCGTGTGCGAGCACGGACACGGGCGCGCATGCCTCGGTCAGCGCCGACACGGGGCAGCGCCTCACGCGAGAGCAGGTGGTGGCCGAGTTAGCCCGGGCGACGGAGCAGAAGCCAGCAGACTTCACGGGCGACGATCTGTCGGGGCTGAATCTCTCGGGGTTGGACTTCAAGCAGGCCGATCTTACACGGGCACGCCTAACGGGAACCAATTTCTCGCACGCGAAAATGTTCGGGGTCACGCTGAGCGGGGCGACGGCACAGGGCGCGGATTTCTCCAATGCCGTGCTCGATGTGACGGTGATGCGGGGAACCGATCTGACGCACGCCGACCTTCGTGACGCGAGTCTATACGCGGCGATCATGATCGGCGCCGATCTCACGGACGCCGACCTGAGCAAGGCGCGCGTGATCGGAGCGTTGGACAAGGCCAAGCTGGTGCGGGCGAAACTGGTGGGCACCAATTTTGGCGCCGACCGCGGCAATCAGCCGATGGGGCTGATGTTCACGAACCTGACCGACGCCGATCTCTCCGGCGCCGATCTCACGGGAGCGAATTTGCAGAAGGCATCGCTCGTGCGGGCGAACTTGACGGGCGCCACGGTGTCCGGCGCGGACGTAACGGACGCGAACATGGCCCAAGCGATCTTCAAGTCGATCACGGGGAAGGACAAAATCGTCGGGTTAGACAAAGCGAGGAATGTCGACCAGATGGTGACAGGTAATTAGTGGTTGGTGGTTGGTGCGAAAAACGACGGGCGATGGTTCTTAGGAGCTACCAGCCGTTTGATTATCCCATCCGCGCCCAGAACGTGGATGGATAGCGTCGCCGGATCCAGGCATCGAGGCCGAGGTAGCGGCCGGGGCGCGTGTACAGGAAGGCAAGCATCATCGAAAGCAGCATGACGTGAAACCCTTGTTGGCCGGAGCTCATGTGCTGCACGGCGAGACCGTAGGAGATGACTTCCAGGGCGCCGAGCAGTGCGCCGAGCGGGGTGAGCAGCCCAAGGGTGAGCGAGAGGCCAACGGCGGCTTCGCCGAGCGCGGTGAAGTGGGCGAAGAGGTGCGCGTTGGGAATGACGGTGTGGAGCAGGAAGTCCCGGTACCAACCGATGGGATTGTCGGCCGCGTATTTGGCGAGGAGCTTGGGCATGACGGCAATCCAGCGTGCATTCGCGGCGGGCACGGGGAGAAATCCCCAGGCCAGCATGATGGTGACCTTGGTGAAGAGGCTCTTCACGAACCAGATCCCAACGACGATGCGCAGGCCCACGAGCGCGCGCTGTGGGTTGTGCATGGATGGGACGGATTCGACGCTGGGCGTCATTGCGGTTCCTCGGTGAAATGAAGGAGCATCGGATGTATCGGTCGTCAGTGTTCTCGTTTCACGCGTGGATCGTGGGACTCGTGGTGTTGCCGGCAGCCACTGCACCACGTGCATCGGCGCAGGACGTTGGGCTCGACAAAGCCGTGAGCCCGTTCAATCAAGGACCTTTTCGTATCGCCGCCCAAGCGCGCGGTCCTCTCCACGAACTCTGGGAAAGGAGCGTCGAGGCGAAACAGGAGCGTGCAGCGTGCCTGGGCGGATATGTGCAGAACAACGTGGTGTACATCACGCGAATCGAAGCGTTGGCGCCGTCGCGCGCGGACTCGGCGAACATCTCGGCTCTTGCATCGCTGCGTGTTTGTTCGCCTCCAGAATGGTTCGGTACCGTGCACACACACATCGCGACGTTTCAAGGGATGCCGTACACGATGTTTTCCGCTCCCGACCGGTATGTAATGTTGCTGTGGACCGAGCGTTGGCAGCAGCACGGCGTGTTCTGCATTCTTTACAGCGACGCGGACGCGAACTGCGAGTTCGGCTACGCGTTAAGTAGTCACGCGCAGTACGCATATGCGCGGGGCAACAACATCGTCTTCTGACTAGTCTAACCGGCGGCAGCTCTCGAGGGCGGACCGCGCCAGATACGGGCGCCGGAATTGGCGAACGGGCCGGCGTAGACGACACCGGTTCCGGCAAGGTCATCGCGGATGAGGTTGGCCAGCTTCGAGGCGGCTTCATCGCCGGCCACGATGCCGTAGACGGCCGGTCCCCACGAGCTCTGCCCCACACCTGCCGCGCCCCAGTCGGTCATGCGCTCGATGAGTGTTGTGCTCGCTCCTGGGGAGAACGCGCCGCCTTGCACTGGGGCGAACCAGCGGCCGTTGATGCATTGGATTTCCGTGAGGGCGCGACCAAAGGTGGCGAGATCTCCTTCAGCGAGCGCGGGCAGCAGCGCCATCAGCACGAGGTGTGACACGCGCATGACGCTGCGCTCTGGCGGAGGCGGCAAGTGCGTGAAGGCTGCGCTCTCGACCTCACCGCTCATGCCGGCCTTGCCCGGCGGGATGGCGATGACGCACCGCCAGGTGTCGGGCATTGCGAAGCGGGCCAGGCGCGGCGCGGCGTGTTGGCTACCGCGGCGGCGTCCGCCTTCGAGCACGAATCCGCCCTCAGCAAAGATCCATGTTCCGATCGCCGAGCGTTTGGCGCGCCCGGTCACTCGAGCGAGCGTTTCGGTGTCGGAGGGGAGAGCGTAGAGCTCGGCCAGCGCGCGCGCGACGGCGAGCGCGAGTTGGGTTCCGGATCCGAGTCCGGAATGGGCAGGGATCGCGGCGTGGATGCGAATGTGAGCACCCTGCTCGATGCCGTAATGGCCGAGGACGCGGCGCGCGAATTGGGCAGCGCGACTGGCGGCGGGACCGTCGGCGTGAAGGGTGGGCGCGGTTTGGGCCTCGAGGACCAGCGACGGACTGGGCGCGGCGGCTCCGATACCGCCGAACTTCCGGCCGAGCGCGCCGCGCAGGTCGAGCATACCGAAGTGAAGGCGAGCTGGTGCCTCGACAAAGACTGCGTCGCTCGCTGAGTGGGGCGCGGTGGGTGGGTGGGGGTCAGCGAACCGCTGCGCCATGGAGCTTGTCCTGCACATAGTCGGTGAGCAGCGCCATCGCTTCGCGCTCACGTGGTCCGGCGGTCTTGTCGACAATCACCTGCAAGCGCCGGAAATCGGTGCGGATTTCGTCCGCCGGCAGGAGGTGAGTGCGGGTCGACAGGATGGCGGCTTCGAGCACGGCGTTGCGTGCGCGGTTGAAGCCGATGAACTCACGCAGCGTACCGCGATGGACCACGTTGGTGTCGATTCGCGAGCGAGGAGGGGAGTCGTCGATCGTACCCACTTCCAGTTCGCGCCAGGAGCAGGCGGCATCGAGGACGACGCCACGGATGTGCGAGGCGGGATGCGTGGGGAATTCGGGATTGGCGATGGCGGCGCGGGCGAAGATGAGCACATCGTCGGTGAGGTTCACGACGGCGACGCGGGTGTCGCGCACGTTGCGGAACGTGGTCGTTTCCAGGAACGGCTTGAGCACCAGGGTGTCGTCGCCCCACTCGACGCCCATGGGGGCGATGTTGATCCGTCCCTCGGGGCTCAGGGTGGTGAGAATGGACTCGATGATCACGGTGCGCACTCTCGTTGGACGAGCGCCGCGAACGCATCGGCCACGCGGCGCGTGACGGTTCCCGGCGCTCGGTTAGGCATTGAGCGATGATCGATGGACGCGATGGGGGCGATCTCGCGCAGCGAACTGGTGAGGAACGCTTCGCCGGCATCGCGTAGTTGATCAGGGACGATGGCTTGTTCCCGGGCGGGGATGCCGAGGGCAGCGGCGATCTCGAGCACGGCGGCGCGCGTGATACCGGGGAGGACACCGCAGCCGGCCGGCGGCGTGAGCAGCGTCTCCCCGACCACGGTGAACACGTTGCTGGCGGTGGCTTCGGAGAGGTGTCCGGCGGTGTCGAGAAACAGCGCGTCGTCGGCGCCGGCGGCCCGCGCTTCGGCGAATGCGAGGACGGATTCCACATAGTCGAGCGTTTTGACGCCGGCGGTGAGGGCGTGTTCGTTGCGCCTGGCGCGGGCGGTGCAAACGTGGAGCGCGTGCTGGTCGAGCGCCGCGTTCCGGACGGGAAGGGCGTGCACGGCGAGCACGACGGTCGGCTGCGCGTTAGGCGGCGGCGCAAGGCCGGGCGGCGACACGCCGCGGCTCACGGTGAGGCGAACAGCGGCGTCGTATACGCCGGCATCGCGTGCATCGCGCATCGCATGGCCGATCAACGTGCGCAAGTCAAGCGGGAGCGGGATGCCGAGCACCCGCGCGCCATGGTCGAGGCGATCCAGGTGTTGGTCTAAACGGAAGAGCGAACCGTGATAGGCGCGCATGGTCTCGAACAGTCCGTCGGCGAGCGTAAACCCGCGGTCGAGTGCGGACAGATGCGTGGCCGACGCCGGGTCGGCGCGGCTGCCGTTTACCCAGAGCAGCACGCCGGGGGGGGGAGGGGGAGGGGGAGGCGGCTCGGCTCCGGGTGCGTGCGGCACATCGAGCGATAATTCCGTGCGAGCAGCGGTCACCGCACCAGCTCCACGGGCGGGGGCGCCGACGCATCGTTAGACGACGCGGCGAAAGCAGAATCGGCGCGATCGGGAAGGGCGGCGCCGCGGGCGGCATCGCCGTGGAGAAAGCGGTCGAGCAGCTGGTAGCCGTGCTCGGTGAGCGCGGATTCCGGATGAAACTGAACGCCGATCACGGGGTGCGTGCGGTGCTCGACGGCCATGATCTCCCCGTCGTCCGAAGTCGCGGTGACGCGCAGGGTGTTGGGAAGCGACGCGGGCGCAATGACGAGCGAGTGGTAGCGCGTGGCCGTGAACGGCGACGGGATGCCGGTGAAGATTCCGCTGCCGTCGTGATGAATGGCTGAGGTTTTTCCATGCATGGGGCGGCGGGCCCGCACGATCTCGGCGCCGTACGCGGAGCCGATGCACTGGTGGCCGAGGCAGACACCGAGGATGGGGATCGCGGGGCCGAAGCGGCGTACTACGGCGGTGGAGATTCCTGCCTCGTTGGGCGAACATGGCCCCGGTGAGATGATGATACGTTCCGGTGCGAGTGTGGCGAGCTCTTCGAGCGATATGGCATCGTGTCGACGGACGACCGGCTCATTCCCCAACTCGCGCACGTAGCGGGCGAGGTTGTAGACAAACGAGTCGTAGTTGTCGATGAGGAGGATCATTAACAGCGGTGGTTGGTGGTTGGTGGGTAGTGGGCTGCACCGGAGGGCGGCAGTTAGGCGAAGGCATCGGGCGCGGCGGCCAGGGCATCGATGAGGGCGCGGGCCTTGTCGAGCGTTTCGCGATACTCCTGTTCGGGGTCCGAGTCGGCGACGATACCGCCGCCAACGCTAAAATACACCCGGTCGGCGAGGGCGAGATAGGTGCGAATGACGATGCTGGCGTCCAGGACACCGGTCGTGCCGAGGTAGACGACAGACCCGCAGTAGACGCCGCGTCGCGACGGTTCGAGCTCGGCAATAATCTCCATGGCGCGCACTTTGGGTGCGCCGGTGATGGAGCCGCCGGGGAAGGTGGCGGCGAGGAGGTCCACAGCGTCGTGGCCGACATCGAGCTCGCCGGTGATGGTGGACACGAGATGGTGCACGGTTGAATAGTGCTCTAGTGCGAATAATTCAGGCACACGGACCGTACCGGGGGCGCAGACTCTGGAAAGATCGTTGCGGAGCAGGTCGACGATCATGAGGTTTTCCGCGCGATCCTTGACGCTGTCGGCGAGGGCGCGGCCGAGGGCGGCATCGTGGGCCGGGTGGATGCCGCGAGGGCGGGTGCCTTTGATCGGCCGTGCTTGGACGTGACCGGAGGCATCGAGTTGGAGAAATCGGTCGGGGGAAGCGCTCAGGATGTGGAGCTCGCCGAAGTCGAGGTAGGCGGCGAACGGCGCCGGGTTGAGGGCGCGGAGGCGGGTGTAGAGGGACCAGGGCGATTCGTGCAGCGGCGCTTCGAGCCGCTGCGACACGTTGGCCTGGAAGATGTCGCCGGCGATGATGTATTCGCGCACGCGGGTCACGGCATCGAGGTAGCCACGGTGTGTGAACGACGATCGCAGACCACCGGTCGCGGCGGCACCGACTTCGGTCACCGGATACGATGGTGCGGCAGCGGCGGTCGAGCGGCGCGGCGTGGGCGGCGTCCTCCTGTCGGCGGCCGAAGCCGGCGCGCGCATCGCGGCGCGCATCGCGGCCCGCATCTCCTCGAGGCGTTGGGCAGCGCGCGCGCCGCGCGCGGATGCGGATTCGGGGATGCCCGTGGAGATGATCCAGGCGCGTCGAGCGGCGTGGTCCCAGGCGACGACACAATCGTAGATGCCGAGGAGCAGATCCGGGATGTCGAGATCGTCGAAGCGCGGCGCGGGGAGGCGCTCGAACACGCCACCGAAGTCGTAGCCGATATAGCCGGCAGCCCCACCCTGGAACGGCGGCAGATCCGGGATCTGATCGGTGCGGAAGGGCTCGAGCAGTCGCCTAACTTCCGCGAGGGCGTGCCCGGTGAGTGGGGTAACCGAGCGATCGCGGCGGTCGATCCGCTCGCTGCGGCCGTTCTTGCCGCGGACCACGATCGACGGATCGGCGGCGAGAAAGGAGTAGCGTCCGAGGCGGTGCGAGTCGTGGGCGTCAGCGCTATCGAGCAACAGCACAAACGGACGGCCGAGGAGCGCGGCGCAGGCGTCGGCGGGGTCGGGAGCGGGGACGAGCTCTTCGACGAGCGGGAGCGCGGAGGTCACGGCTGGCGTTCGTCGAGGGGGTCGCCGGACGGGCGGGCGGGGGCGGCGCGCTCGGGGCGCTCGGTGCGCGCCGAGCGTTGCGTTAGGCGGACATGTTCGGCGACCGGATCGTCGGGCGGGGTGAGGTAGCCCCAATTCAGCGTGCCTTCCTGGCGATAGGTCTTGCCGAGCGTGATGGCCAATTTCGCCTTCGCGAGCTCCTTGCCCAAGTAGAACGCGTGCGTCGCTTCGCTGACGCCTAACTGGTTGAAGATCTCCTGGATGTCCGTTCCGCGAACGAAGAGATCGCGATTCAGCACCGTGATCGTGTCGCGGTCGGTGAAGATGCGAAAATTCGGATCGGTGATGCGCGATTGCAGGTCGCGCAATTCTGCTTCAGTGTAGGTGAGGATCTTGGCGTCGGTAATAGTGACCAGGCGGTCGTCGACGCGTTTGGGGACAACCTTGTTGTGGACCGCGTAGTGCATGAGGCGGCGGGCGATGTCGATCTCGCGCACCGCGCCGTGTGCCCACCCGATGACCTCGGTGGTGAGCACCATGTGCACGCCAAGCTCCTGGCAGATGCCAACGAGGATCGCGTTCACGCCCGTGCTGTCGGCGGCGGTGAGCTCGGTGAGGTTGCCGATGCCCATCATCATCTCGGCGTCGGGATACCGGCGGCGCGTCTCGATGTAGCGCGCGAGGGAAGCGGCAAATCCGAATCCGATGGGCTCGATGACCGGATCGATGAGAAAGGGGACGTCCCACTTCCGCAGCAAGGCGATGCTCGGCTCGAGCGTGTCGAGCGAGCCGCCGAAGTCGGGAATGACGACCACGCGAACGCCGCGTCCGGAGAGTTCGCGCGCGACGTCGAGATTTGTGGAGTTGACGCTAAGTACCAGCGACGCGCCGGCGTGTACCGCGGTGAGAATCTCGTCGCGGTCGAAACTGTCGATGCTGACGCGTAGGCCGGTGTCCACGAGCTCGCGCACGACCGCACCGAGCGCGGGGAACGCGAGACCCGGCGTGCAGCCGATATCGATGTAGTCCGCCCCGGAGGCGCGGTAGCGTTGGGCGTCGGCCTGTATCTCGTTTCGGGACACCCGTGGTGCGTTGTTGATCTCGGCGAGGATCTCGATGTCCCAGGCACCATAGTCGCGCTGCAGCGCCGCGTGTCCGAAGTATTCTGGGATTTCTCGCACGTCCTTCGGACCCTTCTCCACGCGGACGCCTGCGGGTTTGCTGATGACCGAGGTGTCGCCCTCACATAGGCCTGGAATGAGGACGAGGTCGGTCCCCTGGGGGAGAGGAACCTGGAGGAAGCGCGCGATCCACGGCGTGGTCATGAGCGCCGCGACCGTGATGTGCATGACTGCCACGTCGCAGGCGAATGACGGCGCCATGCGCTCGAGCGTTTGGCGCAGCGCGGGCTCGGCCAGCCGTCCGGTGACGAAAAGGACGCGTGACGGTTGGCCTAGCGGGGGAGCGGACGTGGGCGCGGTCACGAGGGTTTCCGGAACGCTACTTGGTATCGCCGCCCCGCACGAACTTATTCGGTGTTCCCTCGAGCGGCGCTCCGGACGGGCGCCACAGCGCGACGTCCTCGATGCGGCGGGCGAGCGCGAAGTCCTTGTCGGTGATTCCGCCGGCGCTGTGCGTGTTGAGCTTGACCCACACTTTGGCCCAGGTCACGGCGAGATCCGGGTGATGGTAGGCCGCTTCGGCGACGTACGCGATGGCATTGACGAGCATGAGGGTGGTGGGCCAGCCATCGGTCTTGTACTGGCGGCGAATCCAGCCGTCCTCGTAGTACCAGCCGGGCAGCTCGGTGAGCTTGGCGGCGATCTGCTCGTCGGTGTAGGTGCTTTCCTTCGTGGCCATGGTCGGCCTCCCAGGGGGTGGTGGTGCCGGATCGGGGCCGGCGACCTTGATTCGCGACTCGTTAGGCGGGCTACATGACGACTCCGCCGCCAATGAGCAGCATCTGTCCGGTGAGGAACGATGCGTGTGCCGAGGCGAGAAACACCGCGGCGCAGGCGACATCCTCGGGCGTGCCCCAGCGCGCGAGGGGTGTCGACTGCGCCACGCGCCTCTTGCGCTCCGGATCGAGCTCGCTGCCGAACTCGGTTTCGATCCAACCCGGCGCCAGGATGTTCACGCGAATCCGAGGGGCGAGAGAACGCGCGAGCGATTTGCTGAAGCTGAGCACGCCGCCTTTGACCGCTGCGAACATTTCCGGATTACGTCCGGGCATACCGGTAAGGACGTGATCCCAGCTCATGTTGAGAATGACGCCGCCGGTCGATTGATCGCGCATGATTCGCGCCGCTTCCCAGGAGCCGAGGATGGTGCCGCGGAGGTCGATGGAGAGTAGCGTGTCCAGTTTTTCGATATCAGAAATGGTGGACGCGTCTCCGGTGAGGATATCGGCGCCGGCGTTGTTGATCCACACGTCGACCCGCTCGAAGGTGCGCTGGATGGCGGCACCGAGCGCGCCAATGGAGGCGGGATCGGCGACCTCGAGTTGAAACACGTGGGCACGGCGACCTGTTCGCTCGACCTCGGCGGCTACGCCGCGGGCGTCCCGCTCGCCTGTTCGGTAGGTGATGGCGAGATTTGCACCGGCGTTGGCCGCCGCGAGGGCGATCGCGCGGCCAATGCCAGTGGAGGCACCGGTGACCACAACAGTCGCGCCGGCCAGCGCCCCCCCCACCCCCCCTCCCGCGGCGCCAGGCGGTCGCGAATCGCCGCTGGAACGTTCGCTCAACCGGTTGCCTCCGCGCGTCGGGGTCCGTAGAGTAGCCGAAGAGGGCAAGGTACCGTTAGCTATCGGTGGGTTACAAGGGGGACGGAGGTCGATCTCGTGCGGCTATTGGTGAGTGTGGCAAACGCGGACGATGCACGCTCGGCGCTGGCAGGCGGTGCCGACATCATCGACGCTAAAGATCCCACGACGGGTGCGTTGGGCGCCGTGCGGCCGGCCGTATTGCGCGAGATCGTGCGCACAGTAGCCGGGGAACGGCCGGTAAGCGCGGCGCTCGGCGACGTCTTGGACAAGCGGGAAACGGAACTGGCGGCGCGATGTGCCGCGTCCGAACGGGTGGCGTATCTGAAGATTGGATTTGCAGGGGTGGATGACGTGGAGCGCGTGGAGGGGCTGATCGCGGCAGCCGTGCGGGGAGCGACTATGGTGAGCGGCAGTGTCGGTGTGATCGCAGTGGCGTACGCCGATGCCACCCGGGTGGGCAGTGTCGCGCCCGGTCTAGTGCTGGAGGCCGCGGAGCAGGCGGGGGCAATGGGAGTACTCCTCGACACGGCCATCAAAGGCGACGGAGGCTTGTTCGCCACGATGAGAGCTGCGGAGGTAGGCATGTGGATAAGGGCGGCGCACGCCGCGGCGCACACGGCCGCCATTGCGGGAGGGTTGTCGGCGTCTGACCTCACGACGGTGCGTGTGCTCGGGGCAGATGTCGCAGGTGTGCGGAACGCGGCGTGTGAAGGCGGGCGTGCGGGACGGGTGACGCGCGAGCGCGTGTCGGCGTTGGCGCTCTCGGCGGGTCAGCGGAGCTGGCCGGGGGTGGAGATCGCCGGGCGACGAGGGGAGGAATTCGTGCCCCGCGATCTCACGTTGCCCGCAACGCTTCCGTAAGGCCGGCCGCATCGGCGATCACGACGCGAACGGAGGGTGGAAGGGCACGTTCGAAGTACGCGTCCACGAGCGCGGCCCGATCACCGACGACAGGCTTCACGAGGACCAGTCGCTGTGCGCCAAGGTCGCCGGCCATCCAGGCGGCGATGCTGTCGCTGGTGACATCCCAGGAATGCGGCAACGGATCGCGGGCGCGCAGCCAGCGATATGGCGCAAGGACCGGCAGGCGGCTATGCATCAACGCGCCGGTGATTTCCGCCGGATGCTCGACGATGCGGGTCCGGGTGCTGCGCGAGGCGAACAGGTGGGCGTGCTGATCCATGCCGAGGATCGCCATCCAGTGCGCGGCGTCCTGAGAAATGCCTAACGCAGCATCCACCCGGCGAACCGTCTCGGCGAATGGGCCCCCTCCGGGAAGCACCACCAGACCGTCCCCGCGCGCGACCGCGCTTTCGAGCGCGCGCGCGGCGAGGTCGAGCGATCCGCGGGTGGCGAGCAGCGCGCCGCCGATCTTGACGACGGTATCGATGCGCGGGCTCACGGCTGGTCGCGCGACGCGAGGAGCAGGGCCACCGCCGCCGCGGGCGCCGCGCGCGCGGCGGCGGTGCCTAACAGGTCGGCGAGATCTGCGACGGGAGCGCCCATGAGCGAGGCAGCGCGGCGGGCGAGGAACGCACCGATACCGGCGGCAACGACGGGAAGGGCGGCGTCGGGACCCCGCACGCGCGCCAGCGCGCGAGCGGTACGCGACACCTGCGCGGTCGCGACGTGACGGGCGATGTCATCGATCGCTCGGTCATCGAGCAGCTCGCGATCGGCACACACGATCCGCGCGAGGCGCTCGCGCACGAACTCTCTTGTGACTGGCCGGCCGTCGGGTGTGGGGGTGGTGTAGTCGCCTTCCGGGAGGTCGCCGAGCCAGGTGTGCACATCACCCGACAGGGCGAACGATTCCGCGGACACGCCGGCCATGTGTGTGCCGAGTGGCACCTCTTGCACGATCGCTTCGACTGGCGTGCGAACCGCTCCTAGGTAGAGCAGCTCCGCCGTCGAGAGGCGCTGAGGGTCCGAGTGGCCCCGCGCGGCTACGAGACCGCGGGCGAGAGGAATTATGTCCGTGGTGGTGGATCCTATGTCGACCAGGATCGCATCTGGCCAGGCGTGGGCAACGATGGATGCGGTAGCGTGCCAGTTGGACGCAGCGACGCGCATGGGATTGGCGCGCGCATCGGCTGTCGGAAGGAAAGTTCCATCGACGGTGTAGACGTGGATCGGCGCGCCGAGGAACGCGCGGTCAAGAGCGTCGAGCACAAACGCGACACCTTCGCGCTTCGTACGAAAGAGCTGCGAGAGTTCGGCGGTCATGGTGACCGCGTGGGCTGTGTCACCAGATAGTGACATCGACTTCGCGAGACTCTGTAGGTGCCCGACGAGCGCGGCAGGACTACGTTGGATCTCGAACGGCTTCGACTGCGCGTTGGTGACGCGACCCCCGACTACCGTGGCGCACTTGATGTTGACGCCACCGACGTCCCATCCAGCCACCAATGGCGGCGTCATACGATGTGCCCGGAGAAGGAGACGCGATGCAAGTGATCCCGGTGCTCGATCTGCTGGAGGGGCGCGCCGTACACGCGCGGGGTGGGGTGCGAGGTCGATATGCGCCGCTCGTCTCGCAACTTGCGCGCGGCGCGCTCGCCGGCGACGCGCGCGCGATCGGGAAGGCGTACCATACGAAGCTTGGCGCTCGCTCGACCTACGTCGCAGATTTGGATGCGATTGGCGGAAGCGAACCGCAATGGGATCTCGTGCGCGAGTTGTCGGACGGAGGAGTGCACATCTGGATCGACGCCGGCATTGCGTGTGCGAAAAGCGCCGAGGCATGGGCTGCACTGGCCGGCATCGAGCTGGTGGTTGTTGGGTTGGAGACGTTGCCGGGTCTCGAGGCACTGAATGAGATCGTCGCGGGAGCATCGGAGAAGCGGGTGGCGTTCAGCCTGGATCTGCGCGATGGCCAACTCGTGTCGAGGGCGCCGGCTCTCTGTCATCGGTACCCCGAGGAGGTGGCGGCAATGGCGGCCGATGCTGGAGCGGCCTGCGTCATCGTCCTCGACCTGGGTCGTGTGGGGAGTGGCGCCGGGGTAGACGAGTTGTTGCTGGGGAGGATCGCGCGTGAGATCCCCGACGTCGAGCTGGTGGCGGGCGGAGGGATAAGCGCGGTAGGCGAGTTGCGGCGGTTGGCCACGTTGGGTGCGCATGGTGTACTTATTGGCAGTGCGCTCCACGACGGGCGGATAGGGCGGCTCGAGATTGACGGCATGGCGGGATGACGGCGAGCAACTCGCGTTCCCGCGAAATGGGTGCGCCGGCGTGAAATTACGCCGGCGCACCGGTCGCGTCAGGGTCGCGGTGTACCGCGCAACGAGTCGGGTTTGGACCCCGGGGATGGTACGTGGTTCATGTGATCCATCGGACTCATCGGCATGTCACTCATCTTCGCGTTGCCTGCTTGCGGGCTCGCTGACTTTGCGGAGCGTCGCGACCGCGAGCCGGACGCGGCGCTCTGTGAGCCGGAACCCTTCATATCCGACATGATCGGCAGGGTGGCGATGTCCTTCTTCACCAGCGGATCGTTGAGATCGAGCTTTGGCCACTGACTCATGTCATCGGGGACGAACGCGCCGTTGATGTGGGCCATGGCGCCGTCTTTGATGGTGTCGCCGGTGGGATTGTCGTACTCGGCGACGACGCGATAGGGGTGATGTGCCTCGAGCGCGAGCGCATCGCTGTTGAAACCAAAAATGAAACGTCCGACGCCTTCGACGTGACCATTGTCGTCACGGTTGGCTTTCAGGCGGGCGAGCACTTTCCCCGTGGTAGCATCCTGCAACTCCACCATCGTGCCATAATCGTGCAAATGTCCGCCGATCCCGACCAATTTGCCGCTGAGCGGAAGCTCGAATTCGTAGGAGTGCATGGACTTTCCGGGCGTCACGTCGAACGTCGTCACGCCGCCAATAACGTTGTTGACGTCGACGTAGAACGGCATCACGGCGAGGACGTGGTTTCCCTTGCTTGGTGTGTAGAGGATTGTGAGTTGCAGGTACGCGGCGGCGATATCGTGGCCGGTTTCGTTGTGGAACATGGCGTACATGCCGAGGTGCTCGCCCATATGGAGCGGAACGCCAAGGGAGGACGGGAGCACGACTGGTGATGTTTCGGCGCCCCAGCCGAAGAGGCGCTCGACGGCAGGATATACGAGCTGGCGGCGATCGAAGTTCACGCCGATGAGGTGGTGCAGAACATCTGGCGGAAGTGTGTCGCCGGCGGCGTCGCGGACGACGACGCTGAAGCCGCGCATGTAGCCTTGGACGGGCCAGTCGAACCGCATGACCTCGTTGGGCGTTTTGTCCATTTCAGACATGTCCATGTACGGATCCATGGCGGGCAGGTTGAACGGGCCCGCGGTCACGATAATCTGCGAGTGCGCGGTGTCGACACGCACTTCGATGTGCGGGTTACTCGGCGGCTTCGCGGTATTCACGGCGGCCGGGGTACCGGCCGCGATTGTTGCGACAGTTAGCAGTAGCGAGAACATGATCGGGGCCTCATTCCGGATTAGGAGTCTTATTAGCCGAGGAGTTCGCGATATATGGCCGATTGCCCAAAACTTTCCTCGACTTCCATCTCGATTGCCGTGAGGTGCGCGGTGTTTGCGGTGCCCAACTCCGTCAGCAGGCGCTTCGCGAGATAGCGTGCGAGCATCTCAACGGTGGTGTTAGGAATGGCAAGCAGCGCGCATTCCTCAGCGGGGAATACGTAACGCGGCTTGCCCAGGTAGTCTACGGCGACGGACGCATCGTGTGTCGCAATCCCGAGTTTGGAATTTTCGAGTGGAAGCAGCACCTTGTGGTCGATCTCGTCGCAGACCCGGCGCATGCCCCCCTTGACCAGGGAGAAGTCCAGCACATACCAACCCTCCTCATCCAGTGCCCCTTCGAGCGTGACGCCGGTGCGATAGTTATGGCCGTGCAGGGTTTCGCAGCGATGGCCGGCGAACGTGATGAAGTGCGCGGCCGCGAACACCGTGTAGACCTTACTGACCCGTATCCTAAACGCGCCATGGGTGCGCATGTGTTCCCTTGCGGAGCTCAGCTCCAGCCTCCCTCGAGAAGTACGACGAAAATCGCCGCTGCCGTGAGATCGGCCGTGGTGCCGGGGTTGCGCGCATTCCGCGCGTCGCGGAGCGCCCGGTCGAGCGCCGCGACGCGCCGGCGTCCTGCGGGCGTGCGGACGCCGCCAGCAACCAGGATGGCGCGCGCTCGTCGCGATACTTCGGCGGCGACGCCGGTGCCGAGCTTGCGGGCGATGTGGGTGTCGGGGGCGAATGCGAGCACGGTCAGATAAGTCTCCACGATGGCATCGTTCCACGAGAGCAGATCGAGCCGGGCGCGGCGCAGGGTCGGGGCACCGAGCTCGAACGTGATAGCGTAATCGGTAGCGTACTCGCGCGCCACGCTATCGCGGTCGGCAGCGAGCGCCATAACGGTGCGCAGCTTATTGGTCGGTGTATGCGCGAGGTCCTGTTCTTCAGCATGTCCAAGGCCGGCGGGGTGGGCAAGACGAATCGCAACATACACGTCCGAGGCGTCACGCACTGTAGCACGGAGCAGGACACGAGCTACGCGAGCGCGGAGCGTACCGCCGCGGGAGTCGAGGGCGGCTCGGGCGAGTGGGGCGAGAAGGAGGACGATGCCGAGGTTGGTATTGGCGCGCGTCCAACAGGCGGTGGCGGCGCAGGCGTCGCGAATCGTGGCGCCGAGGGGGCGGCGGCCGGCGCGGAGGAAGGCCGGGCCAATAGCGGCTGCGCTGGCGAGGAAGTCCTCGTAGCGCGTGTCGTGAAAGTTCTTGGTATCGCCGAGCGACGGGGAGGTGGGGGGGGTGGGTGGGTGGGTGGGGGCGACGTTGCCGGGTTTCGGGGCACTTACCTCGAGCAGGCACGCGAGTTGGGCGGCGGCGGCGACATGTTCTGCGGTAAACGGGCGGATGGGTGGACCACCCGCGGATGTCACGTGCGTGCGCGGTGCGTGTCGAGGAGATGGTCGCAGATCGCCCCGGCGACGTCGAATGAGGTTGCTGCCTGGAGCCCGCGCCATCCCGGGATTCCGTTCACCTCGAGTATATAGACTGTTCCGTCGCGCGCCGGAAGCAGATCGACGCCAGCATACGCAGCGCCGACGGCGCGTGCGGCGCAAAGTGCGAAGGACTGCCACTCCGCAGAGAGTGTAATCGCGCGCGCGCGTCCACCGCGAGCAAGATTGGTGCGCCACTCTGGGGGGGGCGCCGAGCGCTCGATGGCTCCGATCACGCGATCGCCGACGACAAAGGCGCGGACGTCGCGTCCATCGTGTGCGATTGCGCGCTGAAGATAATACACTCCGTGAATCGCTTCCAGCGCGCGAAAGACACGCCATGCCGTCTCCTCGTCGCTGACCCTGACCATTCCGAGTCCCATGGAGCCGAAGAGCGGTTTGACTATCACGTCGCCCATCGCACGGAATGCGGGCATAGCGTCATCGGCGCGCTCGCACACGATGGTCTCCGGTGTGGCGAGACCGGCGCGGGAGATGAGGGCCGATGTGTAGAACTTGTCGACCGTACGTTCAATGGTGCTCGGGGCATTCATGACGAGGACGCCGGAATCCTCCAACCAGTGCAGCGCATCGACGCGGAAGATGATTTGCTCGAGCGAACCGTTGGGGATGATGCGTGCGAGCACGGCATCGGCGGCGAGAAGATCGGCGCCTTGCGCGGCGAGTTGGGTGCGCGCGCCGAGTCCCGCGACCAGCGATTCATAGGGGAAAACGGAGACGCGCGCACCCCGAGCCGTCAGGGCGCGCGCGAGTTCATCCGTGTGCCAGCCGCCGTGGGCGGCGAGGACGGCGACGAACATGGACATCGTTGGGGGCGGTGGTCAGGCCTCCTGCGCGACGAGTGCCGACAGGCCGCCAGTGGCGAAGTTGGCGAGGTCCGCGGCGATGGCGGCGAAGCCGGGTGTAGCGGTGCCTTTCTTGAGAGCTTCCTCGGAGTCGAACCAGAGCTCGGCTTTGCGATAGAACGCCGCCTTGGAGCCGTCGAGGTTACGGGGGAACTTCTCGAGCACGGCGCGTGTGAAGCCAACCTCCTTGGCGTGCTTACCGACGAGGGGGACGTGGGTGGCGGCGTAGTAGCGTTCGAATTCGGCGGGGTCTTTGGGGTGGTTGTAGATCACGACGAC
>JANWIF010000075.1 GCA_025450035.1 Gemmatimonadaceae bacterium
CAACTCGATCGGTTTCCTTCGACTCCAACGCCCGCGCCGCCTTCGCTCTATTCGACGCCAGTGGCGCCGCCGCCGATCAGCGTCCCACGCCCTTCGCCACCCACGCCGCCACTCGCCGCTCCGGCACCATCATTCGCGCCGACGCCTAGTTTATTGCCGCCCGCACCGCCGAGCTCCATCGGCACCAGTGCGACCGGTATGATGAAGACGCCCGTGCCGCGCGTGCCGGAGCCGAGGCCCGTCGTGGTGCCGCCCGTCGCGCCACCACCGTCAACTCCATCGATGGTGCCGCCGTTGTCGATGCTGCCCGAGCCGCGACTCGGCGGCCTTGGGATGCCGCCCGTCCGTTCCGCGCCGGGGATGATCCCGATGCCCGGCCTCACCCCTCCCACCCCCCTCCAGCACCCCGTGATGCCGCCGTCGTCATCGCCGCCGGCGGTCGCACCGATGATCCCGGTGCCTACGCTCCCCCCGCCGCTATTCGCCCAACCCGCGGCCCCGGCGCAACACGTGCCGAGTGAGTTCACGCGCATCCTCAGCGCCGCCACGCCGGCCAGCCTGTCCGCCGTACCTTCGGCCCCCGCCGCCCCCCGCGAGCCGGCACTACCGGCCGCGCCCGCTGTCCCGATCAAGAAGCCGTCTTACGTTCCGTTAGTCATCGGGCTGAACATCGTGGCGATCCTGGCGATTGCGTTGGTCGTGTTTTTCCTGATGAGAAAATAGGGGAGAGGGAAGAGGTAAGAGTAGCGAGTGGGGAGGGAGAACGTGATGTTCTTCCTCCCCACTCGCTACCCGTCTCTCTTACCTCTTGCCCTCTTCCCTTACCCCCGCTCCCCTTACCTCCGGCCTCCGACCACGATCACCAACTCCATCGCCGGGTTCGGAATGTCGGATGGCACGTATGCCGCCAGATTCCGCGCCTTCGTGATCGCGTCCCATTCCGCGCCGTTCTTCGACACCGCGAAATAGTGCGAGCTCACTTTCACCGGCACGGCAGGCGGTGGGTTAGGCGTGTAGGTGAGCGTCACGCCCGGCAGCGCCTGGCGAATGAGCAGATCGATCCGGTCGGCCGATGAAATCTTGATCAGCGCCGGCGCCCGCTGAATCAACTCGGCCGGACTCAGACTCGCATCCACGGCCAGGTAGATCTGCGGCGCCGCAAAATACTTGTCCTGGTCCAGCGCTGTGGCGTAGATCGACTGCTGCACCAGACGCAGCGGCAGCGACACGCAGCTCGATGGAACGACCGTCTCGAGCAGCGTGCGCAGCTGCTCGTCGAGCTTGCTGAAGCATCCAGAGAGATCGTCGTGCTCGTATGGCGGAAGGTCGCGCGGATGCACGAGCGTGGAAAACGTAGTGAGCGCACCCGCGAGCGAGAGCATAGCCGTGAACAACTCTTCAGGATGGCCGCGCTTGGTCTCGAAGAGATGGCGCAGTTGCGGAAAATAGGTATTGATGGAGTACAGCAGCCAGAAGCTGGCCACGTCGGCAATGCTGAAATCAGCGAGACTCTGGTTCTTTTGACGCCGCGTCCCCGCCAGCGTGCTGCTCCGCGCCGAAAGAATCTCAACCAGGCGTCGCGCGATCGCGATCAGATAGTCGCTCGCCGAAATGTCCAGCAAGGGCGGCACGAACTGCGGGTCGAGCGAGAGATCGCCGGTGGCCGATCGGCGCACGCGAGCGACTTTCAACACCGAGTTCCCCTCGAGAGACTCGCCCTGCACGAGCAGTCGGAAGTTCTTCTTGGCCACCTGGATGGGTTTCTCGGACAGGCCGGTGTTCTCATCGCGGCGCAGCAGCACCTCGGCGGCGTAGCGTGCGCTCGTATCGCCAATGGTCACCGCCACGTTCTGTCCGCTCACCCGGTACTCGGGAACCGCCAGATAAATGTCCAATTCAGTTTGGTCCTGCTCCCAGGCTCCCTCGAGCAGCTTGGGAGCGGGCGCCGCATCGCTCAGCGGCAGATCGAACAACAGCCCATCGGGGAAAATTCCCGCTGCGGCGGAGATAGCAAACGAGCCCGCGGCTAGCGCCTCGTGGTCTACCTCCAGCCGGTGGAATCCCCACGGACAGTAGGTCAATCCGCCGACTTGAAATTGGATCAGGTCCTCGAGAAAGCGATCCTGCGTTTGCAGGTGCTGAGGGCTGAGCAGGACCCCTTTGGTCCAAAGAACCGGCTGCATTTGTCTCATGGCGCCCTAAGGTAGCGGAACTCTACCGCCGACGCCAAATCGCTGTGTGCGGGCCTCCCCCCCCTTCAGTGACCGCATTGGGCTGTCGCCAACCGTCAACGTTCGCGCCGCATGCGACAGGTTGACGTTGCGCCTTGACACGACGCGGCCGTATGCAGATTGTGCGTCTCCCTTAAAGGCCACCGCATGCCCGACGACACACGCTGGGGACACGTCGAGTTGGATGTGGATGCCGGCCGCACATCGCGCGCGCCTGTTCCAGATGATGAAACACCGTTCCGCATTCTTATCATCGGTGATTTCAGCGGGCGCGGAGAGCGGCCCGCATCGAGCGCGCGCAGACCGCTTGACGCGCGCCGCCTCGTTCGCGTAGACCGCGACGACGTCGAAGATGCGATGGCCGGTCTCGAGCCGGACATCGTGATGCAGCGGAAGTCGGGGGACGAAGTCGTAGTGCACATTCGCGAGCTCGGCGACTTTCATCCGGATCGCCTGTTCGATGCGCTGCCGCTCTTTCGTTCATTGCGCGACCTGCGCAAGCGCCTCTCCAACGCGGCCACGTTTGCCGATGCCGCGCGCGAGCTGCTGGGCGAGGGTGGGCCGACGACCGATCGCGCACCCGTGTCTATCGCACCGCGCACGGGTCACGTGCTCGACGCGATACTCGGCGGCCCGCTCGACGAGCCCGGTGCCGCCACGCCCGCCGCGGACGAACTGCAGGCTCTCATCCAGCGAAGTATCGCGCCGCACCTCGTGGCCGCGGACGATCCGCGGCGACCGCTCTTGATGAAGCAGGTCGATGCGCTGATTGCGGAACAGATGCGCGCGGTGCTGCACCATCGGTCGTTCCAATCGTTGGAGTCACTGTGGCGCGGTGTGGCGATGTTGACCAATCGCCTCGAGACTGGTGAGCTGTTGCAGGTGCATCTGCTCGATATCTCCATCGTCGAGTTGGTCGCCGACGCCGCCGCAGCCGGCGAGTCCGTGCCCTCGGCGCTGTCGCGGGTCATTGCCGATGATGGCCAACCATGGGCGCTGATCGTCGGTGCGTTCACGTTCGGCTGGGACGATGCGGATCTGCTCGTGCTCGAGCATCTCGCGTCGATTGCCCGATGTTCGGGGGGCGGGGCTGGCGCGCCGTTCGTGGCCGGTGCGGCGCCGCGGCTGACTGGCACGCCGTCCTTCACCACGGTGAGCGACGTGGATGAGTGGTCGCGCGAGACCATTCCCGCGTGGGAGGCTTTTCGTCGCTCGCCTAACGCTAAGTTCGTCGGGCTCGTGGCACCACGGTTTCTGGCCCGCGTCCCGTATGGCAGCGAGGGCGAACCGTGCGAGCAGTTCGACTTCCAGGAAATGGCGCGGATTCCCGGGCACGCGGACTTCTGCTGGACGAACGGTGCCCTGGCCTGCGCCCTTCTGTTAGGCCAATCGTTCATGGAATCCGGCTGGCGGCTGCGTCCCGGCATGCGGCGGGAGGTCGATAATCTCCCGTACTACGTCGTTCACGCGGACACCGAGACGTACCTGCAGCCGTGCGCCGAGATCCTGCTCACGGAGCGCGCGGCCAATCGCATGATGGAGCGCGGACTCATGCCGCTCGCGTCGGTCAAGGGCCGCGATGTGGCGTTACTGGTGAGGTTTCAATCGGTCGCGTCCCCGATCTCTGCACTCGCTGGCCGTTGGGCGGAGCGGGCGGAGGGCGGCGCGTGATGGCTTCGGCCGTCAGCCCGGCGCGCACCGAGATGCCGCTGCGGTTTGGCCCTCGCGAGCAGTTCGCCGCGTTGCGCTCCCTCCTCCTCGGCGCCGAATTCACCGAGGCCGGAGTGTGCGAGCGGACGGGTGCGGCGTCGATCTACGACTTCATGTCGATTACCGAAGGACGGCAGCGCCGCGACATCACGGATGGACGTGACGTCCTCATCGGCCTCTTTCTCGACGCGGAGTTGGTGGATCTGTCGCTTCTTCAGCGGCATCTCGGATCGGATGGCGAGCGACTGCTCGAAGCGCACGGCCTCATCGGCACGCCGCCAAACCTGCCCGGGGGGGGGGAGGGGGGGGAGGGGGAGGGGGCGGGGACGCGGTTTGGCACAGTACTGCTGTATCCCACGCAGGGCCTGTGGGTCGTATCCGATCTGCCCACTTCGGGCGCCGGCGCCGCGCGGCCGATGCCGTCGGACGCTGTCTATCCTGCCATCACCGACAACACGCGCGATTACGTCGCCGGCATCCCCGCTACGCCGTGCAAACGGTTTCTCGAGATGTGCGGTGGCACCGGTGTCGCCGCACTCGTTGCCGCGCGCCTCGGGGGCGGGCGCGGAGGACATGCCTGGAGCGCGGACATCACCGAACGCGCGACGCGATTTGCCGAGTTCAATGCCCTGCTCAACGATCTCTCGAACTTCACGGCGGTGCAGGGCGACCTGTACGAACCGGTTCGGGGGGGGGGCCTCGTGTTCGATCGCATCGTGGCTCATCCACCGTATGTGGCGTCGCTCGAACGCACGTTGATCTATCGCGACGGCGGTCCGGACGGGGAGCAGTTCACGCGCGCGATTCTGGCGGGGCTGCCGGAGTTTCTGGAGCCCGGCGGCCGTTTCTACCTCACCTGCATTGCGACTGATCGTGCGGATGCTCCGCTCGAGGAGCGCATCCGCGCAATGATCGGCCCTACGCACGCGGACTACGACGTGGCGGTTGCCGTCCGCGTGGCACACGAGCCAGCCGACTACTACTTGTCTCTCGCGCGAGCCGCGAAGAGCACATACGCCGAGGCGGAAAAGCGCGTCGCGCAGTATACCGAAATGGGCGTGGTCAGGCTGGTGTACTGCTCTGTCGCGGTCGAGCGACACCCTGTGCCGCGCGCACCGTTCACCACGCGCCATTCGGTTGGAGTGACCCGAGTCGGCGAGGCGCTCGATTGGCAGCTGGCCTGGGAGCGGCTGCGCGAATCGCCGGGATTTGCCGATCGGTTACTGGACGCTCGTGTTCGGTGCACGGATGGATTGGTCGTCCGTACCGATCAGAGTTTCGGATCGGCAGGGTGGCGGCTGAAGCGGTGCGACATTTCCACCGAACGCCCATTTCGCACCAGCGTCGCTTGTTCGGTCGAGACGGCCGCCATCCTCATGCGCTGCGACGGGACGACGACCGTCCGTGAATTGGCGCGGCTCCTGGCAGGGGAGGGTGTGTTGCACGTCGAGGATGCCGACGCTCGGACGGCGTCCCTGGTGAGTTTTTTTGTCGGCGCCGGCTGCCTCGAGTGCGATGCCTTCCCGGTTGTCGCGGGCGGGGTGTAGCAGGCGATCCTCGCGGTGCGTCGTAAGGAATTTGTGCTGTGGGATACAAAGAAAAGGCATCGTGCGCCACTGCGCGGATAATTGAACTGTGTTTTCTTGACACCCAGCCAGTCGGCCCGTATGATCGGCGAGTTCGTCTCGGGACAGTGAAGGGTGTCGCGTCGTTGGTCGTTCGGCCCTCGCTCCTCGTATATCCTCTCGCCGCGATCGAGCTCCTGCGCTCGGTACCGGTGTATGTTCAACGGCACAATTTCGTTATCACCACTCGACCCCCAAGAACGGTACCGACCCCGCGATCAGGAGCCTGTCATGGCAAAGGAGAGCACGCAGAAAAAACTGGAGCGCGTACGGCCACCGCGCGTGAACATCAGCTACGATGTGGAGACCGGCGGCGCGATCGAGATGAAGGAGCTGCCGTTCGTGATGGGAGTGCTGGGCGATTTCTCCGGGCAGCCGGTGGAACCGTTAGCCAAACTCAAGGACCGGAAGTTCGTGGACGTCACGCTTGACAACTTCGACGACGTGATTGCGAGCATGAAGCCGCACCTCGCGTTCACGGTCGAGAACAAGTTGAGCGAGGATGCCAACGCCGGGAAGCTGGCCGTCGACCTCACGTTCAAGAGCCTCGATGACTTCAATCCCGACGCCGTCGCGCAGCAGGTGAAGCCGCTCAAGGAACTGCTCAACCTGCGGACCAAGCTCTCGGATCTGCGCGGCACGCTGCAGGGCAACGAAAAGTTGGACGACATTCTACAATCCACGCTCGGCGACGAGGGCAAGATGTCCAAGCTGCGCGCGGAGCTCGGAACCGAAGGAGGGTCGGACAATGGCTGAAGCCAAGGTCGCCCAGGCCGCACCCGCCGCGGAAGCCACCGAGTTGAGCCTGCTCGACCAGATCGTCGAACAGGGCCGGCTGGGGAAGGACGCCGCCACCAAGGAGCGCGGGAAGGACATGATCAAGAACTTCGTCTCGGAAGTGCTGAGCGGCCAGATCACGGTCGCCAAGGACACCGAGGTGATGATCAATGCCCGCATCGCGCAGATCGACCACCTGATCTCGCTCCAACTCAACGAGATCATGCACGCGCCGGAGTTCCAGAAGCTCGAGGGCACCTGGCGCGGACTGCGCTATACGCTCGGACAGTCCGAAACGAGCGACATGCTCAAGATCAAGATTCTGAACGTCAACAAGAAAGACCTGTTGCGCGATCTGCAGCGCGCGCCGGAGTTCGATCAGAGCGCGCTGTTCAAGAAGGTGTACGAGGAAGAATACGGTGTGTTTGGCGGCGCCCCGTTCGGCGCGCTGTTAGGCGACTACGAATTCGGCAAGTCGGGACAGGACATCGAGCTGCTCGAGAAGATCGCGCAGGTGGCGGCCGCATCGCACGCGCCGTTCATCACCGGCACGTCACCGGAGATGCTGAATCTGGAGAGCTACACCCAGCTCGATGTGCCGCGCGACATGGCGAAGGTGTTCGACACCACCGAATACGCCCGTTGGAAAGCGTTCCGCTCGAGCGATGACGCACGCTACATGGCCCTCACGCTCCCGCGCATGCTGCTGCGTGAGCCGTACGGACCGAACACCGTGCCGGTGGACGCGTTCAACTATGATGAGCACGTCGATGGCACGGAGCACGACCGCTACCTGTGGGGCAATGGGGCCTGGGCGCTCGGCGCCCGCGTCACGCAGGCGTTCGCGCTGTACGGATGGTGCGCCTGCATTCGCGGCGTGGAGAGCGGTGGTCTGGTGGAGGGGTTGCCGACGCACAACTTCCGCACCGATTCGGGCGACGTCGCGATGAAATGCCCAACGGAAACGCCGATCACCGACCGGCGCGAGAAGGAGCTGGCCGACCTCGGCTTCGCTCCGCTGGTGCACCAGAAGGGGACGTCGAACGCGTGCTTCTTCAGCGTGCAGTCGGCGCAGAAAGCCAAGGTGTACTCCACCGATGCCGCGACGGCCAACGCGCGCATCTCGGCGCAGTTGCCCTACATCTTCGCCGTGTCGCGCTTCGCGCATTACCTCAAGGCGATGATGCGTGACAAGATCGGCGGTTACATGTCGCAGAGCGAGGCCCAGTCGTTCCTGAACAACTGGATCTCGAATTACGTCGTCGGCAACGATGATGCGTCGATGACCGTGAAGGCCAAGCGTCCGTTGAAGGAGGCGAAGATCGAAGTGCAGGAGATTCCAGGAAAGCCCGGGGCCTACCGCGCGATAGCGTTCCTGCGGCCGCATTTCCAGTTGGACGAACTGAGCGTGTCGATGCGTTTGGTCGCGGAGCTGCCGGCACCCGCGAAGTAGTCCCTGGTTGTCTCGATCGACGACGTTACCGTAGCAGCATAACCACCTATCGGAGGAGACCGACGATGGCGTTCGACGCATATTTGAAGCTTGACACCGTGGCTGGCGAGTCCACACGGAAGGGCTTCGAGAAGTGGATCGAGATCTACTCGTTCAGTATGGGCGCCTCCAATCCCGCCAACATCACGAGCGGGGCGGGAGCCGGAGCCGGAAAGGTTGACCTGAGCGCGTTCAGCTTCATGAAGAAGACCGACTCGTCAAGCCCGACGATGTTCGTCACCTGCTGCGGCGGAAAGCACTTTCCGAAGGCCCAACTCAAGCTCAACAAGGCGGGCGGCGAGGCTGCGGTCGATTATCTGACCTACGACTTCACTGAATGTTTCGTGGACTCCATCCAGTGGTCAGGTTCGAGTGGCGGCGATGATACGCCGTCCGAGTCCGTGTCGATGTCGTTCGCTTCGGTGAACATCACGTACATCCCGCAGAATGCGGATGGAACGAAGGGAACGCCGATTGTCGGCGGGTGGAACGTCAAGACGAACGCGAAGGCGTGAGGAACGAGCGCCCCGCATGAGAGCCCGCGAGCTCTTCCAGGCGGGGCAGCTCGACGCGGCGATCGACGCGCTGGGTGCCGAGCTTCGGGACAACCCGACCGACGCCCAACGGCGAACGTTTCTGTTTGAGCTGCTCTGTTTTGCCGGCCAGTACGGGCGCGCCGAGAAGCATCTCGACGTGCTCGCGCAGGCCGGTCCGCAGGCCGGTATGGGCGCGCTGCTCTATCAGAGCGCGCTGCATGCCGAGCAAACGCGCCAGCGGATGTTCCAGACCGGGGACCTTCCGCACGCGCCGGTGTCGGCGCGTCCGGTAGCTGGTACGCTCAACGGCGCGCCATTTTCCACGCTCGCCGACGCCGATCCGCGCATCGGCGCGCGACTCGAACTGTTTGCGGCCGGCCAGTACACATGGCTTCCCCTCGAACACGTTGCCACCATCCGCATGTCGCCGCCCAAGCGGCTGCGCGATCTGTTGTGGGCGCCGGCGGTGCTCCGCACGGGGCCGTTGTTCAAGGGACTCGATCTGGGCGAGGTCATCGTGCCCGTGCTCACGCCGCTCAGCGCGCAGGATCCGGACGACGCCGTGCGGTTAGGCCGGGTGACCGAATGGCGCGAATTGGATGATGAAACGCCGGTGCCGGCGGGGCAGAAGATGCTGCTCGTGGACGGCGAGGAATTTCCGATCCTCGAGGTGCGCGAGTTGGACATC
>JANWIF010000076.1 GCA_025450035.1 Gemmatimonadaceae bacterium
GTCGGATCCGCCGATGCCGATGTTGATCACGTGGCGGATCCGCTTCCCCGTGTGGCCGAGCCAACCGCCAGACCGCACCTGATCGGCAAATCGCGACATGCGGTCCAGTACCTCGTGCACGGCAGGCACCACGTTCTCTCCACCCACCACGATCGACGCGCCCCCCCCCCGCGGCGCGCGCAGCGCCACGTGGAGTACCGCCCGCCGCTCGGTGACGTTGATCGCATCGCCGCGAAACATCGCGTCGGTCCGCTCGCGGAGACCGCATTCGCGCGCCAGCGCGACGAGCAATCGCATCGTGTCATCGGTCACACGGTGCTTGGAATAGTCGAGGGAGATCCCCGCGCCGTCCACCGTCATCCGCTCGGCGCGCCCCGGATCGGATGCGAACAGCGTGCGCAGGTGCACGTCGCGAATTGTCCGATAATGCGCCTCGAGCGCGGTCCACGCTGGACGCTCAGCGAGCGGCGGGACGGATGAGAGCGCAGCGCTAGGGGAGGGTGCTGACGTCATCCCTGTCCCCTCGGGCACGGAGGGAGGGGGAGGGCGCCGAAGTTCATCATGTGTGTCTCCCGTGAATCAGATACCTTCGCCAACATAGTCCGCCGTTGGGCCGCACGACAACTGGGGACAATCGCTTCGTCCTCGCGCAGCATCGATCGTTGCGGGCGCGCAGACCGGAAACGACAGAGCCCCGCCGTCGACCGGACGGTGGGGCTCTGTCGCTCAGGTGCGCGGGGCGGGATTCGAACCCGCGACCTTCGGCTCCGGAGGCCGACGCTCTATCCAGCTGAGCTACTCGCGCTGAACGCACAACGGAAGTGCGCTTTCTCCCTGTGCTGATGGTCGGGGCGAGTGGATTTGAACCACCGACCTCCTGGTCCCGAACCAGGCGCGCTAACCGGGCTGCGCCACGCCCCGCCGACGCCGATGCCGCACACCAACTCGGCGACGCGGCGCACCATCACCCTCTCGCCCTCGGAAGCTGCCTGGCGGACGAGCCGTTCCGGTGCACCTTTCGGTGAGCCCGAAAGCTACATACGGCTATCACGGCGGGCAACCTCGCACGTCAGGACTGGGAACTCGCCACCGGGACTCGGCACTGCGGTTGTATGGAATCGGGCCGAGTCCCCGGTCCCGAGTCCGCCACTGCGTTAGGCGAGCCGCGCAGTCGCGACACCTGGTCCCGCAAAACAAGAAGCCCCCGCCAAGTGACGGGGGCCGCAGGATGGAGGAGCACGCGCCCGGAGAGACTCGAACTCCCAACCTTCTGATCCGTAGTCAGATGCTCTATCCAATTGAGCTACGGGCGCATTTTGTGTGCAAGATGACGACGGCGGACGCATCCCGATGCTGCGCGAGACGCATCCGCCGATGCACCCGCAAACTACGGGCGTGCCGGAGGAGCGTCAAGTGATTCCTGCCGCCGCGCGTTCCCTTCGATGGGCGGTACAAGACTCGAACTTGTGACCTCCACGATGTCAACGTGGCGCTCTAACCAACTGAGCTAACCGCCCCCGTCCACCATCATCACCACGCGTCCTGTACCAGTGGAGGCGAGGGGAATCGAACCCCTGACCTCGTGAATGCCATTCACGCGCTCTCCCAACTGAGCTACGCCCCCGACACAGTTGTGCCCGGCCCGTCACATTTTGACCAGGAACCTCTCAGGATAGCCGAGCCTAGTGCCCTTGTCAAGAAATTAGGGCTGGCGTAATTGACAAACTGCCTTATCTTAGCAGCGCTTTTTGGGCGCAAAATCGCACCGCGTGCTGCACGAATCGCAATGATTACGCGCTTCTCATTCAATTACAACTACGCCTTCCGTCTTCGCATAGAGGTCCACGTACCATGACCGAAGTCAAGCGTCGCCGACGGCGCTCTGCCCCAGCAGGCATCGCGCCCACTGAACCTGAGCGCGACATCCTCGACCAGTACCTGTACGAGGTCAGCACCTATCCCCTCCTCAAGGGGACCCAGGAGCTTGACCTCGCCCGGAAAATTCGCGCCGGCGATCCGGATGCGTTGCAGGAGCTCGTCAAGCGCAATCTCCGCTTCGTGATCTCCGTCGCCAAGAAATACCAGAACCGCGGACTGCCGCTCATCGACCTCATCGGCGAGGGAAATGTGGGGCTGCTTACTGCCGCGCGCAAATTCGACCCGGATCAGGGCGTCAAGTTCATCTCGTACGCGGTCTGGTGGATTCGGCAGGCGATCCTTTCGTCACTGGCGCGCCAGGGACGCACGGTGCGCGTGCCGCTCAATCGCACGGCCGACCTCTCGCGCATCATCAAGGCGTCTGAGATTCTGCGGCAGAAGCTCCGGCGTGAGCCGTTCCCCGAGGAGCTCGCGCACCTCACGGGTCTCTCCGTGGATGTAGTCCAGTCACTCGCGGCGCTCAATACTGGCGACGTGCGCCTCGACGCGCCCATGGATCCGGAAGGCGACCGCTCGCTCATCGAACGGTTCGTCGCCGATGAGAGGCCCGACGCCGAGGAGGAAGCGATGAACCGCTTTCTCACTGACGAGATCGAGCAGGCGCTCAGCACACTGCCCCCGCGCGACGCGAAAGTCTTGCGGCTGTACTTCGGGCTCGATGGCGGTCGCGAGCACACGCTTGAAGAAATTGGCTCCATGCTCGGCGTCACCCGCGAACGTGTACGCCAGCTCCGCGACCGCGCGCTCAAGCGGCTGCGTGAGGGCGACGTGGGACGGGCCTTGGGCAGCTTCGCCGCCTGACCACGTGCGGATGGATCGCAGCGCACCACGGCCCGCGAATCGATTCGCGGGCCGTTGTGCATCCGTGGCCCACGCGCTGTGGCTCACGCGCCGCCGCTGCGACGCGGTTATTGGGGCGCGCCCTTGTCCTTGCTCGGCGCGCGTGCCCGCTTGGTCCAGACGACGATCGTTCCGCACGGGCTGCCACCCGCTCCCTGAAACTGAATCGGTGTTTCCGCGGAGCTCTTGTAGACCTCGATCGCCGCGATATCCTGTGGCTGGACGATCTGGTCGATATCATCACCCACGGCCAGGAACGGTGCGCCGTCGATGTACCACTGCACGGGACATGAGCCGGTGGTCGAGTTCCGCCCCACCTGCACCGAGTACGCCGAGCCATCCCACACCACCTGCACACCCGGCACCGTGCGGAACAGATCCGTCGTGGTGATCGCTCCCACCTTGTCGAGCTGGTCTTGATCCATGTAAAAGCCCAATCCGCTCTTGCGTCGTTGGGCGAAGCCGGGGATGTCGGATCCGGCTTTCGCCGTGACCTCGATCGTCTTGAGCACGGTGGTGCGCTCGTCGAGCGCGGCCGTCAGCTGGCTCTGGCGATGCGGGGCGAGGTCCACCGCGAATCGTTTGGGAGAGTAGCCGATCTCCCGGATCTCCACACTCTGCGTTCCGGCGGGAAGGCCAGTTAGGCGAAATGCCCCGTCCACATCCGAGCGAGCGGAGATCCGTGTGCCCAACAGCAGCACCATGGCCCCTTCCAGGGGATGGCCATCCGCTGCGGTCACGTGTCCGGCAAGGAGGGCGGTGCCGAGCGGCGCCGGAGGGCGCGCCGTGGCGCCGGTGTCGGTCGCGCCGCGCGCCGTCGCCAGTGCCGGTGCCACCGCGACCACGGGGCGCTCGCCTAACAACACATCGCGAAATGCCAGCCCCGTCCCCGGAACCGTGAGCTCGATCCATCCGCTGCTGCCGGTCGGTCCGCGCGCCTGCATCGTGACCCGAGTCGTCGTCGGCACGCCGCACGCGCGGAACGTACCGTCAGACGACGTGAGCACGCTCGTTGCCTGCGGCACCTTGACCACCGCCGTATTGCCCACGGCAATCCCTGTCCACATGAGCACCACGCGCACGCCGTTCATTGGCGCGGACGTGCCGGCGTCGCGGATGATCCCCATCACGAGGCCGCGCCCATTCGTGAGCGAGCTGTCCGGACAGACGGCCGCAACCACCGTGTGCGCCGATGGCACCGACAATTCCAGGAACGAGGCCTTTCCGCCTTGAATCACCAATGGTCTCGTGGGCGGCGTGATCCCCAGGGAGTCCAGTGTCGGATGGAAGAAGCCGACCTTGTACACGCCGTCCGCCAGCCCATGCACCACAAAGCGGAATCGCCCCGCGACATCCGTGGTCGCGCTGTATGTGGTGTTCGCGATCAGGACCGTGGCCCCAGCCAGGGGCAGATTGCGCAAGCTGTCGAGTACGAATCCCGTTACCACGACCGAGTCTCCAGTCGTGTTCCCCGTGTCCGCGGGCGCTTTCGCACTGGAACGTGCCGGCGCGGCTTTCGCCGGTGCACTGTGCGCTGGCGTCTTCTTGATCGTCTGGCCGGAGAGAGCCGTGCCTTCCAGAGCGAGTAACGTGAGGGCAAGCGCAAGAACGGGTCGCACCATGAACACCAAGCTGGAGGAGGCGGTGGCGGAAGAATGCCGGGCTTCCGAACGTTCGAGCACGGACCCGAAAATCTCAACACCCCTCGCATTCTAGTACGATGTGTGGCTGGAGAGTGGGGTAGCGTGGAGATGCGGTCGTGACAGGGGCCCACGTTCCGCGTTGCCGGAGGCGTGGCGATAGCACAGATTAGGAGCGTGATCGAGGCGACCGGGCGATGGGTCCGCTTCAGGCTCGAGGAAGTGGGACGCGCCGGCCGCTTTCTCGGTCAGCTTGCGCGGGCCCTGACGGACGTGCGCACGTGGGGGCCGATGGCAACGCTGCAGATGCGGACGTTGGGCGTCGACTCCCTTCCGATCGGCCTCCTCATTGCTGTATTCACCGGCATCGTTCTCGCGTTACTCGCCAGCTACTCCTTTACCGGGGCGGTGCCGCTGTACTTCGTCGGTACGCTGGTCGAGAAGACGACTACGCTGGAGCTTGCACCGGTGCTCACCGGTCTTGCGCTCGCGGGCCGTGTGGGCGCGAGTATTGCCGCCGAGCTCGGAACCATGCGTGTCACCGAGCAGATCGATGCGCTCGAGACGCTGGCGTATGATCCGGAGGCGTATCTGATCGTCCCACGGGTGGTGGCCGGTACGGTCATGTTCCCGCTGATCGTCGGAGTCGCGATGGTCGTTGGGTTAGGCGCTGGCTGGGTTGCGTCGCTTGGCTTGCTCGGTCTTTCGAGCGAAGAATTTCTGAAGGGTGCACGGCTCTTCTACGAAAACTTCGACATCACGTACGGGCTGGTGAAGGCGGCCAGCTTCGGCTTTGCCGTGACCGTGATCGGCTCGTACCAAGGCCTGCAGGCTGAGGGCGGCGCCGAGGGTGTCGGACACGCGGCCACGCAGGCGGTCGTGTATTCAGCGGTCATGATCCTCGTACTCGACGCGTTCTGGGCAATGACCTGGCTTCACGGGCGGTCTGGATGATCAAGTGGGCGGATGTCTACAAGTCGTTTGGCGACAAGAAAGTCCTCCAGGGGTTCACGCTCGATGTCCAGGAGGGCGAGACGGTCGTCATCATTGGCTACTCGGGCTCCGGCAAGTCGGTGGCCATCAAGCATGTGGTGGGGTTGCTCGAGCCCGATCGCGGCACGGTGATCGTGGATGAGATGGATGTGCCCACCCTTCCGCGCCGCGAGCTGTACGAACTCCGTGTCAGCATCGGCTACGTGTTCCAGTTCGCCGCGCTCTTCGACTCCATGACCATTGGCGACAACGTCGCGATGGGGCTGCGGCAACGGAAGGAGATGTCTGAGCACCAGATCGCTCAACGCGTCTCGGAGGCGCTCGAGCTGGTGGACTTGCCTAACGTAGAGGATCAGTACCCCGCCGAGCTGTCGGGCGGGATGCGTAAGCGGGTCGGCATTGCGCGTGCCGTCGCGCTGCGTCCCAAGTACATCCTGTACGACGAACCCACCACCGGTCTGGATCCGGTCACCAGCGCGGTGATCGACGAGCTCATGATTCGCATGCGCGAGAAGCTGGGCGTGACGAGCGTCGTGATCACGCACGACATGCGCAGCGCCTATCGCATTGGCAGCCGCATCGCCATGCTCTACGACGGGCGGGTGCGGCAGGTGGGAACGGTGGAGGAGATCCGGCGCACGACGGATCCGATCGTGCGCCAGTTCATCGAAGGGCGCGCAACGCTCGATGACCAGCAGCCGGCGTCGGCCACGGCGCTCGCCGGCGGCGCCTCGGTCGGCGGAGGCCGCGCATGAAGCGCAGCAATGATTTCATCGTCGGACTCGTTGTCCTGGGCTCGGTGGTCGGCATCGTCGCATTTGCCCTCTGGCTCAGTCAGGCCAACCTCGGTTCTGCACGCCGCGAGGTGGTGGCACGGTTTACCGACGTGGGCAACGCGAAGGTGGGCAACTCGGTCGTTATCCGCGGCGTGGAATCCGGACACATCGAGTCCATCGAACTCGAGTCCACGGGCTGGGTGCTGGTACGCATGGCGCTGGACCACGACGTGAAACTGCCCGGGAGCCCGGTCGTCCTGCTCAGCGAATCGAGCATGTTCGGAGAATGGCAGGCCACGATCATGGACCGCGCTGCGGCGCCGGATGACGCCGACGTGCAGCAGCAACTGGCACAGTCGGGGGCGGCGGGGCACGGCGCGTTGCCCGGCGCGCGCCTGCCGGACATCGCGCAGCTCACCGCCGTCGCCGGTCGAATCGCCGGCGACATGTCCCGAGTCGCCGATCGCGTCCAGGTGGCATTCGACGACCGCGCCGCAGTCGAGCTGCGCCAATCCATTCGCAATTTCGCCGATCTCTCGTCGGAGCTCGAGCGAACCGTTCGAGTGCAGTCGCAGGGACTCTCGCAACTCTCGAGCGACGTCCACCGCACCGTGACATCGGTCAATGCCACCGCCATGTCGCTGGAACGAACGGCAACCCGAGTGGACTCGTCCACGTCGAAAGGTGAGATCGCGCAGATCATGGGGAACGTCAACGAAGCGTCCGCGGACATCAAAGCCACGTCGCACGATCTGCGCGATGCATCCCACTCGTTCCTCGCGACCCAACAGCAGCTCACGTCCGTGCTCACGCACGCCGATTCGGTGCTGGGCAAGATCGATCGCGGACAAGGCTCACTTGGCCTCATGGTGAACGATCCGTCGCTGTACCAGAACAGCGATGCGTTGCTCTCGCAGATGCGCGAGCTCGTTGCCGAAATCCGTGCTCACCCGGGCAAGTATCTGAGCGTCAAGATTTTCTGATGGCACGCGCGCGCCCGAAGCGGGAGACGTCGGCCGGCGGGGTGGTGTATCGCCTTATGAGCGGCCATCCCGTGTTCCTCCTCATTCGCGATAGCTATCGCAACTGGGGGTTTCCCAAGGGACACGTCGAGGCGAACGAGGCATTGGAGGGCACGGCGCTGCGCGAAGTCGCTGAGGAGACGGGCTTGCAACACCTCACGTTGGTGGCGCCGATCGATACCATCGACTGGTACTTTCGGTTCCGCGGGCGGCTCATACACAAAGTCTGTCATTTCTTTCTCATCGAGAGTGGCACCGCCGCCACCTCGCCGCAGCGTGAAGAGGGGATCACCGCCTGTCGCTGGCTCTCGTTGGACGAGGCGTTAGGCCGAGTGTCGTATGAGAACGCGCGCGAGGTGCTCGTGCACGCCGCGGAAATGGTGCCGCACTCGGAGCGGCTGACGTCGTGACGGCGCGTCGTTCGACGACCGTCGCGGGGGCCCGGCTGATCGTCGCCCACGCGCCGCGCGAGCGCACACGCAATCTGGTGCGATCCAGCATTGCGCGCCGCGTTGGGCACGTGGCTATCACACGGACCGTGCCCGCGCTGGAACGGCGGCTGCGCGCCTCGCTGGTGGATGTGGTAGTCGTCGATCTCGGTGCGACCGGCGACGTGCTGCACGCCGCCGCGTTAGCGCGTGAATTTCCAAGCGTGGGCTTCGTGGCCGTGACGCCGTTCCGATCCATCGACGCGCCAGCCATTGCCGAATGCGCGGCGCACGATGTAGCCGAGGTGCTTGCCGATGGCATCGATGACGGGTTATTGCGACATGCCGTCGAGGCGAATGGATTTTCGTGGCGATTTGCCGCGGCGTTGGACGAGCCCCCGCGATCACTGGGATTGTCGAGTGATATCCAGCGCCGCACCTGGCGCTATATCGTCGACCGCGCGGGGCGGGTGGTCCGCACGCATGAGCCCGCGTTGGATCTGGGGATGACGCGGGAGCACCTGAGCCGTACCTTTGCGTTCGGTGCCGCAGCCACACTCAAGCGAGTGATCGATCTCGTGCGTGTGCTGGCGGCGGCGGAGCTCGCGAAGAATCCGGGGTACGATTTGCGCGATGTGGTGCGGGTGTTGGGGTTCGGGTCGGTGTCACAACTGTCAGCCGTGGTCGAGCGTTTGGTGGGTCGCCCAGCCACATCATTGTCCCGGTTGCGGGCGGCGGACCTGGTCGATCGGTTCGTTCGCGCCGAACCGCATCCTCTTGTCTCGCCCGCTACTTTGTGATAAATTTCACAAGCTGTGGACCTCGGCTGACTCGTTTCGCCCGCACTTCCTAGCACCGGACCTCCTAGCCCCCTGCGTCCTATGGCCTCCGAAACGTCGCTCCGCCCAGCCGAAATCAAGGACATCCTGCTCCGCGAGATCGAAGCCGCCGATCTGCACGAGCTCGATGTGGAAGAAGTCGGTACTGTCCTCGAGGTCAAGGACGGACTCGCCCGCATCTATGGTCTCACCAAGGCCATGGCCGGTGAGATGCTCGAGGTGACTTCGTCCGAGACCGGCGAGAGCGTCACCGCACTCGCGCTCAACCTCGAGGAAGACAACATCGGCGCGGTCATTCTCGGCGACTATCTCACGCTCAAGGAAGGCGACGAAGTCCGCCGCACGCGCCGTGTCCTCGAGGTGCCCGTGGGGCACGAGCTCGTCGGCCGCGTGGTCGACGCGTTAGGCAACCCGATCGACGGCCGCGGTCCGATCGCCGCGAAGCTCACGCGCAAGGTGGAGTCCGAGGCGCCGGGCATCATCGTGCGGCAGCCGGTCAAGGAGCCGCTCCAGACCGGCATCAAAGCCATCGACTCCATGATCCCGATCGGCCGCGGCCAACGCGAGTTGATCATCGGAGACCGAGCGATCGGCAAGACGGCCATCGCCATCGACACGATCATCAACCAGAAGGGCGCCGGCGTCATCTGCGTGTATGTTGCCATCGGGCAGCGCAAGTCCACGGTCGCGTCCACGGTCGACAAGCTGCGCGAGTCCGGCGCCATGGACTACACGATCGTGGTCGTGGCCGCGGCGTCCGATCCAGCGCCGATGCAGTACATCGCCCCGTACACGGGGTGTGCGATGGCGGAGTACTTCATGTACCACGAGGGGAGCGCAACGCTCTGTGTCTATGACGACCTCTCCAAGCAAGCGGCTGCGTACCGCGCCATCTCGCTCGTGTTACGTCGCCCGCCGGGACGCGAGGCGTACCCGGGGGACGTGTTCTATCTGCACTCGCGTCTCCTCGAACGCGCCGCCAAAATCAGCGAGAGTCCGGAGGTCGTGGACAACGTGACGATCTTCAAGCCGGGGGGCTCCCTCACCGCGCTCCCGATCATCGAAACACAGGCCGGTGACGTATCGGCCTACATCCCGACGAACGTCATCTCGATCACCGATGGCCAGATCTTCCTCGAGGCCGATCTGTTCAACGCCGGCACGCGCCCGGCCGTGAACGCGGGCATCTCGGTGTCGCGCGTGGGCGGCGCGGCGCAGATCAAAGCCATGCGGACGGTGGCCGGCCGGTTGCGCCTCGACCTGGCGCAGTACCGCGAGCTGGAGGCGTTCTCCGCGTTCGCGTCGGACCTCGACAAGGCCACCAAGGCTCAACTCGACCGCGGTACGCGCACCGTCGAGATCCTCAAGCAGCCGCAATACCAGCCGATGGCCGTCGAGCAGCAGGTGATGATCATCTACGCCGTGACTAACGGCTACCTTGACGACGTCGAGGTGAGCGCGATTCGCGAATGGGAGCGGAATTTCCACCAGTTCATGGCCGAGCAGTTCGCGCAGGTAGGGCAGAAGATTCGCCAGGAGAAGGTGCTGACCAAAGAGATCGAGGCGGAGCTGAAGCGCGGAATCGAGAGCTACAAGGAAAGAGGGACGGGGGGAGTGAAAGTCGGACGCGTGGTCGCGGCGACGGCGGCGAGCACCATCTGAATGATTCAATCGCACATCCCGCTTCCCTCTTCCCCCTTCCACCGTACTCATGGCTAAGGGCAGAGAGCTCAAGTCGCGCATCAAGTCCGTCGAGGGCACGCGGAAGATCACGCGCACGATGGAAATGGTGTCGACGTCCAAGCTCAAGCGCGCGCAGGATCGCGTGATCGCGGCGCGGCCGTATGCGCGCGCGCTCGCGGACGTGATCGCCGATCTCTATTCGCCGGCGCTCGCCGAGGAGTTTCCGCTGCTTCGTCAACCGGTTGCCATGACGCGGGCGGCGGTGCTGCTCATCACGTCGAACCGGGGCCTGGCCGGCGCGTTCAACGCGAATCTCATTCGCGAAGCTCGGCAGCTGCTCGGGCGGTTGCGCTCGGATGGCGCTGCCGCGGACCTGCACGTGGTGGGACGCAAGGGGTTGGGGTACTTTCGCTACATTGGCGCGCCGGTCGCGTCGTCGCGCATCGACATTGGCGACCGGCCGCGCGCCGAGCATGCGTCGGAATTGGTTGATGGACTCATGGGCGATTTCGTCGCGGGACGACTCGATGCGGTGTACGTAGTGTACGCGAAGTACAACTCGCCGCTGTCGACACCGCCGACCGCCGATCGCATTCTCCCGGTGGCGCCGCCCGAGCGGAAAGGCACGGCGCGCGACTACCTGCTCTTCCCGAGCGCCGAAGCGATTCTCACCGCGCTGCTCCCGCTGTACGTGCGCAACGCGGTGTACCGAGCGCTCGTGGAAACCGCAGCCGGTGAGCAGGGCGCCCGGCGCACGGCCATGAAAAGCGCGACGGACAATGCTGGCGAGATGTTGAACGTGCTGCGCCGGACGTACAACCGCGCCCGCCAGGCGCAGATCACGCAGGAGATCGCGGAGATCGTGGGCGGCGCGGAAGCATTATAAGACTGATTCAGGACCTGATACCGTGTCCGCCACGCGGTCACGCACGAGCGGCGTACAATTTTTGGGGAAGACACCCATGACTGCGACACACATCGGCAAGGTCATCCAGGTGATCGGTCCCGTGCTCGACGTCGAGTTCGAGGCGGACCATCTGCCGGAGATTTACAACGCGCTCCGGATCGACCAGGATTCCGACGGCGGCGGACGCGTGCGGTTGGTGGCCGAAGTGCAGCAGCACATTGGCCGCAACCAGGTGCGCGCGGTCGCCATGTCGACCACCGACGGGGTGCAGCGCGGCATGAACGTGACGGACACGGCTGGCCCGATCACGGTTCCGGTCGGCGAGGCGGCGTTAGGCCGCATCCTGAACGTGCTCGGCGACCCGGTGGACAACGGGCCGGCGATCGCGGCCGATGCGCCGCGGTGGCCCATTCACCGGGCGAGTCCGCCCTTCGTGAACCTCGAGCCCAAGACCGAAATCTTCGAGACGGGCATCAAGGTCATCGATCTCGTGGCGCCGTTCGTGAAAGGCGGAAAGATCGGGCTCTTTGGCGGCGCCGGTGTGGGCAAGACCGTCATCATCCAGGAGCTCATCAACAATGTGCAGAAGGGGCACGGCGGCCGGTCGGTGTTCACCGGCGTGGGGGAGCGGACGCGCGAAGGGAACGACCTCTACCTCGAGTTCAAGGAAGCCAACATCCTCGACTCAGTGGCCTTGATTTACGGACAGATGAACGAGCCGCCCGGAGCGCGTTTACGCGTCGGCCTCTCTGGCCTAACGGTCGCCGAATACTTCCGCGACGTCGAGCATCAGGACGTGCTGCTGTTCATCGACAACATCTTCCGGTTCACGCAAGCGGGCTCGGAGGTGTCGGCGTTGCTGGGCCGGATGCCCAGTGCCGTGGGATACCAGCCGACGTTGGCGACGGAGATGGGCGATCTGCAGGAGCGCATCACGTCGACCAAAGACGGATCGATCACGTCGGTGCAGGCTATCTACGTGCCGGCCGACGACATCACCGACCCCGCGCCGGCCACCGCGTTCGCGCACTTGGACGCCACCGTGGTCCTGTCGCGTGCGCTGACGGAGATCGGCATCTATCCTGCAGTAGACCCGCTCGCGTCGGGATCGCGGATTCTCGCTGCGCAGTACCTTGGCGATCGTCATTACAGCGCCGCCTCGGAGGTCCTGCGCATTCTTCAGCGGTACAAGGAACTGCAGGACATCATCGCGATCCTGGGTATGGACGAGTTGTCGGAGGATGACAAGCGCGTGGTCGCACGCGCGCGTCGCGTGCAGCGGTTCCTGTCGCAGCCGTTCGCTGTCGCCCAACAGTTTACGGGCATTGAAGGCAAGTACGTCAAGCTCGAGGACACCGTGCAGTCGTTCGAGCGCGTGGTCGCGGGCGAGTTCGACGAGCTGCCGGAGCAGGCGTTCTACATGGTGGGTGGCATCGAGGAAGCAGTGGCGAAAGCCAAGACCATCAAGGACTGAGGCGCGGAGTGCTCACAGTCTCAGTCATTTCGGCGGAAGCGACGGTGTTCGAAGGGCAGGCGAACTCTGTCGTAGCGCCGGCGTTCGACGGCGAAGTCGGGATATTGACCGGCCATGCGCCGATGATCACCGCGCTGGGTCAAGGGACGCTGCGCGTGGAACAGAGCGGCGATACGTTGCGCTTCTCGGTTGCGGGCGGGTTTCTGCAGGTGGTGGACAATCAGGTTCGTGTCGTGACGGAGCGAGCGAGCATCAATCGGTAAGGCGAGCATTCCAGGGAGGAGACCAATAATGAAGTCCAGGACGTCGACCATCGTTGCGGCGCTCGTCGCGGGTGCGGCATCGATCACTCTTGCCGGCGCGGCCGACGCGCAGGCATGGCACTATCCGGCGTTTCAGCCCCCGACCATCTCGACGCGCGAATTCACGTTCGCGGTTGCCGGCGGCGGCGACTATGGTACGGCCGGACTCGCGCAGTGGCGCGAAGGGATCGGCCCCGATACGCACCTGGCGTTCGACGTCGGGTTCGATTCGCCGTCCGGCAACTCGACGCTCTTCATGCTGGGCGGCGCGATCGGCCAGCGGCTGATGCGCTCCACGCAGCAGGTGCCGCTCGACCTGATTCTCACCGGCGGGCTCTACGGCGCCTTTTCGAGTGACCTCAGCTACATCCGTGTTCCGATCGGGGTGTCCGTAGGCCACCGGTTTCCGTTGCAGGGTGGGATGGCGATCACGCCATATGTGGCGCCGCGGCTTTCGGTAGACGCGTGCGTGAGCGATTGCTTTGGCACGGGCACCAACGTGAACGTCGACTTCGACATTGGCGCGGATTGGGAGCTCAATCCGGTGCTCTCGCTGCGCGGCGCACTGACCGTGGGCAAGGTAGGCGCCCTCCCGAGCAAGACCGGATTCGGGATTGGTCTTGCGTTCCGTCCGGAAGCCAGTAGTGCGCGACGCTGACCGTGCGCTCCGGGCAGCCGCCGATGCACAACGAAAGGCCGCCCCGCGACGGGAGGGGGGGGCGGCCTGTTGTCATCAGGACATA
>JANWIF010000077.1 GCA_025450035.1 Gemmatimonadaceae bacterium
CGCCCCCGCACCGCGCCGACCATCCCCGCGAGCTTTCCTTCTAGCGGCCAGTGGCTGGTGAAAATCCTCGCGAGGGACAACCGGTTCGTCTTTGGCCTGTACCGGCACCACATGAAGGTCATCAGCTACCTCGGCGCGTTCGACCGGCTCTTTGGGGTACCGGTCACCACGCGCAACTGGAATACCATCTCCGCGATCGCCAAGGTGCTGGGCGGCGGAGGGACCTGATCGACTGGCGAACGGCCACGGGCATCCAGGCGGTCCGATCCCCCGCAGCCCCCGGTGGATTCGCTTCATCGGGAGCTCGGAGATGGTAAGCGCGTCCACTCGGAGCGCGGGCGAGCTATTGCGGGTGGCCGGTTGGCGGCTACACTATTGTCATTTCCCGCAACCTGGCCAAGTCGTTAGGCGGCGACCACGGGGACCGCGCGCGCGAACGACCCTATGGCAACTGCACGGGACGCGGTGAGGCCGGGGCATCCGTTAGGCGATCAGATCGAGGATCACTCGAGTTCATGAAGGCGGCGTGTTGCCGTCCACACTCCCTCCTGCCGAGGTCCGTCCATGCGCCGCTGTCTCCCCGCCGTAGCCGCCCTTGCCGTCCTCGCCGCACCGCTTCGGGCCCAGGGTCTTCGGTCCACGATTACCCAGCTATTCACCTTCGGCAATTGCGGCCAGCCGCTGTGTCTCGCCGGCTCGGTGCTCGCGCAGAACGGGCACGGCGACCACTTCATTCCGGCGGACGTCGCCGGCAACGCGACGATTCTCTCCTTTCTCACCGATGCCATCGGCCTGAGCTCGGCCGATCTTCCGGTGAGCGCGGCGACGAGCGGCGCGACGTTCACCCTGGTCAACGGCCTGCCGCAGCGGACGGCCGAGTCGTCGGGACCGGTGTTCGGGGAACGCGGCCCGACGCTCGGCCGCGGGCGGCTGCTCGTCGGAGGCAACGTGACCAACGTGAACTTCAGTACGCTGCGCGGCGTTCCCCTGAGCGACATCGAGCTCAACTTCACGCACGAAGACGTCGGTGCGCCCGGACTCGGTGACTCGCCCTACGAGAACGACTTCATCGAGGTTCGCACGCAGCTCCACGTCAACCTGTACGTGAGCTCGTTCTATCTCACGTACGGACTGTCCGATCACGTCGACGTCGGCATTGCGGTCCCCGTCGGACACGCGTCGGTGAGCGGGGAGAGCACCGCGCAGATCGTGCCGTTCGGCCAACCGGCCAAGCACTTCTTCTCCGGCACGCCCACCGACCCGGTGCTCAGCGCGCAGAGCTCGGCCAGCGGCTCGGCCAGTGGGTTAGGCGACATCTCGCTCCGCGCGAAGCTGAATCTGAACTCGTCGCCGCGCGCCTCGTTCTCGCTGCTCGCCGACGCCCGCCTACCGACCGGCGACGCGAACGATTTCCTGGGTGCGGGCGCGTTCGGGTTCCGCGGACTCGGGGTGTTCTCGGCGCGGTTCGGCGCCTTCACGCCGCACTTCAATGGCGGGTTCTACTATCGGGGCGGCAATCTGGAGAACAACGCGCTACTCGCGACGGCGGGCTTCGATCATCTCATGTCCGACTGGGCCACCCTGTCATTCGATGTGATCTCGGAGTGGCAGCTCGGCCCGAGCAAGCTCATCATCCCACCACCCGTTCAGATCATCGCGCCGTTCCAGCGCACGATCACCCCCACGAACATTCCGAACGGCCGCGATGACATCGTGAATGCCTCGTTCGGGTTCAAGCTGCGCATGGATTCGGGGACGACCGGCGTCATGAACGTGATCCTGCCAATGAACCGCGGCGGGCTCCGCTCGAACGTGATCTGGACGTTGGGGCTGGAGTACAACCTGTGAGGGGCGGCGCTAGCGGATGGATGCGAGGCGCCACTGCTGGCTGTCGCGAACCAGCACCGCGTGGTACGTGGCCGTCGGGTGCCGATCCCCGTTGACGCCGCGCTTGTAATCGAAGTCGAACGTGGCCGCGACATCGACCTCGGCGCCCGAGGCGGTCAGGTGCACCGGTTGGATGACCGTCAGCGACGCCGACAGATGATTGGTGGCGTCGAAGACGTCCTGCCAGCGATGCGCTTCATCGGACGTGAGCGCGGGATAAGCGGCGCGGAGTTGGGCGGCGTCGCGTGATTCGAGCGCGCGGGCGTAGTTTGTGATCGCGGCCTGGATCGCGGGCGTCGGGTCCGCCGCTTGCGCCGGGTTAGGCGGAGCCGGTGCCGCGGTGGGCGGGGGGACCGCGGGTGCTGGCGCCGAGCGGACTGCCGCCGATGACGGCACTGTCGCGGGCGGTGTGGTGATGCGAGCGGGTTGCGTGGCCAGCCGGCTCGCGGCGGCGGCCTGAGCGGCCACCGCCCAGGTGCGCTGCGCATCGAGCATTGCGCGCATTGCGGCGTCGTACTGATGCTGCCCGATGGCGCTGTCGGCCGTCTTCATCAGCTGATCGCCGCGCCTAACGACGTCTCGCGCCGCGCCGGAGTCCACCGCGTCTTGCCGGGCGGCGAGCGCCTGGCGCTGGCCCGTCAGCAAGGCGAGTTGGAGCGACGCGGATGACGCGTTGGCGGCGCGCCGAGGCGTCTCCGGCTGGGGCGCCGACGCACTGGGTGCCGCCGGTGCCGGTCCGGCGGCGTGCGCAATAGGCAGCGGCTCCGGCGGCGGCACGGCTGGCGCCGGCCTGGCCGCCGCTGCGGTACTGGGCGGCGTATCCTGGCCGCCGTTCGACGCGGAGTGGCGCCAGCTCATGCCTAACGCGACGAGCACGGCTACGCCGGCCAGCGCGCCGGCTGAGAACCACAGCCGACGCGCACGCGGCGTCGGCGCTGCGTGCGCCGCGGCCCCGGTGGTCAGGGCGTCGCGCAGTCCGCTGGCGGTCTGGAACCGTTGGCCCGGGTCGCGGCTCAGCGCTCTGGCCACCACGGCGTCTAGCCATGCCGGCACCGCGGGATTGGCGTCGCGCGGGCGCAACGGCGCTCCCGTCAGGCGGCGGCTCAGGCGCGCCTCGAAGGTGGGTCCGGCAAAGGCGGATTCGCCGGTCAGCATCTCGTACAGGATGCAGCCTAACGCGTACACATCGCTACGTCCATCCACTGGCTCGCCCGCCAGCTGCTCCGGGCTCATGTACTGGAGTGTGCCCACGATCACGCCGGTGCGCGTGAGGTACTCGCGCTCGCTGGTGGTGGTCGACGGCCGCGTACCCTTAGCGATGCCGAAGTCGACGATTTTGACCAGGTCGCGGCCGTTCTTCGCGCGGCTCACCATGATGTTGTCGGGTTTGAGATCGCGGTGTACGATCCCCATCTCGTGGGCGGCCTCGAGACCGTCGGCTACTTGCCGTGCAATGTCGACGGCGCGATCCGGTGGTACGATGCGTTCCCGTTCGCAGATACTGGACAACGCCTCGCCGGCCACGAGCTCCATCGCCAGGAACACCACGCCTCCGGTCGACTCACCGAAGTCGTAGATGGCCGCGACGTTGGGGTGCTGGATGCGGCTGGCGTTCGTGGCTTCTCGATTGAAACGCGAGATCGCATCGGCATCGCCGAGGAGCTCGTGGCTCATCACCTTGATGGCGCAGCGCCGCCCCATCTTGATGTGTTCGCCGACGTACACGCGGCCCATCGCGCCTTCGCCGAGCCGTTGGACGACGCGGTATCGTCCGCCCAGCGTTTGGCCTTCGAGGTCCACCGCACCGGGGAGCGTGAGCGACGATCCATCGTGCGGGCAGAACACAAGGTCCAGCGCGTACCGGGTTCCGCACTGCGGGCACAGTTTGGGCGCAGCCGGCGACGACGGCCGCGTCGCTTCCTGCTCGGGCTGTCCGGGCTGATCGGGAGTGGTCACTGGCTCACTCGACGTGAGAGTGCCGCAGCACGCGTGGAAATCGCAGCGGTTCGACCGCTTCCGTACCGTAAGGGTGTCGGTGCCGAGGCACAAGCGGGGCGGGCGTGTGCTTTACCGTAGTGAACGAGTTGTGTGCCGTTCGGGGCTCAGACAATCCGTGATCGGGCGGGTGTCTCCGTTTGACAACGGAGAGAGTGCGGCGCACTATCGCTGGCGTGAAACTCGTCCGACTGCTGGTTGTCCTGGCTCTGGCAGCAACGCCCCAGATCGCGGCGAGTCAGTCGTCGTACCTGTTCGTGTGGGTTGGCGGTACGGGCGCGAGCGATTTCATGGCAACGATCGACGCCAACCCTGCGTCGGCGACCTACGGCCGGGTGGTGGCGAGCGTGCCGACAGGGACCATCGGGATGCCGCATCATACCGAGCATGAGCTTCCGCCGAGCGGCCATCTCCTCGCGAACGACTTCCCCGCGGGGCATACGTGGCTGTTTGATCTGCACGATTCGCGGAAGCCACGGATCCTTGCCTCGTTCGGAGACGTGGCGGGGTTCAGCCATCCACATACGTTCATTCGACTGCCTAACGGCCGGGTGTTGGCGACGTTTCAATATCGCGCTAATGCGAACACCGCAGCGCAGATGCGGATGCCGCTCGCGACGACGGCCGGGATGACGAGCGCTCAGCCACACGTCACCGGCGGACTGGTGGAGATGGATGAGCGCGGCCACGCGCTCATCTCCGCGAGCGCCGTCGATACGACGATCAGCGACCGACTGATCTATCCATACAGCGTGCTTCCCATGCCGGGTCTCGATCGCGCCGTGTCGACCACCACCGACATGGATGAGGGCGACTCGGCGGCCACGTCGCAATGGGTGCAGATCTGGCGCCTGTCGGATCTCACGCTGTTGCGCAGCATCGCGCTCCCGCCGGGTCCGAATGGCCCGCGCGGAAATGCGAGCTTGTATACGGGAGAGCCGCGTTTGCTCGCCGATGGCCGGAGTGTGTACATCCACACATTCAATTGCGGATTGTATCTGCTGCGGAATACCGACAGTGCGAAGCCAACAGCGATATTCGTTCACCGTTTCGATGGCCTCGACTGCGGCGTTCCGATCCTTACGTCGCACTACTGGATCCAAACGGTGCCAGCGGATCACGGCCTTGTCGCGCTCGACATCCGCGATCCAGAGCGTCCGCGCGAAGTGTCACGCGTCAGTGTTGGCGTCGATGAGCAGCCCCACTGGATTGCCGTCGATCACACCGGCCGTCGGATCGTATTGAATTCGGCAGGCAAGGGAAACCGGCTGTACATCATCAACTTCGATCCTGCGAATGGGCGCTTGTCCGTTGACAAGCAATTTCGTGACCCAGGGAGCAAACAGGCCGGGATCGGCCTTGCGGGTGCGAATTGGCCGCGTGGCTTCATTGGCAACGTCGTGCCACACGGGGCGGTGTTTTCCAGGTAGCGGCCTCAGTGCGGCGCGACCACGTGAATGACTTGCCGGGCGACCAAGGTCTCGTTGGCGCGTCGCACCTCCAGTTCCAGGTCGCCCGGTTTGCGCATCATCACCTGCATGTCGTAGGTCTCCCCGATGCTCACGAGCTGGCGGGCGGGGCTGGCCACGCGTTGCCACGCGGGCCGAGTGAATCCGTCTTTCGCCACGTGAGTCCATCGGATCGGCATGCCGTCATGCATCAGGCGAAACTCCACGAGGGGCGCGCCCATTGTGATGTTCATCAACCGCAGGCGGTATGTCTTGCCAGCCTGGAACGTGACGTCGGGCGGCATGTTTCCGCCGTTCAGGATGGGTTCGTCTTGCTCGTTCGTGCTGAGCATGTAGATGCGGTCGACGTCAGGATCCCACCGTTGAGCGCTGTCCAACACGATAAGCGCTCCGTACAGTCCGTGACTCGACTGCCGAATGTCGTTGAGGTGCGTGTGGTACATGAAGCTGCCCGCCCGAGGCGGCGTGAGGTGTACCACGAACGAGTCGTTAGGCATGATCATCGGGGCCACCATCCCGGCGTTGCTGCTGACGCCGGCCACGCCGTCGTTGTAGCTGTCATCCTCCAGCCCGTGCCAGTGTACTTGCGACGGTTCCGGTGACCGATTCACGACCGTGATCGCTGTCGGCTCGTTGCGGCGCAATACGATCGTGGGCCCTGGCCACTGGATCGTGACCGTCCGTGGCGCCGGGGTATTCCCTTCGGTCACAACGTACCCGAAGCGGCGCGAGGTGTCGGTGGCACTGGAGTCGCTCTCGATGTAGAGGTGCAGCTGGCGACGTTGGCCGGCGTACGGGTGCCATCCGGTCCTGGGGCGAATGTTGATCCCCAGCATCAGGCCGCCCATCCCTTTGCGTGCATGGTCGTTCATGTCGCGCATCACGGGCCCCACGAACAGTTCGTGATTGCGCACGGCCACGGGTTGCATCTCCGCTCCGATGCCGGGGTTGGGCACAACGTGCCAGTTGAGATGGCAGTGGAATACCCAGGAACCCGGCCGGTCGGCAAACCACGCCAGATCCATGGTGGAGCCATCGCGGACGAGCTCGGTGACGGCCATTCGACGCTGCGCCGGCCAGTAGAGCGTGTCCTGGTGTTCGTCTCCGCGAGCTTGGATCTGGAAGAAGAAGCCGTGCAGGTGCAGCGGGTGCAGATCCGCCGAGGCGTTGATGATCCGCCAGTGGATGGAGTCGCCCTGCTGGTACGTTAGGCGTTCGGTGTTCGGCCACGGGCGGCCGTTGAACGTGAAGAATCCGTTCGATCGGAATGCAACGCCCCTGGAATCGTGCCCGGGACGGTACCATTGGATCACGAACACACGATCCGGCGTCCGCTGGCGCACGTCCGTCGGGTCGACGACCAGCGCACCGTTGAGTTGGGCGTCCTCGTACAGCCGGTGTTCGAAGTCGGTGCCGGTCGTCGAGCCCCAGTAGTAGTACGTCCCCTGGGCATCGGCTAGGAATTCCACGTCGCCCGTTTGGCCCGCGGGCACGATCAGCGTGTCCAGCACCGCACGGCGGCGCGGTCCCAGACCGTGCACCACGAGCGTGGTGGCGGCGCGATTCGTGATCCAGACATGAATTCGCGCGCCGGCGCTCACGCGCAACATTGGGCCCGGCGTCTGCAGTGAATGCCCAACTTCACGGAACGCAAGGATACGAACCCCGGTGCTGTCGTTGGAATACGGGCGCCACTCGCCGGTGTCCACTTCGAGGTGCACGTTCAGCACTCCCGCACGTACGACACCGGCCGACACACGATTATCGTTGAATGCAACGTCCGTTAGCGGCGCACCGGTCTTGCGGCCGCTGCGTACGCTGGCGGATGACACGGTCCCGAGCAGCAGGAGAGGGGCGATGACAGCGGTGTAGCGCACGCGTGACCTTGGCGTTGAGGGGACGACGATGAACGGAAATGGTAGAGGTGTTGGGGAGGGGGGAGGGGATGCCAACCTGTTGGCGCTACAAGCTGCGACAACCAGGCGCTTCATGCCAGTACCGGAATGCAAGCGTCCCGGCGCCCGCGTCACTCGCGAGCTCACGCGTGGTGGGGCAGCCCACGGCTGCGCGAGAGATCTATGCGACCGACCTCTTCTTCGCGCTCGTTGGGCCGGGGTGCCGGGTCACCCGCGTCCTCCGGGAACACGGTTCTTCTCGAGCTTGACCAGCACCGTGTACTCGGGGTCAACGAGCTGGATGATCGTCGCCTTCGCAGTTTGCGACACGAACTGATACGCGTCCATCTCGGCCATCCCTGTCTGCACCCGCACCCAGCCGATCATCGCTTTGAACGCGACACGCGCCGCGTCCTCGAGCGGCCGCCCGGAGCCGACGAACATGATCTCCTGCGCGTTTTCGATGCGCGGGATCGGTGTCGCCTTGTGCTTGATCAGCTCGATGTACACCTCGACGTTCATCGCGCCCTCGATCGCCGCTCCGATGATCTCGCCCTCACCCATCGCATAGTGGCCATCGCCGAACGAAACGAGCCCGCCTGCGACGTTCACTCCCAGATACACGGTGTTGCCCGCGCGCACCTCGGGGCAGTCCATGTTGCCCCCGAAGTTTGCAGGAACGAGCGTCGTGCGCACCTCGCCGCCGGCGGGCGCGACGCCAAGGCAGCCGAGGAAGAGTGCGAGCGGCACTTCCCATGAATGCTTGCCATCGCGTGACGAACTGCGCGCGACGCGGCGCTGTGCATCGACGTCGTAGCGCCACGTCGTCTCCGGAAAGTCGGGTCCGAGCATGGCGGTCTGATCGTTCCCCACGAGCGCGCCGAATCCGGGTGCGAACGACGACACCGCGTATGCCCGCGCGGGCTCCAGCTTCACGATGTGAATCGCCAGCGTGTCACCCGGCTCGGCGCCCTCCACGTAGAACGGCCCTGTCTGCGGATTGTCGTGACCGGGAGTCATCTTTCTCGATGGAAGGTCGGCTGCGGTTTTCACCGCTCCGTCGAAGCAATCCTCCGTCCACGTGACGATGCGCGTGCCGGGTTTGATCCGCTGACGGGCCGTCGCGCCGCCGAACGTGTACACGAGTTCGTCGTGCCTGGGCGTCCAGGTGAGCGTTGGCGCGTCCACCGGTACACTCGAGATGGATTCGGGGAAAGCCGCCCGCGCAGCCGCGGCGCCTGTTGAGGCCGGAGACGCGGCGCGCGAATTACCAGCGGCGTCATTGCACGCCGCGATCACACCCATCACTCCAATCGGCGCGCCGACGAGGAACTCCCGACGTGTCTTCATGTCAGTCGCTCGTGGGGTTCGACACCGTCAGCTTGAAACCGTCCGGATCGGTCAGCGCGAACGCCATCGGGCCCCACGGCAGCTTTGCCGGAGCATTGTCGAGTGTGAGGCCGGCGCCGGTGGCGCGGCGGGCAAGCGCCGTGATGTCTTGCGTCGTGTTGAGCCAGATGCGGAGACCGACGCCCTTCGAGCGGTTCTTCCCCTTCGCAAAGTCGTCCTGACCGAGGCCGATGTGCGCGCCGCCGGCCCGCATGGCGACGTACTGGGTCTTTCCCTCTTTCTCCATCGTCTGGACGATCTCGAAGCCGAGCCCCTCGGTGTAGAAGCGGATGCTCTTCTGGATATCGTTGCAGGTGAGATTAACTGCGGAGTCCTGGGCGCTGAGCGATGGTGCGGACATGGGTACCCCGATGTTGGCGTGTAGAGAGAGAACGTCCCGACGGGCGCGGACGGAAAAGCTGTGCCGCGCGGCGACGCTTCGCCAGGGCGTCGGCTTTCCGCAAGTCAACGAAGCGCGGCAACACGATAGGTCATCTCGCGCCGCGCGATGTACGGAATATGTGAGCGTCTAGATCTGCACCGCCCGCCCCATGACGTCCAGCGCCGCCTCGGCAATCGCCTCCGACAACGTGGGATGCGCGTGGATCGCCAGATCCACTTCCTCGATCGTGAGCTCGTTCTCGCGGGCCACGACCAGCTCGTGGATGAGCTCCGTGGCGTGCGCACCGATGATGTGCGCGCCGAGAATCTCGCCGTACTTGGGATCGGCGAGAATCTTGACAAAGCCCTCCGTGTCGCCCGACGTGCGCGCGCGGCCGCTGGCGGAGAACGGGAACTTGCCCACCTTGTAAGCCACGTTCTTCTCCTTCAACTGCTTCTCGGTGAAGCCGACCGAGGCGACCTCGGGATGGCAATACGTTGCGTTAGGCACGTTGCCGTAGTTCACGGGCGGGACGTGCGGCAGGCCGGCCAGCAACTCGGCGAACACCACGCCTTCGCGCGATCCCTTGTGGGCCAGCATCGGCGGACCGGCCACATCGCCGATGGCGTAGATGCCCTCAGCGGTGGTGGCCATCCGGGCGTCGATCTTGATGAAGCCGCGATCGGTGAGCTGGACTTGCGCCTCCGCGAGGCCCATGTCTTCCACGTTAGGCGCGCGGCCGGTGGCGACCAGCACCTTGTCCACGGTGAGTGACTTCTTCTCTCCTTTGACCTCGACCGAGAGAGTCACGGAATCCTTGCCCACTTTGGCCGCCGTGATCCGGCCTTCGGTGATGACGTCGATCTTGCGCTTCTTGAAACTGCGCGCCAGCTCGGCGGAGACTTCGGCGTCCTCGAGTGGCAAGAGCGTGGGCAGCACTTCGATCAGCGTCACCTGCGTCCCGAACGCCGAGAACACATCGGCGAACTCGCACCCCACGGCGCCGGCGCCGATCACGGCCATCGTCTTGGGCGCCTTCTCCATTATCAGCGCTTCGTCGGAGGAAAGGACGGTGGTCTTGTTGAGCTCCAGTCCCGCTTGCGGCAACCCGCGCACCCGCGAGCCGGTGGACAGGACGATGGCCTTCTTGGCGTTGTGGGTCTCCTCCTTGCCCGCGTCGTCCTTCACCACGACTGCGCGCTTCCCGGTTAGGCGGGCGGTGCCCTTGATCCAGGTGATCTCGTGCTTCTTGAACAGGAACTCCACTCCCTTGGAATTCTGCTGGCTCACGGCGCGTGAGCGCTTCATGGCCACACCGTAGTCGAGCTTCACGTCGCCCACGGCCACGCCGAACGCGGCCGCGCGCTGCACGTGGGTGGCGAGCGCGGCACTCTCGAGGAGCGCCTTGGCCGGGATGCATCCCCACAGCACGCAGGTGCCGCCGAGTCCCTCGCGCTCAACGACCGCGGTCGACAGTCCGAGTTGGGCGCAGCGAATCGCGCCCACGTATCCGGCGGGGCCGCCGCCAATGAAGATCACGTCGTACGAAGCCATGGTGTGTGCGGGGTCGAGGGTGGTGTCGAGTAACGTGGGCGCGAATCCCGTCAGTAGACCAGCAGGAGCGGATTCTCGAGCATGCGTCGCAGGTCCTGCAGGAATCGGGCGCCGGTCGCACCGTCGATGACGCGGTGGTCGCAGCTCATGGTGAGCCGCACGCGCTTGCGAACCGTCACCGCGCCATCGAGCACTACGGGTTTGTCCTCGACGGCGCCAACGGCAATGATCCCCGCTTCGGGCGGATTGATGATTGCCGTGAACTGGTCGATGCCGAACATGCCCAGGTTAGACACCGAGAACGTTGAGCCGGTGTATTCCTCGGGCGCGAGCTTGCGATCGCGCGCGCGCGCGGCCAGCTCCCGCGACTCGGCGGCGATATCGCCCAGTCCCTTGGTGTCGGCGTCGAAGATCACCGGCGTGATGAGGCCATCGTCGATGGCCACCGCCATGCCGATGTGCACGCGGTTGAATTGACGAATGCGGTCGCCTAACCAATGGGCGTTGACCTCCGGGTGGCGGGCGAGCGCGGTGGCGACGGCTTTCAGGATGATGTCGTTGAACGACACCTTGAGGCGGGTATCCGCGGCCGCCATCGCTTGGCGCATTTCGGCCGTGCGGGTGAGGTCGATTTCGCTGGTCAGGTAGAACGTCGGGATGGGCCCGATCGACTCGGCGAGGCGGCGGGCGATGGTTTTCCGAAGTTGCGTGAGCGGAACATCGGCAAAATCGCCGGCGGCTTCGCGGCGTGGTGTCGCAGCCGTCGCCGGACGCTGTGCGGTGGCCGTGGCGACGGCGGCTTCGATGTCGCGCTTCACGATCCGGCCGCCAGGGCCGCTGCCGTGCAGTTGTTGGAGATCCAGTCCGCGGTCGGATGCCAGGCGTCGCGCGAGCGGCGAGGAACGCGGCCGGCCGCCGTTGTCTTGCGCGTGCTGCGCCTGCTCGGTGGATGGCGGAGGTAGCGGCGGTTCCTGGTGCTTGGGCGCGGCGTTGCCCAGTCTGGTTGGGCGGGCGGCGCTTTCAGCGGTCGGAGGTGGCGCTACGACAGCCGGTGCGGCCGGAATGGCCGGCGCGGCGACTGCGGGCGCCGCAGCGCTGGCGGCACCCGGCGCGCTCGCGACCGCCGGCTGACTCGCGATCAGCGCGGCGATGTCCTCGTTAGGCGCACCGATCACGCCCACCAGCTGGCCCACCGGCGCCGTCTGCCCTTCGTCCAACAGGCGCGTGCGCAGCACGCCGTCGGCGCGGGCGACGAGCTCCATCACCGCCTTGTCGGTCTCGACCTCGGCCAACACGTCGCCCTTGGCGACTGTGTCGCCTTCCGATTTCAGCCACTTCACCAGGCGCCCCTCCTCCATCGTGGGCGAGAGCGCCTCCATTACCACCTTCGTTGCCATGTCACACCCTGCGCTTGAGTCGCGAGCCGCCCATCACTGATCCAGGTACATGACCTTCTTTACGGCGGCGATCGTCTTGGGCACGTCGGGCTTGGCGGCCCGCTCCAGATTCTTGGCGTACGGCATCGGAACATCGACCTGGTGCACGCGGACGATGGGCGCGTCGAGATCATCGAAGCACTCCCGCTGAATGTAGTCGACCACCTGCGCTCCGATGCCGCCAATCTCCCACCCTTCTTCGAGGACCACGGCGCGATTGGTTTTACGCACACTGGCCGTGATCGCCTCGACGTCCATGGGCCGAAGACTGAGCAGGTCGAGCACGTCCACGCGGATTCCCTCTTTGGTCAGTTGATCCGCGGCCTGCAGGGCGACGAGAATCATCTTGCCGTGCGTGATGATCGAACAGTGCTCGCCTTCGCGCTTGAGCGCCGCCTTGCCGATGGGAATGAGATACTCCTCGGCGGGCACCTCGCCTTTCGTGTTGTAGAGCATCTCGCCTTCGAGCACGATCACCGGATTGTCGTCGCGGACAGCGCTCTTGAGCAGGCCCTTGGCGTCGTACGGCGTACCCGGCGCCACGACCTTGAGTCCCGGGATGTGGGCCAGCCACGACTCCCACGCCTGGGAGTGCTGCGCGGAGAGCTGCAGCGCCGCTCCGTTAGGCCCACGGAACACGATCGGGATGTTGAACTGTCCGCCGGACATGTAAAGCATCTTGGCCGCGGAATTCACCACCTGGTCCATGGCCAACAGCGCGAAATTCCAGGTCATGAACTCGATGATCGGCCGCAGCCCCACCATGGCCGCGCCCACGCCCACGCCGGCGAATCCGAGCTCGGTGATCGGCGTGTCGACCACGCGCATCTCCCCGAATTCCTGGAGCAGCCCCTTGGAGACCTTGTACGCGCCCTGGTAGACCCCGACTTCCTCTCCCATGAGAAAGACGCGATCGTCGCGCTGCATCTCTTCCTGGAGCGCCTGGTTCAGTGCGTCGCGGTACGTGACTACGGGCATGATGGTTGGTGATTGGTGGTCGGTGCTTGGTTATTGGTTGGTGGTTGGTAACGACGAACTACGCTCGTAGTACGTAGTTCGCCAACCACCCAACTACCAGACATACACATCCTCAGTCAGCGCTTCGACTGCAGGCTCAGCGCTTGCATCGGCAAAATCCCAGGCATCTTGGGCGACCGCCTTGAGTTCCTCGTCGAGCGCGGTCATGGCGGTATCCGACCATTCGCCGTTTTTTTCCATCGTGGTGCGCAGGACGATGATCGGGTCGCGCTTCATGTATTCCTCGAGCTCTTCCTTTGTCCGGTACGTGCCGCTCGCCGCGTCGGACATCGAGTGGCCCATGAAGCGATAGGTGCGGACTTCCAGCAGCGTGGGGGTGTGCTCGCCGCGCGCGCGCTGCGTGGCGCGCAGGACGGCGTCGCGCACGGCTAATACGTCCTGGCCATCCACCACTTCGTTCGGCATGTCGTACGAGCACGCCCGCTCGGCGATGTCGTTGATCGCCGATGCGCGCTCGAGCGCCGTGCCCATCCCGTAGCGGTTGTTTTCGATGAGGTAGATCACCGGCAGCTTCCAGAGCGCGGCCATGTTCAGCGCTTCGTGGAACGCGCCGTTGTTCACCGCGGCCTCGCCAAAGAAACAGAGGCACACCTGATCGCCGCCGCGATACTTGATGGCGAAGCCCACGCCTGTGGCAAGCGGGATATGACCGCCCACGATACCGTGGCCACCTAGGAAGTTGATGTTCCGATCGAAGAGGTGCATCGAACCGCCCTTGCCCTTCGAACACCCGTCCACACGCCCGAACAGCTCTGCCATGATCGTGCGCGGAGGGATGCCGCGCGCGAGCGCCTGCCCGTGGTCGCGATAACTGGAGATGACGTAGTCATCCGCGCGCAGCGCCGAGATCGCGCCCACCCCGACCGCTTCCTGTCCGATGTACAGGTGGCAGAAGCCGCCGATTTTGCCTAACGCGTACGCTTCGGCGCACCGTTCCTCGAACCGGCGGATGAGCAGCATCTGTCGCAGCAGGTCGGTGTGCGATGGCGCGACGCCCGCCGCCCGCGACGACGCCGGAGAGGGTACGGTGCTCACAGACGACTCGGATTTTTTCTTGGCCATTGAATCGGACCGGATGGCGTGTTGGAGGACTGTGGACGCGGGCACGGGCGGCCGGTTAGGCCATCATGCTCTGCACCTGTTCCCACGCGTGGTAGCTGGAGCGCACCAGCGGACCGGACTCGACGTGACGGAAGCCCATCGCCAGGCCGGCGTCGCGCAGGGCGCGAAACTCGTCGGGCGTGTAGTACCGGTCGAGCGCGATGTGCTGGGGCGACGGCCGCAGGTATTGGCCTAACGTCAAGATGTCCACGTTCGCCGAACGCAGCTCCCGCATGGTCTGCTCGACTTCCTCGATCGTCTCGCCCATGCCGAGGATCATGCCGGTCTTGGTCGGAATGTCGGGCGCAATGGACTTGGCGTAGCGGAAAATCCGAAACACGCGCTCGTAGCGGCCGCCGGGACGGCAACGCTTGTACAGACGCGGCACTGTCTCGGTGTTGTGGTTGTAGATGTCGGGATGCGCGCCCAGTACCTCCCCTATGGCGTCTTCGTTTCCCTGAAAATCCGGGACGAGAACCTCCACCGAGCAGTCGGGCAGCCGTTGCTTGATCTGCCGTATCGTCTCGGCGAACATGGACGCACCAAAATCGGGCAGGTCGTCGCGGTCCACCGAGGTGATCACCGCGTGCCGGAGCTGCATCTGCTCGACCGCGGCGGCCACGCGGGCCGGCTCCTCGACGTCGTATACCGGCGGACGCCCGTGCGCCACGGCACAGTAGGCGCAGTTTCGCGTGCAGACGTCGCCCAGGATCATGAATGTCGCCGTGCCATGCTCCCAGCATTCGCCCACATTGGGGCAGTGCGCCTCCTCACATACGGTGTGCAACCCGAGCTCGCGCATCAGATTGCCGAGTCGCTGGTAGTTCTCCCCGCCGGGCGCCCGCACTTTGAGCCACGGCGGCTTGCGGTCCGGGAGCGAAGCGTGCGCGTGGCGTCCCATAATCTGATACAGCGTGTCCGGCATTATTTCTGATAGGTAGGGGCCGTCATCGACGCAAGACGCGCAAACTCGCCAAAACGTTGGGGATGCACGCGGGGGGAACGTCCAAACCTAGCCGTTCGGCCAGGTACATGGAAGGTCAAGTACCGTCTAAACAGCTAATTGACGGTTATCTGTAGACCCGAGAAGCGCGCGACCGAAAACGGGCTGAGGTCCAGTCCTGGCGCCTCGCCCGAAGCAATGGCTGCAATGCATTCGCCGGTCAGCGGACCCAACAGAATGCCATTCCGCGAATGGCCACAGGCGTAGAGCAGCGGCGGATACTCCGGATCCGGGCCGATGATGGGCAGCAGATCGGGGGTTACCGGGCGAAGGCCACTCCATCGCTCGAGTACACGGGCGCTGGCGAAGGAGGGAGCAATGCGGTTGGCGGCCTCGGCGAGCGCGTTCATTCCTTCCGAAGTGATGCCGACCTCGAAACCCACATGCTCCATCGTTGCGCCGACCACGGTGTGCGCTCCGCCGCGCGGTACCACGTAACCGTGCGGGCCGTACGTGACGTGACGCACCGGCGTGGCGGCGAGTGCAAGCATCTGGCCCCGCACGGGCTCTACGGGGAGCGGACGCGGGAGCCCGCCGACCCCACCCGACCAGGCTCCGGCGGCGAGCACAACGGTCGACCCGATCATCGTGCGCCCTGATGCCAGATGGACAAGCGGCCGCTCATTTTCCAGGTCGAGTGCGGTGACATGGTCCTGGACAATGGTCACGGTCGAACTGGCCTCGACCAACTCGCGCAACACGCGCATCAACACGACGTTGTCTACCGAACCGTCGTTCGAATAGAAAATTGCGCTGACGGCCTCGCCAATGGCCGGCTCCATGGAATGCAGTTCAGCGCGCGTGAGCCAACGTTGGCCGTCGATGGGTGCGGTCCGGCGTGCGTCGGCTTCTCGTTCCTCGAAGAAGAGCTCGAGAACTCCATCGCGGTTGACTGGCACGATGGTGCCGGTCACTTCGGCTAGTGCTTCGACGTAGCTGGGATAGAGATCACGGGCCGCGATCGCAAACGTGTGAGCGGCCCCGTCAGCGCGCTCCACCCCGGGGGCCAACATCCCCGCCGCGGCACGTGACGCTTCGCCGGGATGGTGATCGGCCACGATCGTGATGTCCGCGCCCCGGGCCGATAGCGCGGCCGCGCAGGCCAATCCCACCAGTCCGCCGCCAATGATGACAACGTCGCCGCCGCGGACGAGCGCCGGGGTGCCTTCCGTAGGATACGTCATGTCTGATGCGACCGGCCGACCTGGGCGACGGGGGAGTTATGAAACCCCGAGAGCCAGCCGGTCGTAATGACTACCGAGACCGAGGTGTCGGTCGCCCCTGTGGAGACTACGCTCATGCTGCGAACCATATTTTCTGTCGGCGCTCTGGCGATCCTCGGGTTGATCGCGCTGAAGTTTGTGTTCAACATCTTCGGCGGACTTGTTGCGCTGCTGTTCTGGCTGTTCTTCGTGGCCCTCAAGATCGCGATCGTTGGTGCGTTGATCTATCTGATCATACGCATCGTGAGCCCCGATACGGCGCGCCGGCTGCGACAGAAGTTTAACGGCTGAGCGCTTGGGCTCAGGTTGCGGCCCGGCGCTCGATCCCTTCCACCACGCCCCATACTAGCAGCGGCACCATGAGCTCGTGGTGCCCCGTGATCTCGAAACCCTGCCCGCCAGCCTGGGTTGGCCGCTGCACGACGTTCACTCGCGGCCGATAGTGCCGCACCATGTCGAAGTCGCACGTCGTGAAGTTCGTTGGGCGTCCAGCGTGCAAGTTGCGGGAAATGGTGAGCGCCTTGAGGAAGACCTCGGGCAGAATCACCGCACTCCCCAGATTCAGGACTACACCGCCGTCGTCTATCGTGCTGATCGATGCGGCGAGCCGGCGAAAATCGCGGTGACTGGTGTCGCCGATCGCGGCGCCGTTGGCGGCTGGGTGCTGATGGATGATCTCCGCGCCTAACGCTGCGTGAACCGTGACCGGCACTGCCAGCTCGCGCGCGCCGAGGAGCAGCGACAGCTCCGGGTGCGCAAGCGCGCGCTCTCCGGCGAGCGCGCGCGCGATCGACTCACCCATGCCCCAACCGTGCGCCATCCCGAGCGTGAACGCCTCGTTCATACCGCGACCCGTTTCCTCGGCCATGCCGAACGTGCCGTCGCGCAATCCCGCGGCGACGTCTTCCGAAGTGCCGCCCCAGCGAGCGATTTCGTAGTCGTGGATGGCGCCCGAGCCGTTCATGGCGAGATGCGTGATCACACCACGGCGCATGAGGTCGAGCAGGAGCGGTGAGAGCCCTGTCTTGACGATGTGTCCGCCGATCATGACGATCACACCCCGGCGTCCTGCGGCGGCCACCATCGCGTCGATCACACGGCGAAAGTCGCCCGCGACCAGCACATCGGGGAGGGAACGCAGAAAAGCGCCGAAGGAGCGATCGCCCCCCGGCGGCGCCGCGAACTCTTCGGCGCGCACCTTGTTCGCGCGGCGGGCGATTGGGACCGTGCGGACGGCCGAGAGATCGGCCTCGCCACTCACCGTCCCGCCGCCGTCTCCGAGGTCGGGGGTTGGTACGATTGCAGGTACAGATCGAGGGTTCGCAGCACCGGCACTTTCGCCTTGAACTGCACGAGAATGTGCCGCGGGTCGTCGCTCAGCCACATCAGCGCGTCGCCGCCCTCGGCAAACAATCCTTGCGACTTGATGATGGGTTGGATCACGATCGCGTCGAACGTGCCAGCGGCCACTGTGACGCGCTCCTTTCTGAGCACCTTCACGATGACGGGATTGCGGTCCGGGCGGAAGTACCGATTGAACGTGTACGTCTTGCCCACTTCGAGAGGAACCGTTCGCACGAAGTACAGGAAGGAGCCATCGTCGAGCGGATTTTCCACGCTTTCCATTTCCGGGTACCCGCGCTGCTGAAGCTTGGAGCGCTCGGGCCAGATGTCGTAATAACGCTCCGTCTTGTAATTCACCTCATGAATTCTCTGGATGAATCGACGTGACGAAAGCGTCGACGTATCGAACCAGCTCTCGAGGACGTCGTGCACCTTGAACATCAGGAAGCCGCCATCCACGGTGAACACCGAATGGAACGTCGGGTGATCCTGCAGCGTGTCGATGCCGACGATCTCCATGTTGGCGTTGCCCACCTTCGCGCCACCCACGGCGACGGTGTAGAAGAGCTTCTCGCCTACGCCGAAGGGGAATGCGGTGTCCGACCCGACGGGACTGTGCGCACCGAGAGTGGGATCGGCGAGCGCGATCTGCGGCGTGAACGTGGCGCCCAGCAGGAGCGCGGCGGCGCCGAGACACGCCGCCCAGCGCGCTCCCCCCTGCGCAGCGCGAGCGAAAATCATGTCGATGGGCTGGTGATCCGCCGGCCCCGGTAGGCCCAACCGAATCGATAGAGATCGAGCGCGCCGGCCAGGGGCCGCACGCGCGTGGCGCGGGGACGAAGGTCATAGCGGGGATCGAGCGTGACCGTTTCGATGCGTCGCGCGAAGCGTGTGGCTTTGACGAGCAGTTCGACATTGGCGGCCCAACCGCTCCACTGCGTGATCGGCGCGTCGCCCGCGTCACGAATGACATCGCGAAGGACGGCAATGCGGAATAGTCGGAAGGTGCCGAAGGGATCGCTCACGCCGGCCACCTTGAGAAACGGGCGAACCACCCACGGCGCAAGCAGGCGTAGACGACGCACTGCCGCGGGCACGCGCGGTGACGGCGGCTGCTCGGCGATCACCACGTCCGCGCCACCCTCGAACCGCTTCACGAGCTCGGGGATGCTTTCCGGTTGATCCGTGAAATCGCCCTGCATGAGAATCATTGCATCGCGACGCGGATAGCGCGTACGCTTGACGGCCGTCCGCGCCAGCGTGTCGATGGCGCTGGCGTAGCCGCGGCACTTGTCGTGGCGCAGCACGGTGAGCGGCAGCAGATCGGTGTATGGCTTGAGCGTTTCGGCCGTTGCGTCGGTGCTGCCATCGTCGAGCACGATCAATTCGTACTCACGCGGGTGCTCCTCCAGCACTTTTCGAATGCGCCAGAGCAGCAGCCCGATAGTTGGGGCTTC
>JANWIF010000078.1 GCA_025450035.1 Gemmatimonadaceae bacterium
CCATGTGCCGTCGCATTGGGGAGCACGGCGCGTCGCTGTTGGACCCAGGAGCGCGCGTGCTCACGCACTGCAACGCCGGCGCCCTGGCGACAACGGGGATCGGAACCGCCCTCGCTCCGGTGTACGTGGTCGCCGACCGCGGCGCGCGTGTGTCGGTGCTGGCGTGCGAAACGCGCCCCTTGCTGCAAGGGAGCCGCCTAACGGCGTGGGAGCTGGCGCGCGCGGGGATTCCGGTGCGCGTGCTCACCGACGGTGCCGCGGCCAGCGCCATGCGCGCCGGCCGCGTGGATCTGGTGCTCGTGGGCGCCGACCGTATCGCGGCCAACGGCGACGTGGCGAACAAGATCGGCACCTATGCCCTCGCTATCGCCGCGCGCTTTCACGACATCCCGTTCTACGTGGCCGCGCCGTCGTCCACGTTCGATGCGTCGCTGCCTAACGGTGAAGCGATCATCATCGAACAGCGCGGGCGCGACGAAGTGGCCCGCGGATCGGGAGGGGGCCGCTGGACCGTGCCGGAGGGCGTGGCGGTGGACAATCCGGCGTTCGATGTGACGCCGGCTGCGCTCGTCACGGCGATCGTGAGCGATCGGGGGGTGCATTGGCCGCCGTATCGGTTTCGCGATCCGTGAAACACGTGCTCGCCATCGATCAGGGCACCACCGGGTCGACGTGCCTGGTGATCGCCGCGGATGGCCGCGTGGCGGGGCGCGGGTATCGGGAGATTCCACAGCACTATCCCCAGCCCGGTTGGGTGGAGCATGATCCACACGACCTGTGGCGATGCACGCTCGAGGCTGCACGAGCGGCGATCGCGCAGGCGAACGTCATGCCCGATGCCATCGGCATCACGAACCAACGCGAGACGGTCGTGATGTGGGATCGCGCGACGGGCGACCCGGTGAGCCGCGCGATCGTGTGGCAGGACCGGCGCACCGCGGACCGGTGCGCGGAACTCCAACCGCGATCGGAGTGGATCGCCGACCGTACCGGTCTCGTTGTCGACCCGTACTTCTCGGGCACGAAGCTCGAGTGGCTGCTCGCACGCGACGATCGTGCGGCGCGAGCGGCGCGCGGGGACCTGCTGGCCGGCACGGTGGACAGTTGGCTCGTGTGGCAGCTGACCGGCGGCCTCGTTCACGCCACCGATCCTACCAATGCATCGCGCACGATGCTGTTCGACATCACGACGATGCGGTGGAGCGAGGAATTGTGCGCGCTGTTCGGCGTGCCCATGTCGATGTTGCCCGAGGTGAGGCCGTCGGGCGGTTCGTTCGGAGTAACGCGACGTGAGCATCTTGGCGCCGAGATACCCATCGTTGGCATGGCCGGCGACCAACAGGCCGCGCTGTACGGACAGGGATGCTGGGAGGCCGGTGACGGCAAGAACACGTATGGCACGGGCGCATTCCTGCTCCTCAACACGGGGGCGCGGCGGGCTCGAGCGGGGGGGGCGGGGGAGGGGGGGGGCTTGCTGACGACGGTGGCGTGTGATGCACGCGGCGCACCGGCGTACGCGCTCGAAGGGGCGATTTTCATAGCCGGCGCGGCGGTGCAATGGTTGCGCGATGGACTCGGCATCATTGGCGCGGCGGCCGAGACGGAGGCCCTCGCGCGCAGCGTCGACTCCACCGGCGGCGTGTCGTTCGTGCCGGCGCTGGTGGGCCTCGGCGCGCCGCACTGGGAGCCCGCCGCGCGCGGCACCATCGTTGGCCTAACGCGCGGCAGCACGCGTGCGCACCTGGCGCGCGCGGCACTCGAGGCCATGGCCTATTCCACCGCCGACGTGCTCGCGCTCATGCGCGAGCGCAGCGGCGCGCGGTTCGACCGGCTGCGCGTGGATGGCGGCGCCAGCGACAACGACTGGTTGATGCAGTTCCAGGCCGACGTCCTGGGGGTGCCGGTCGAGCGGCCCGATGTGGTGGAAACCACTGCGTTAGGCGCGGCCGGGTTGGCGGGGGTGACCGCCGGCATCTGGCCCGATGCGGCGACGTTCCTGGCCACGCGCACGTTCCGGACGTTCACGCCCGGATCCGGCGCGCGCGCGGCGGCCGATGGCGCGAAGGAGTGGGCGCGGGCGGTCCGGGCGACACTGGCGTGGGCCCGCGATACGAAGTGAGTGGCGCATCGTTGGAGTGCGCGCTCCGTGCGCACGTCGCCGCGCTCTCGGCCTGTCGCCGATGCGGGTTCTCCGATCCCGCGGTGGTGCCGGTGGTGTCGCGCGCGCGCGCGCCGCTGGTGATGCTCGTTGGGCAGGCGCCGGGACAGGTGGAGATAGGGGCCAGTCGCCCGTTCGCGGGGCGGGCCGGGCGCACGCTCTTTCGCTGGTTGGCGCGCGCCGGTCTGGACGAGGCTGCGGCGCGCGACCAGGTGTACATCGCGGCCATCACCCGTTGTTATCCGGGGCCGAGCCCGAGTGGGCGCGGCGACCGTGTGCCGTCGCCGCACGAACAGGAACTGTGTGCGTCGTGGCTTGAGGCGGAGCTCGAGCTGATCAAACCGGCGCTCCTCATTCCGGTGGGCCGGTTGGCCATCAGCCGATTTCTGGGTCCGCGGCCGATGCACGAGCTTGTGGGACGCCGTCACGAGCGTCCGGCTGCCGATGGCGGCGAGTTGGCGCGCGTCATTCCGTTGCCGCATCCATCGGGTGCGAGCAGTTGGGTGAACGTGCCGCGCAACCGGGCGCTGCTCAATCGATCGCTCGCGCTCCTGGGGCACGAATTCCGCGCACTTGGGCTTACTCCCGCGCTCGCTCGTGTCTAGTTCGGGGGGGGAATGGCGATCTATTATATTAGGTGCGCCGCCAGGTGCGTCGCGGCCAATGCCGGAGCGGCGCCCGCCACCATCCGGAGCGTACCATGAGCGATACCGGTTCCAAACCGGGGTCAGTCGATACCGTTGGGGAACGCCGCGCGAATGCCGTGCTCCGCGATCTCGTCAACGAGATGCTGGAGCGCGTGCGTGATTTGAGTCGACGGACGGCGGCGTGGAGTACGGAGGAGCGGACCCAGGCGGAAGCCGAACTCGAAGTCATCATGTCGCGGGTGCGGAACGAGGCGGCGCAGTCGCGCGACGCCCGGTAACACGCCCGACGCAGGGGAGAACAGCCACATGGCCCTCAAGCCACGCACGAAATTTCTCATCGGCGGCGCGCTCGTGTTAGGCACAGCCGGATATCTCATGGCCAGCTCCATCGAACAGACCGGGACGTACTATCTCACGCCGACCGAGCTCGAGGCGAGGGTCGCCAACGATCCGTCGTTCTATCAAACCGGTGTGAAGGTCGGCGCGCGAGTGGTGCCCGGGTCGATCGACCGCGCGCCCGGGGGCCGCGACATGACCTTCCGCGTGACCGATGGCGCGAAGACCATTCCCGTCAGCTTCCACGGGATCGCGCCCGATACGTTCACGGACAGCGTTGACGTCGTCCTCGAAGGCCGGTTGGCGCCCAACGGGACGTTCCGCGCGACCACCGTCTTGGCCAAGTGCGCCTCACGCTACGAGAACGCGCCGGAAAAATACCGGTCCACCCCTGGCTATCGTAGCGCACCGCCGAGCGCGACGCGCACATGATTCTCATTGGCGAGTTGTCGCTGTGGGTGGCGCTCCTCATGGCTGCCTGGGCGACGACGGCCGGATTCGCGGGCGCGTACACTCGGCGCGTAGAGCTGATTGCCAGCGCGCGGCGAGCGCTGTTTGCGATGGCCGGTTTCGTGGTGCTGGCCGCCGTGGGACTCTGGACCGCGCTGCTCACCTCGGACTTCTCGTTCCGCTTCGTGGCGTCGTACACCAGTGCCAACCTGCCCAGCGTGTACAAGTTCACCGCATTCTGGGCCGGTCAGGAAGGATCGTTGCTGTTCTGGGCGCTGATCCTTTCGATCTATGCCAGCATCGCGGTCTACACGGGGCGCAAGAGCAACCACGAGTTGATGCCATGGGTGGTGCCCACGCTCTCGGGCATCGCGCTGTTTTTCATTCTCGTGCTCTGCTTCGGGGCCAATCCGTATGCGCGCCTCGACTGGATTCCACCCGATGGCCGCGGTCTCAATCCCCAACTGCAGAATCCGGGGATGGCGGCGCACCCGCCTAACCTGTATCTGGGCTACATCGCCACCGCCATTCCGTTCGCGTATGCCGTGGGTGCGCTCATCACGCGCAAACTGGATAGTGAATGGCTGGCGTCGGTGCGCCGATGGGTGCTGCTCTCCTGGTTCTTCAATACCGTCGGCATCATCCTCGGCATGTGGTGGGCGTACGTCGAGCTTGGATGGGGCGGCTACTGGGCCTGGGATCCCGTCGAGAACGCGTCGTTCCTGCCGTGGCTCATCAACACCGCGTTCCTGCACTCGATCATGGTGCAGGAGAAACGCGGCATGCTGCGCAAATGGAACGTGACGCTGGTGGTCTCGGCGTTTCTGCTATCGATTTTCGGCACGTTCATCACGCGCAGCGGCGTGATCTCGAGCGTGCACGCATTCGCGCAATCGTCCGTCGGCTACTGGTTTCTGGGATTTCTCATCATCGCCATCGCGTTCACGGCGTATCTGGTGACGACGCGGCTCAACGACCTCCGGTCGCACGCCGAGCTGGAGAGCATCTGGAGCCGCGAGGCGAGCTTCCTGTTCAACAACCTGTTCTTGTGTGGCATTGCGTTTTCGGTGCTGTGGGGCACGCTGTACCCCATTCTCAGCGAGGCCGTGCGGGGCACGAAAATCACCGTTGGGCCGCCGTTCTTCAATCAGGTGAACGTGCCGCTCGGCCTCGGCCTGTTGGCATTGACGGGCATCGGCCCTCTCATCGCGTGGCGGCGTGCGTCGGTCAAGAATCTGCGGCGCCAGTTCACCGGCCCTGTGGTGTGCGGGCTGCTTGCGGGCATGGTGCTGTTCGGGCTGGGCATGCGCCACGTGTACTCGTTGATCGCGTACACGCTCGCCGGGTTCGTGCTGGGCACCATTTTCCAGGAATTTCAGAAGGGGGTCAGGGCGCGTCATCGGATGTATGGCGAGAGCTTCCCGGTGGCGCTGTTCCGTCTCGTGGTGCGCAATCGCCGCCGCTACGGCGGGTACATTGTACACGTCGGCATCGTGGTGTTGTTCGCGGCGTTTGCCGGTCTCGCCTTCAAGAAGGAATTCGACGTCACACTGCGCGGCGGTCAGACGTACGCGGCCGTGGATTCATACGGCGACAACTGGACGTTCGTGAGTCAGGGGGTGTCGCAGTATGATGAGCTCAACCGGCAGACCACGGCGGTGCTGCTGGACGCGCGGCGCAACGGCAAGCACGTGGGCATCATCAAGACCGAGAAGCGGCAGTACGTCGACAGTCAGGGGAATCCAACGTTCGAGCCGGCCACCGAGGTCGGCATACTCGACCAGCCGCATCAGGACGTGTACGTGGTGCTGGCCGGTGTCACGGGGACTGATACCGCCGAGATGCGGATCACGTTCAATCCGCTCGTGTGGTGGGTGTGGTACGGGGGCATGATCATGGCGATCGGCGGGCTGATCGTGATGTGGCCGCAAGCCGAGCGGCGGCGGCCGCAGGCGGGCTACGCGGCGCAGATGGCGCCCGAGCACGCGGGAGTGGAATCGTAATGCCTAACCGGCGGCAGTTTTTCATAGTAGCAGGCGCCGGATTCGCATCGGCGGCGCTGGCGCGGGCCGTGGGTGCGCAGCAGCAGCAGATGCCGAACATGGGCGCGGCCAACGTCCCCATGGATGAGGCGCGGTACCATCCTGTGCGTCTGCCGTCCAGGGGGGGGGGGACGGGCCCGTCGATGAGCGATCTGCAGCGGGATGCGCTGGAGCACCGTCTTCATTGTCAGTGCGGGTGCACCCTTGACGTGTTCACGTGTCGGACGACCGATTTCAGTTGTCAGATCTCGCCGGCGATGCACAAGGATGTGATGGCGTTGGTGGCCGGCGGCTATTCGGCGTCCGAGATCATCAACGCTTTTGTGGGCGTATACGGCGAGCGCGTGTTGATGGAGCCCGAGAAGCGCGGCTTCAACCTGGCCGGCTACCTGATGCCGTTTGTTGCGTTAGGCGTTGGCGCCGCGTTGGTCGTCGCGCTGTTGCGGCGGTGGCACGCGCCGGCGGCGGGTGAGGCGCCGGTGGCGTCGTTGCCCGTCGAGGGGACGCCGGACGAGCTCAAGCGGTTGGACAGTCTGGTGCACCGCGACGATCCATGACCACGTTGATTCTGGGCACGGTGCTCGCGTTGGCCGCGCTCGCGTTCGTGCTCTTCCCGCTGTTCCGCGACTCCTCGCGCGCCGAACCGGTGTTCGCATCGGAGCCTCCGGAGGAGACCGGCGCGGCGCGTGCCGTCGCGGCGTTGCGCGAGGTCGAGTTCGATCGGGAAACGGGCAAGCTCTCGGACGCCGATTACACCAGCCTCAAGGCGACCTACACGCGCGAGGCGTTGGCCGCGATGCGGGCCGAGGATGCCGCGTCGGGCGGTGTGAGCGACGACGAGGTGGAGGCGATGATCCACGCCTACCGCGCGGCGGCTCGGGCGTGTGAGACGTGTGGTCCGCGTCCTGAACCGGACGCGGCGTATTGCTCGACGTGCGGCCGGTTTCTCGCCGGCGCGTGCGCGCGGTGCGGTGCCGCGGTCACCGAAGCGGGTGCGCGATACTGTCCGGGGTGCGGGACGCGGCTGGCTGCGTGAGTCGCCGCGTCGGCTCGCGCGACCGCCTATCGCTGCGACGCTCCCCTACAAGTCCCACCGCTCCAACCGACTCACCGCGACCTGCAGCGGCA
>JANWIF010000079.1 GCA_025450035.1 Gemmatimonadaceae bacterium
ACTCCGTCGGGAAGCTGCCACACACCGGCAACGGCACCGCCGTGCTGCTCGCCTTCCTGATCGCGCAGATCATCACGCAGCGGGAGCTCGCGCGGCGGGGCCACGATCCCGAGGCAATCGTCGACCTCGTATTCGCGGCGGTAATCGGCGGTCTGTTGGGCGCGAAGATCTATTACGTCTTTCTCACCGGCGACATTCGCGACCTATGGAGTCGCGGCGGCTTCGTCTTCTGGGGTGGGCTCGCCGGCGGGATCCTGGCCGTACTATTGGTCATCAAGCTCAGACATCTGCGCGTGCAGCGCATTGCCGATGTGGCCGGTATCGCCATCGCGGCCGCGTATGCGATGGGACGGACGTGCTGTTGGTCCGTAGGCGATGACTACGGCCGCCCGTGGAATTCACGATTCGCCGTCAGTTTTCCGCAGGGAGCCCCACCGTCCACCGCGGGACAGATGGCGGCGACGTTCCATATCCCCATCCCGGCGGGCATAACACCGGGCACGGTGTTGTCCGTCTATCCTACGCAGCTGTTCGAGGTCACCCTCGGCTTCATCATATTCCTGATTCTGTGGCGCATGCGCGATCACAAGCATGCTGAGGGCTGGCTCTTCGGCGCATACATGGCATTCGCCGGCCTGGAGCGCTTCCTCATCGAGTTTCTGCGCGCCAAAGACGATCGGTTCTTCGGCCCGCTCACCGCGGCGCAACTCATCGCGCTCGTGGCAGTGGTGGCGGGATTCGTCTGGATGAACGCGCGCCGTACCGTACGCGAGGGCGCGCCAGGGATCTACGCCACCCCCTCTTGACGGCATGCTGATGCACACGCCCAACGCCGCGCGACGCCGCGACGGCGCATCTGGTCCAGGCCGATCCGCGGCCGATCATGGCCGGCTGAAACGCGCTACGTTCGGCAAGCACCGGTTAGTCGCTCCGACCGATGACCAACGGATCGTTGGTCGTAACAACGCGCACCGTCGTGCCGCGCGAACCCTGATAGCTGCTGATGTGATAGCCCAGGCGACCCTGCACGGTGATCGGGAAGCTGCCCCGGGGTTTGTTGGCCTCCCTCAGTCGGCCGCCACCGTCGCACGGGAGAGTTCGGCTCGCGCCTCCCGCGTCCGCTCGGCACCGGCCCGTCCGTAGCCGAAATAAATCGCGAGCCCCAGCACCAGCCAGATCACGAGTCGCAGCCACGTCTCCAACGGCAACGCGACCATCTGCGCCAGACAGATTCCGGCGCCGAGCAGGGGCACCCACGGCATCCCCGGCGTCTTGAACGGCCGAGCCAGGGCTGGCTCGCGGCGCCGCAGCACGAGCACGCCGGCGCACACCATCACGAATGCCAACAGCGTCCCCATGGCGGTGAGCTGCGTGAGTACCGCGATCGGAAACAATCCCGCCACCAGGGCCACCACCACACCGGTGATCGCCGTCGTGACGTACGGCGTACGGAACCGCGGGTGGATCTTGCCTAACAATGGCGGCAGGAGCCCGTCGCGGCTCATCGAATAGAAAATACGCGGCTGCCCGAGTAGCATCACCAACATGGTGCTCGACAGGCCCGCGATCGCGCCTAACTTCACGATCGGCTTGAGCCAGGCGATGCCCGTGGCGTCGATGCCGAGCGCGATCGGCGCCGGCACGTTGAGCTGCGTGTACTTCACGATCCCGGTCAGCACCAGCGCCACCGCCACATACAGCAACGTGCAGATGACGAGCGATACCATGATGCCGACCGGCATGTCCCTCTGCGGGTTGCGGGCCTCCTGCGCCGCCGTGGACACGGCGTCGAACCCGATGAACGCGAAAAAGATCACTCCCGCCCCGCGCAGCACTCCGCTCCAGCCGAAGATGCCGAAATGTCCCTGGTTCGGCGGCACGAACGGATGCCAGTTCGCCGGCCGCACGTACGCGATACCGAACCCGATGAACAGCAGCAGGACCGCCACCTTGACCACGACGATCACGGTGTTGAATCGCGCCGATTCGCGAATCCCGACGATCAGGAGCGCCGAAATCGCGAGCACCACCAGCGCCGCCGGCACGTTGAACACCCCGGACACCGCGCTGCCGTTGGCCAGCGTGACCAACGTCCTCGGCGGTCCAGCCCACTGCGCGGGAACGCCGAGCCCGAAATCCTGCAGAAAGCTCTGGACGTTCCCAGCCCATCCAACGGCGATCGTGGACGCACCCAGCGCATACTCGAGAATCAGGTCCCAGCCGATGATCCAGGCGAACAATTCGCCCAACGTGGCGTAGGCGTACGTGTACGCGCTGCCGGCCACCGGAATCATGCTCGCGAACTCCGCGTAGCACAGACCAGCAAACGCGCACCCCACCCCGGCAATCAGCATCGAGATCACCAACGCCGGCCCCGCGAATTGCGCCGCCGCCGTGCCGGTGATCACGAAGATCCCGGCGCCGATCACCGCCCCGATGCCAAGCGTCGTCAGGCTGAAGGCGCCCAGCGTCCGATGCAACACCCCGGAATCCGCTTCCGCTTGTAAGTCGGCAACCGATTTTTTCGTGAACAGATACATGGCTGCGCCTCACGCGAGAGGGGTGGCGACCGCGGCCCCTGCGGCGTCGCCGGGACCGGGAACGAAGATGCGGCGCCAACGCCGCGTCGCTGTCAGGCGGGCGTTCGGGCTGTCAACACACGGTCAGTGTCTCTGTCAGAGTTCGGTCAGAGCGCCCCTTCCCGCACGGTCGCACGCCGCACATTGTGGAAACGCCTCCGCTGCTCACACGGGGGTGACGCTGACCCGGAGCGCACGCGCCGATGCCCGACATCGATGGACGACGCCACGACATCCATCACCCGCGCGCCCTGTGGCGCTCGCGGGCCTCGTTGCTGCTCGGGCTCATCGGCCTAACGTTCGTACTCGCCGTCGTGCTCGCGTACGAGGCCCATGACGCGGCCCGGTCACACCGCGTGACCGCCGAACGCGCGCTGCGCGACTACGCCACGTTCGCCGCGTGGGAGCTGCTGGCCAACGCCACCGACTCGCTGCGCCCCGCGCTCACCGAGGCGCTCGCGCCGGTGACTTCCGGCACGCTGGCCACACCGTACGACGCGCTGCCCGGACCCGCCGTGCTCGCCCCGACATCCGCCGACGTCTTGCGCTGCAGCGATGCGCGCGACGACGCCAACCGGTGGTACTTCCGCCTGGACTTCCGCGACGGCTCGCTCGCCACGAGCGGCGCCACGCCGATGCAAGGCGAACGCACGCTGGTCCGCACCACCGTCGATCAACAGGCCCGCGCGGTCTACCGCCCCGATTGGCACTACGCCACCGTCCTCGTCGGACGCGGAGCCCAAGCACGCGTCGTCGCATATGGAGTCAAGTACGCGACGCATGGCGCGCCGATCGCCGCGTTCGGCTTCGTGACGTGCAGTGATGCCCTGGGCGGACCGTTGTTCGCCAGCGTGATGGCGCATCATCCCCTCTTGCCCCACACGCTGGCGGACAGCGAGCCCAACGACTCCCTCGTGGCCCTCACGGTCCTCGGCCCCGCCGGCGACACCATTTGGGAGTCGGCCAACCAGGGCCGCTCGCCGTTCACCGCCGTCGCCGCGCTCGAATCGTTCGGCGGACTCACTGCCCACGCGGCCCTCCGGCCGCTGGCCATCGAACGGCTTGCGTTAGGCGTGATCCCTCCATCTCGCATCACGCTCCTCCTCGGCCTCCTCGGCCTAACGGCGTGCATGATGGTGCTTGCGTTGCTCCAACTGCGCCGCGAGCAGGAGCTGGCACGCCTGCGCTCGGACTTCATCTCCAGCGTGTCGCACGAGCTGCGCACGCCGTTGTCGCAGATTCTCCTGTTCGCCGAAACGTTGCGCCTGGGCCGCGTGCGCAGCGCCGAGGAACGCACCGCCGCCACGGACGTCATCGTGCAGGAAACGCGGCGCCTCATGCAACTCGTCGAAAACGTCCTGTTGTTCTCCCGCGCCGAGCGGCGCATGACGCACCTCCACCCCGAGGTGACGCCCCTCGCCCAGTGCGTCCGCGAGACGGTGGCCGCGTGGCGCCCACTGGCTGCCGCCGCCGACGTATCGGTCCGCACCACGCTCGACGAATCGGTAGTGGGACTCGTCGACCGCGGCGCCCTGCGACAGATGCTGCTCAATCTGCTCGACAACGCGGTGAAGTACGGGCCGGCCGGCCAAACCGTCACCGTCGCCCTCGAGCACCGCGCAAGGCGCGCGCTCATCACGGTGCGCGATCAGGGCCCGGGCGTACCGCCAACGGAACGGCGCCGCGTCTGGGAACCCTTTCGACGCCTGGCACGCGACGTCCACTCGGCGGCGGCGGGAAGCGGTATCGGCCTGTACGTGGTCCGCGAGCTCGCCGCGCTGCAAGACGGCGAGGTGTGGGTGGAGGATGCGCCCGGGGGTGGCGCGCAATTCTGGATCGCCGTCCCGCTCGTCGATTCCGATGCCGTGCTGGACGCCTCCCTCGAAGGGCAGCCGACCGCGAGCGTCCACCCATGACACGCGTGCTCGTCATCGAGGACAACCGCAACCTCGCGGTCGGCCTGCGCAACAACCTCGAGATCGAGGGCTATCAGGTGGAGCTCGCCGCCGACGGGAACGATGGACTTGCTCGCGCCCGCGCCACACCGCCCGACCTCATCATCCTCGACCTCATGCTCCCGGGATTGGACGGTTACCGCGTGTTGCGGGCACTGCGCGCCGACGAGGGGGCCGCCGAAACCCCCGTGCTCATTCTGAGCGCTCGCGGCGAGGAAACGGACAAGGTGTTGGGTTTTCGGTTAGGCGCGGACGATTACGTGAGCAAGCCGTTCGGACTGCTCGATCTGCTGGCGCGGGTGGACGCGCTGCTGCGCCGAGCCTCGACCCGCCAGCGCGCCTCGCGCGCGCGGCTGGCGGCGCGGGAGCAGTTTGGCGATGTCGAAGTCGACACGGCCACCCACACCGTGTGGCGCGCCGGTGAGGCGGTGCCTCTGCGCCCCAAGGAGTACGAGCTGCTCGTGGCGCTGCTGCGCCGGCGCGGCCAACTCGCCTCGCGCGACGAACTGCTCCAGGACGTGTGGGGCTACGCGTCAGAGGTGGTGAGCCGCACGGTAGACACCCATATTGCCGAGTTGCGGCGCAAGCTCGAACGAAATCCCGCCGTGCCGGACCACATCCTGACCGTGCGCAAAGCCGGATACAGAATTCGCGCCTGATCACCTGACACCAGCCACCACCGTCCAACGTGTCTCTCGACCGCACCGACCACTACTGCGTCATCGGGGCAGGACCTGCTGGTCTCGCCACTGCACGCGCGTTTGGCCAAGCCAACATCCCCTTCGATATTCTCGAGCGACATCATGATGTAGGCGGCATCTGGGATCTCGACAACCCGGGAACGCCAATGTACGAGAGCGCGCACTTCATCTCGTCGCGCACACAGTCGGCGTTCGATGAGTTCCCCATGCCGGCAACGTACGCCGACTATCCCTCGCGCGCGCGCATACTCGAGTACATCCGCGCGTTCGCCGACCATGCGGGGCTGCGTCGGCGCGTCGAGTACGGCACCGAGGTGACGCGAGTCGCGCCAGCCGACACCGGGTGGGACGTCCGGCTCGCGTCGGGTGAGACACGGCGCTACCGGGGAGTGGTGTGTGCCGTTGGACATAACTGGGAGCCGGTACAGCCCGTGCTCCCGGGACGGTTCGACGGCGAGATGTATCACGCACAACACTACCACACTGCGTCGTCGCTGGCCGGCAAGCGCGTACTCGTGTTGGGCGGCGGCAATTCGGGATGCGACATCGCGTGCGACGCGGCACCGGTGGCGCGCGAGACGTTGATCAGCGTACGGCGCGGCTACCATTTTCTGCCCAAGCACATCTTCGGACAGCCAACGGATGCGTTCTTTCGCAGCGGCCCGCACTTACCGGCGTGGCTTGCGCAGCCGCTGCTCACGGTGCTGCTGCGCCTGCTGGTGGGTGACCTGCGCCGCTACGGATTACCCAGGCCCGACCACAAGGTGCTGGAGAGTCATCCGATCGTGAACGATCAGCTCCTGCACTACCTCGCCCACGGCGACGTGCGTGTCGTGCCCGACGTGCGAGAGCTTCGCGGCGATCGCGCAGCATTCGCCGATGGCTGCGAGTGTCAGGTGGATGTGATCATTCTGGCCACGGGCTACCGCGCGACCATCCCGTGCCTGGACCCGTCGGTGTTGTCACTCGAGGCCGGGGCGGCGCCGCTCTATCTAAATGTCTTTCCCGACCACGCCGGGCTCTACGTTGTGGGTCTATTCGAGACCGACGGCGCGGCCTATCCGGTCGTGAGCAAGCAGGCGGCGCTCGTGGCCGCGGTCATCCGCGCCGAACGCGATGCGCCGGAGCGTGCGGCGTGGTTCCATCGTGGACGCACCGGGGCGCGTCCCGATCTCTCGGGTGGAATGAAGTATCTTGCGTCGCCCCGCCACGCGATCTACGTGCAGTACGACGAGTACGTGCACCGATTGGAGAAGTTGGTGCATCGCCTGCGCCCTTCTCCTTCCCGCGCCCCCGCCCCGTAGGCGCCGGCATCGCGCGCAGCGGCCAGAACGTCTTGGCCAACGCGATAGCGAGGAGGACGATCAGCAGCAGCTGCGCGCCTGACGTCTCGAGTGTCGCGTAGATGCCCATGGCTTCGACGTGCGGGAACCCGTGGAGCACGGTGATCGGGACGACATTCACCTCCTGCAGCTCGCGGATGCCCTTCCCCATGAACACGAATGCCATGTAGTAGAGCAGGGCGCTCGTGATCGTGAAGAACGGCCGGAGCGGGATCTTCACGCCGTACCGGTAGAACAGCGTGAAGATGACGGCCAGCGCAATGGCGCCGCACCCTATGCCTAACGAGAGCGGCACCACGAGGTGCGCCCCTTCGCCAAACAGCGCCTGGTAGAACAGCGCCGTCTCCGCTCCCTCGCGATACACGGCCAGGAAGGCCACCAAGGCCAGGGCCTTGCCGCCGCCCGCGGCGAGCGCGCCCGCCACCTTGTGGCGAATGAATGTCTGCCACTTCGCGGCCTCGACCTTGGAGATGAGCCAGTAGCTCACCCAGAACAACACGACCACCGCGGCCAGCATGCTGATTCCTTCGATCAGGTCGCGGCTCGCCGGCACGGCGCGCAGCGCGGTCTGCAGAATCACCGCGGTGAGCGCGCTCGCCGCCACGCCTAACCCGGCGCCGATCCAGATCGCGCGCAGCCGGTCGCGATTCCCGGTCTTGATCAGGAACGCAACGATCGCGCCGATGACCAGGATCGCCTCGAATCCCTCGCGCAGAATGATCAAAAGCGACTGCAGGAACGCTTCCCACGCGCCCGATGTACGCTGCGTGAGCGCGACAACCGACGGCAGGCTGGCCTCGATGGCGTCGCGCGTGTTCCGCGCGCCGTGGAGATCGCGCTGCGTGATCTGCGCCTTGAAGTCGGCGAATCGATGCTCCATCGCCGCCACCACTCCCGGGCTCTTGGCGCGCGCGGGTGTCTCCAGCGGCTCGAACGCGATGTAGGCGTCGAACGCCCGGTCGTGCGCCTCGTCCGGCTGCCCCGCACGGGCCGCGGCGAGCGCCTGGTCGAGCATGGCCACGACCGTCTGCGCAGCGATCGCGGAACCGCTATCGGGCGTCGGGGGTGGGCCGAGTGCCCCGCCTAACGCAACTGGCAGCGTGCGCACGTAGGCGACCATGCTCGCGACGTCGGAATCGCCGGGCGCGTGCGCGCCGGCGGGAAGCCTTGTGCCCGCCGCGTCCGCCGCGCCCGCCGCGCCCGCACTGATGGCCTGCCCCAGCTCGCGATCGCTGTGGTGCGACAGCCAGTCGAACGACGCGATGTCGGCCGGCAATCGCGACAACACCCGCGCCACCGCGCTGTCGCTCGCGGCGGCGGAAGCGTTGGGGGCGAGCCCGCCACCCGTACACGCAGGGCATCGTTGAAGAAACAGCCGCCGCCCATCCGCGACCTGCTCCGGTGACGTCCGCAGCGACTGCACGTAACTCAGCGCGTTCCACCGCTGCTGCGGCGTCAGCATGCCGCCCCACGCGGGCATGGAGGTGCCCGGCACGCCCGCTGAAATCGCCCGGTAGAGAAGCGCGGGTGAGGCGTCGGCGAGTGCGCCTGCGGCGCCGATGGCCGGCGGAGCGGGGTCGAGCCCCTTCGCCGCCGGCCCATCGCCCAGGCCGCGCGCGCCATGACACGACGCACAGTTGCCTTCGTACACCGCGCGCCCGTCGGCAACGCTCAACGGTTGCGTTGGCAGGTCCAACTTGGCCGCGTCGCCAAGTGCCGCGACGAACCGGTTGTGCAACTCGTCCAAGCGGGGCGGCGGCACCTTCGCCCGTACCGCCAACGCGATCGTGTCGAGCACCGCCCGCACGGCGACAGCGCGCGTACCAGTAAGCCGCTGCGCAATACTCTCCGCGTCGACGAGGAAGTCGAGTGTTTCCTGATATTCCTGTGCCGACGTCAGTCGACCGTGCTCGTCGACTCCCTTGCTGTACTCCCCGATCGCCACGCCGACGACGTTCGCCAGTCGATTGGCAGGCTCTTCCTGCGCCACCGCCATTTCGGCGACCGCGAAGAGCGCAACACTTGCAAGAGCGTACCTGATAACGTTTCTCGTTCGCATCCCGATAAAATCTATCGTCATTCCATCCTTTCGCTACCCGCCGGCCGCTTCTCTGCTCCCTCTCCCTCTCCCTCTCCCTCTCCCTCCCCCTCCTTCAAGCACCACCACCGCGCCCGCGGTCATCTCACTGTGCGACAGGGAAATCCACACCCGCTCCACGCACAATTCCCCCGCCCGCACCGCCGCCGATCCGTGCAGCTCCAAGGTCGGCCGACCCGCCTCCCCCGACACCACCTCCATCTCTCTCCACCCGATGCCCCGCGCACCCGGCGAACCCGAGAGCGCCTTGTAGGCCGCCTCCTTCGCCGCTATCCGCGCCGCCAGATGCACGAATGGCTGCATGCGCGCCATGGCGTACTCCACCTCACGCGCCGTGAACAGCCGGCCTAACGCACGCGTACTCTTCCCGGCGATCAGCCGCTTGACGCGCGCCACGTCCACCAGGTCGATCCCCACGCCGATGATCACATCTCCTCCCCTCCGCGCGTCCGTCGCCGTGCTCCCCCCCCCCTCCGGTTCCAGCGTTTCGCGCGCGTCGGCCGGTCGGACGCCAGCGCCGGCACCATCTCCAGCCACACGGCATCCGCGCGCTCGAACGTGACGTGCAGTGCAGCCGCCCATTCGCGCCATCGCGCCAGTCGTTCTGCGTCGTCGCTCGACGCGAGCGCCTCCTGTTTCCGCTCCAACAGGCCTAACTGTGCGAGGAGCGGCTCCGCCAATTCGAGTAGCTCGGCGTCCAGCGCGCGGCGCTCGGGTGGCTCGTCGGGATGGTGGTCCCCCGCCATATCGTGAAGTCGCTGGATCAGGGCGTCGCGCAATGCGGCCGCGTCGAACGCCGCGCGTGCACGGTCGGGGGACGGCGCCGCTTCGGCCTCGCGTCGCGCCGCCCACAGTGCCCCCAAGAACCGGTCGTGCTCGGGGCCGGGCGCGGCGCGACCCGAGCCCAGCCCGCGCAACGACCGGGTCAGCTCCGGAATCATCATCACCCGGCGCTCGAGCTGCGTCGCGAGTGTGCCCAACGCGGGTGATCCGCTCATCACCACCACGTCGCCTCGCGTCATGAACAGCTCGAGCGTCCCCACGGCGTAGCGCGCACCATCCAACCAGGCGAGCGGCAGGCGCAGCGCGCCGCCGGCGCTGTCGATCCGGAGCACATCCTCGTCGAGCGCGACCATCGCGTCGCCCGCCAGGTCGTGGCCGCGCAACAGACCGCTCATTGTTAGGCGGACGCCGGGGTCGCCCATCTCACGCGTCCTCGAGCTCGAAGTGCACGCGCCCGGCCAGCTCGTCATCGCACAACGCCGGCTCCTGACCGGTGCGGCGCTGCCAGCGCACCACGAACGCCGGCAGCCGCTCGGCCGTAAAGGCGGTCCGGTCTATGCCTAACACAGCGATCGCCCGCTCGATGCCGTCGGGAACACCCTCCACTTCGACCAGATCGTCCATCCGCGGATAGCGCTCGAATCGCACCACCGTCCCCGCCAGGTCGTACTGCACGATCTCCCGATCGATGGCCCGCGTCACCACATAGCCCAACCGCGCCAGCAGTGCCGCGACCACGTCCGGATCCTCGGCTGCCGTCTGCAACTCCTCCCGCACTTTGTATCCGCTGTCGTATTCCGTGGGACCTTTCCACCCCACCTCCGCGCGCGAACGGCCGTGCGCGTCCCGATACACCCGCAGCCGCAACACCTCGCCGCGGCGCGCGAGATCGCGCAGCGCCGTGTCGTACCGACGGTCTTCCAAGCGACCCGCAAACGTGACGACACCCCCCCCGCGCTCCACGCGCCCGCGACGCTCTGCCCAGTCGTCGACCACCGCCTTCAGTTCCACCTCACGCATCGAAGATCGCCCGCATCACCGCATCCGTGTCGACGAGCGTGGGGAACACGACCTTCGGCGCGTGCGCCGCCAGCGCCTCCACTGAATACCGTCCCGTCGCCACCGCGATCGCCGCGCCGCCAACGACGCGCGCACACTCGATGTCCGCCGGCGTGTCGCCGATCACCACGAGGTCGGCCCCCGGCAGATCGAGTCCGAGCTGCTCGCGCGCCCGCCGCTGCGCCACAGCGGGAAGCATCGGACGGTGCGCACTGTCGGAGCCATACGCCCCTACGCGAAAGCGCGCCACATCGAGCCCCGCCGCACGCAGCTTGAGCGACGCCCCCACCGCAACATTGCCCGTCAACAACCCCACCACCGCATCGCTCCGCGCCTCGAGCGCGTCGATCAACTCGGCTACCCCTTCGAACACGTGCACGCGATCTCCGTGCGATGCCAATTCGCTTTCCAGAAGCCTAACATAACACGCGAAGAGTGGCGCCATCCGTGCCGCGATCGCCTGGTCCTCGTACCCCGCCCCACGCATCAGCTCGTGCACGATCTGCGGATCGGTCTTGCCATCGTAGCGGTATTCCGGCGCGCCCGGCGTGCCGAAAATCGTCGTGAGCGCCCCGGTCATCGCACGCCGCCCAGCACCATCACTCCACAGGATCGTGCCATCGATGTCGAACAGTACGAGCTTCACGTGCGCGTGAGGATGACGCCGGCGATGATCGCGATCGCTCCCGCCCCCTGCCATGATGCGGGCACTTCGCCCAGCATCGCCCAGGCGACCAGCAATGCCACGACCGGCTGCAGATTCGAGTAGATCGCCGTGCGCGTGGGCCCGATCATGCGCACGGCGTGATACCAGCCTAGATATCCGATCACCAACGATGTGATGCCGGCGTACAGGATGGCGCCCCACGTGAGCAGCGACACACGGTCCCACGACGTGGCCAGAAACGCGGGCGCCGAAATGATGAGCAGCGGAACCGCTCCCCCGACGAGCGTAAGCGCCGAGAGGTCGATGAGCGACACCCGGTGCGTCAGGGGTTCGAGCAACACCGTGTACAGCGCCCAACAGACCGCGGCGCAAAGGACGATCGCGTCGCCCACCAGCGAACCTCCCACCGCCGCGTGCGCCGTGCTGCCCAACACGACGAACGCGATCCCCGCCATCGAGAGCGCCACACCGGCGTACCCGCGCATCCCGATGTGCTCGATGCCGAACCACCGCCCGATGACGGCGATCAATGCCGGAGATGCCGACAACAGCAGCGCCGCGCTCCCCGCCCGCGTCTGGGCGACCCCTTCGGCGAACAACGTCTGATAGACACAATTGCCCAACACGCCCAACGCCAGCAACGCGATCACGTCGCGCCGCGCAATCGGACGCGCGGCCCTCCCCCCCGCTCCTCGCCAGCGGCCGACCAGCGCCAGCACGCCGAACGCCACCGTCGCCAGCACGATCCGCACGCCATTGAAGGCGAGCGCGTCCATGTGGTTCGTTCCGTATTTCACAACCGCGTAGTTGGCGCCCCAGATCACAACCGTGAGCAAGAGCCAGAGATCGGTCAGCGAAATGCCTCCCCCTCCCCCCTTCCGTGTCCCCGACCGCGCGGCGTGCTCCGCGTGGTCAGGGGAAATCGCCGTGTCGAGCGATGTGGCCATGCGCCAAACCTAGGCGAAGCGGCCCACGCGCAACAGCGCCTTTCTCCGCGCGGCAGCGGCGTCTAAGTTCACCCCATGCACCTCTCCTTCGCGCTCTTCGCCGACGCAGCCAATCTGTCCGTGGAAGGAAAACTCAACATCCTCGGCGTGTTCGATGCCGTGCAGGTTGTCGGCCTGCCAACCCTGCATCCCCGCGCGCATCTCGTGGTCCGCCTCAAGGGCGGCCCCGCCGATGCGGGCAGCCACGTGATCGCGCTGCAATGGGTGAGTCCAGAAGGAACCGAGCTGTGGTCGTCGAATGGAGAGCTCAACGTGGCGCCGCCGCCGCCGGACGTCTCCGAAATCGACTTCCCCCTCATTGCGGCCATCGATCTGCCGTTCGACACCGCCGGCACCTACGCCATGCACGTCGCCATCGATGGCGCTGTACACGGCGAAGTGCGACTTCACGTGCGCGCCGCCGCCGCGCCCACACCCAAGTTCATGAGCTGACACGCGCCCCTCGGGAGCGCCGCGATCACTCGACGCGCCGCGCCCGCCGATACCGCGCCATGAGCAGTCGCGCGTACTCATCGGGCGTATCGAGGCGCTCGATCGCGTACCCCCCCCGGCCAATCGCGAGGTGCACAAGTGTCATCGCGCCGAGTACGACCGCGACGTGCGTGATGCCACCGTCATCACGATCGGAAAAGAAGGCGAGATCTCCCGCGTCTAACGCGGCCAGTCCCCTGCCGTCGGCCACCGGTGTGCCTCGCTCGGCCTGATCGCGCGCATCCCGCGGCAGCGCGATGCCGTGCAGCCCGAACACGCTCTGCACGAGCCCCGAGCAGTCGGCGCCCCACGGCGTGATGCCGCCCCATTCGTACGACGTCCCCTCGAACCGTTCCCGCGCCGTCGCCGCGGCGGCGGCGGGGGCGCGCGGAAAGCGCGCCGGCATCGCCTCCGGTTCCACGGCGTCACCACATTCCACGCCCAGTTCGCGCTGGACCAACGCGCCTAACGGGAGGGCGCGACGCGCACCGCGCGGGTCGCGTACCACGCACCCCAACGACACGCGCGCCCCCTCGTATCGGCGGGCGTACTCACCGGCGCCGAGCTCGATCAGATAGCCGCGGTGCATCCACCCCTCGTAGCCATCGCGCGTTCGAACCCGCCACCACGGCTGCCGATCCTCCACGCGTTCCACCACGTGTCCCGCGAGCGCCTGCGACAACTGCTCGCTTCCCGCGCGCGGATCGGCGTTCAGCGGCGCCACCGGAGCGCGCACCACGAACACGTCGCTCACGCCGCCTCTCCGGCAAGTCCGGGCGCACCCGGTCGCCCCCGCGCCGCGCGAACGGCACGCTCGATGGCCCGCTCGAGCGCCCGCGTCGCGAGCGCTTCCATCTGGAGCGGCGGTGCGCCCGGCCCGTCAATGGGACAGATGGAGAAGACAACGTCGCCGTCAAAGCTCGTTCCCGACGGCGTGATCCGCCGATGAATCGCCGCGCCCGCGGCGTGCGCGAGCTGCTCCACGTCCACACGCGACATTGCCGCGTTGACCGCCACCACCGCGAGTGTCGTATGACCGGCCGGCTGTTCGCCCGTGCGAGACCGGGTGATCTCACCGGCCGCAACGGCGCGCTCGATATCGATGAAGCCTCCGGTGTCCGCTCGGGCGCCGGCAATGATCGCGCCGCGCTCGTCGCGTACATCGCCAAGCGCGTTCACAACCGCAATCGCACCGGCAGTGCACGATCCTGCCGACTCGAGCGCGCACCCCACGCCGCCTTTCATCGCGCGCTCGATGCCCACCTCCTTTCCAACAGTGGCGCCTGTTCCGGCGCCCACGCTTCCTTCGGCAATGACATTCCCTGTTGCCCGCTCAGACGCATCGTACGCCATCATCGCCGTTGGGCGCGCGTCGAATCGGCCGAGCGGAGCGAGGTCGAATATCACCGCGGCCGGGACGATCGGCACCACGCCGCCGGCCACGCGAAATCCGCGGCCGCGCTCCTCCATCCATCGCATCACACCCGCCGCCGCGGCCAGCCCGTACGCCGAGCCACCGGTGAGCAGGATCGCGTCGACGCGATCGACCACGTGCCGTGGCGACAACGCGTCCAATTCGCGCGTGCCCGTCGCTCGCCCCAGGAGCGCGACGCCTGCGCGAAACGGACCGTCGATCCCCCGCACAACGGTCAGCCCGGTCACGCCGTTTTCGTCCGTCGCGTGTCCGACCGCGAGTCCTAACGGCGTGAAGTCAGCGGGCACGCGGCCGTCGCGGCAGCGGCAGCGCGATCGCGCGAAAGGCACGCGCCAGCTCGGCGTCGCTCGCATCGGCCACGCCGCGCATCACCTCATCGCGCCGAAGTCCGCGCTTGAGCGCGGCCGATGCCACCGTGCGCGGCAGCGACCGGTCGAGCGGCACGAACAACAGCCGCGCGCTCCACTCGCCGGTGCGACGATCGAACACCGTGTCGGCGTGTACGGCGAACGCACGCTCACCTAACCCAAGGCGTCGACGCACCTCCACGAGCTCGCTCACGACGTGGCGGGTTTCGCGGCGTGCTTCGCCTCGCACGCGTCGCATCGCGTGACGCCGCGAAACGTACACACCAGGCAGATGAAGGTGCCGCAATCGGCGCACGGATATCCTTCCGATGCGCGCTCCTGGCGCCCGCAGGCGCGACAGACCATTCCGTCGTGTTCGTGAGTCTCGGTCATGGGCGCCGTTAGCCGTGTCTGATGTCTGCCGATGTCACCATCTCGCCCAGATGGTACATCTTGATCTTGTTGATCAGTGTCGCGCGCGAAATGCCAAGCTCACGCGCCGCGCGCGTCCGGTTGGCATTGTGCGCACGCAGGGTGCGCTCGATATGCGCGCGCTCCACCTCCGCTAGCGAACGCGGCACGTGGCGCGACAACCCGGCGCCGCTGGCACGGCGCACTTCCGACGGCAGATGCTCCGCGCCGACCCGCCGTCCACCCCGCGCCATGATCATTGCCCGCTCGAGCACGTTGCGCAACTCACGCAGATTGCCGGGCCAGGGGTACCGCAACAGCACCTCCAGCGCACTGTCCGCCACCTCCGACGGCGCTGACCGCACCTGGATCTGGAGTTCGTGCATCATTCGCGCGATGAGGTCCACCAGATCCTCGCGCGCACGCGCGCGCAGCGGCGGGAGATGCACCGGCATCACGCTCAATCGATAATACAACTCTTCACGCAGCCGCCCGGCGTTCACTTCCTCAACCAGATCTCGACTCGTGGAGGCGATCACGCGCACATCGGCCGTCACCTCCTGAACGCCCCCGGCCCGCCGATACGTGCGCGCCTCGAGCAGCTTGAGCAGACGGGGCTGCAGACGCGGCTCCAGCCCCACGACTTCATCGAGAAACAGCGTGCCGTGTTCGGCGTTCTCGACCAGCGCTGCGCGCCGGCGGCGCGGCCGGTCCTCCGCGCCGCGTGGGGGGGGGGCGGGGGGGGGGGG
>JANWIF010000080.1 GCA_025450035.1 Gemmatimonadaceae bacterium
GACCGCCGCCGGACAGAGCGCGCTCAACGTGCACGGGCTCGATACCGTCGTGATCGACGACACGCGGTTCGCGAACAAGATCGAGCACGGACGGAACGTGCTCACGCGGATGCACCTCGGCGCGAATGAGATTCTGCAGATGGCGGGTCGCGTACACGGGCGGGTGGAAGGCGGCCGCGTGTTCATCCTCAGCGACCGCGACATCACGTTTTCCTCGCTGCGGCCCACCGAGCCCGAGTTCCAGCTGGCCGGCGATTCCGAACGAGTCGCGCTTACATGCGCGGACCTCGGCGTGCGGGCGGACGAGCTCGATCTCCCGGTGCCGCTCGACCGCGGCGCGTGCCGCGCCGCGGGCGCGCGGCTCGAGGCGCGTGGCATCATCGAGAACGGGCGCCTTTCCACGTACGGCAAGTCCGTCGAAGCTTTGCCCGCCGAGCGGGCGTGGGCCGAATTGCTGGTGCACGCCGACGACGATCTTGAACCGTTCGTGGCCGTGGCGGCGTCGATCGAATCGCTGCACCGCATGACGCGCGAGGATCGCGACCTGCGCGGGCTGGTGGTGCCCGGCAGCGATCATCTCACGGCGTACAACCTGTACGCCGAAGCCTTCCGGGGGCACGGGTCGGTGGGCGAAGTGTATGGGCTGCCGCGCCACGTGTTCGGCGATGGCATCGAGGAGTGGGGCGAGCGGCGGAGCGCGCTGGTGAAGGCCATCGAGGATGCTGCGTTAGGCATGGCCAGTATCTTCCGGGCGCTCGATCTGCCGCTGCCCTCGCGACTCACGCCGGCCGACGATGCGGTGTACCGGCGCTTCACCGACCTGATCGCGCGCATCATGCCGTTCGATCTGGTGATCGGGGAGCAGACTGCGGGCGGCGAGGAAGCGCGCGTGTCCAAGAGCAGTGTGTGCGGGAGTTGGGGCGCGGTGGCGGGCGAACTGCGCTACTTTGCCGACCGGTTCGGGACGAGTCGGGCGGCGATCGAGGGCACGCAGATTCCTCTCGATGTCATCCGGCGCTACGCGACGTTGGGCGAAGCGGAGCTGGTGTACGAGGCCCAACGCAAGCGATCGCCGCTCGTGTTGTCGCGGCGGACGCAGTATCACGGGTTCGAGTTGGGGAGGGAGCGGGAGCCGGTCGAGGAATTCCCCGAGGCGCTCGCGACGGCCGCGCGCCGCGCACTGGCCGAAGCGCTGGCTCGATCGGAGGCGCGCCACCCCGCGGTTCGTCAGAACCGCGCGGCGATCGAGGAGGTGCGCGACGTCTACCGTCGCTCGGCTGGCCTAACGCTGAGATTGGGATTCGCGGAGTTGGCTGCGCTGTACGAATCGCGGCTCACCGGCGTCCATTCGATGGATGACTTCCGCGCCGCCGACCTGCGGATCGATGTCGATGCGTTGGTGCCGGCCAACGCGCGGAAGCGGTGGTTGGCGCTTCCCAGCGTCGTGCCGGTGCGTGGGCAGGACGTGCCGATCGAGTATGACGTCGACGAGGGCAGCGGCACGCCGGTGGGAGTGGCACGGATCAGATTGCCGGAGAAACTCGCGCGGACCCTGCTGGAGAGCGAGGTGCCGGCGCTCGATCGGCCGCTGCGGTTTGTCGTGACACGCGGACAGCGCGGGGCGGTGCGCGCGCCGACGCTCCACGAATTGCAGGAACTGCTCGATCGGCCGTGGTCACCCGAGGAGCGCGACGACCGGGAGCAGCGGGATCGCCGCCCGGCCGCACGACCCCCGCATCCGGGGCGCAACAAGCGCCGTCGCCAGCGCTGACCGTTCGCTCGTGGCCGGTCAGTCTGGTAGGTCGGTCTCGTATGCTGTTCCCGAAACGACGTAAAGCCACGGGCCAGATAGTTAGGTAAGGCCTTGGGGTGATCGAGGGTGCAGGTGTGCAGCCATACCCGGCGCGCGCCATCCGAGCACGCGCGCTCCGCTGCCGCGGTGAGAAGCTGCGTTCCCCACCCCTGCCCTACGCGGTTGGGAACAAGTCCGAAGTACACGATCTCCACATCTCGGGTGCGTTGGCCGCGCAACTCGAAGCAGCCCGCCGGCGCGCCCTCGATCCACCCAACCCACACCGAGAGCCGGGGGTCGCCAGATAGGCGGCAATCTGCACATCGGTCCATTGTATGCGGTCGCGCCAGTAGTACTGGCGACCTACTTTCTCGTAGAGGTACCGATAGAACGAGACCGGGCAGGGGTCGCTGCGCAAGACGCGCAGGCGCGGGTCGGTTGGGACGACGCGGAGCTGAGCGGGCTCGGAGAGCTCGAGATACGTGCGCATGACGGTAACGACTGGCATTGGTGGCTGGTTGGTAATTGGCGGTTGGAGATTGGTCGCGGAGTACAGCCAGCCTAGGACCGTATGGTCTATAGTAACCGGTCATGTCACTGCTGTGCACGTCGATAGAATTTGAAGTGGATAATGAAAGCCGTTGCGGAATAGTTACTTACGGATGTAGGCCGCGCCGGTTGCGTTTTGGACCCATCGGTCCTATTCTTCCATCCCATGAATGATCGCCGAATGCAGATTGTAGACGCCGCAGCGATAGTAATGGGGCGGCAGGGATTCCAGCAAACCTCGGTGGAAGACGTGATTCGCGAGGCTGGACTCTGCGGCAAGGGCCATTTCTATCACTACTTCAAGTCCAAGGAAGAACTGGGATACGAGGTGCTGCGTCACCAGTTCGACCTGTTCGCGGAAAGCGGACTGGCGGTGCTGCGCGATCCGATGCTCGCGCCACTCGACCGATTGGATCGGTTCATCGATTGGGTCGTGGAGAGTCAGGCGGAGCGCGGGTGCTGTGAGGACGTGAGCCCGTGCGGTGCGCTGGGCACGGAGATGGCCGAGCAGCACGAGGGATTTCGACGACACGTGGATGCACTGTTCGAGCGATGGACGGCGCAGCTTCAGGCGTTGTTGTGGGAGGCACGACCGCTGCTGGTGGACGACTTCGACGCGGAAGGGTTGGCCCGATTCATGGTGGCGACACTGGAGGGCGCACTGTTCATGTCACGCGTGAAGCGCGAGGTGGCCGTGCTGCAAGGGATAGCGACAGAACTCAAGCGCTTCGTGGGATCGCACGTGCGCTTGGCCGGGTGTCCAGAGGGGACGCTCGGAGCTCGCTCCGCGACAATCGACGTGGAGCGGCGGACGGTGGGGACGGAGAGTGGCCAATGATGACGAGAGAGACGAATCCGGCGCATGACAATGCCGCGGCCGTGCGCACGCGATTGAACGACACCGCTGCCCCGGTGGAGAGTGTTGTGGAAGCGTCCGTGGATGTGCGCGAGCGCCGCAGCCTGTTCGAAGCGGAGATGCTCTCACATCTCGACGCCTTGTACAGCTTCGCGCTCAAACTGTCGCATTCGCGCGACGAGGCCGAAGACCTGGTGTCGGAGACCGTGCTGCGCGCACTGGAACGCTGGGAGCAGTATCGGTTGGGGACGAACGCGCGCGCGTGGCTGTTCACGATTCTGTACCATGTGTTCGTGAGTCGTCGCCGGCGCGTGGACGCGCGGGAGCTACCGCTGCCCGAGGAGATCGACGGGTGGTCTGGCCACGAGGTGGTGGGCGAAGCGGATCCCGAGTCGCGATTCTACGAGTCGTTCGTGGACGACGAGGTGACGCACGCGATCGATGCACTGCCGGAGGAGTATCGCACGGCCGTGGTCTTGAGCGACGTGCACGGTCTTCGCTACGCCGAGATCGCGCAGATTCTCGATATCCCCGAGGGGACCGTGAAATCGCGGCTCTTCCGCGGCCGGCGCATCTTGCAGAAGAAGTTGGTGGAGTACGCGACCGAGATGGGATACATCAAGCCGCGCGACGCGAATCCGACCACCCATTAGGTGAGGCGGAGCGGGGAGCGTGGGCTCCCCTCCGCTAGCGGCTGGCTACCAGACGCGGGTCGCTTACCTTTCGGCGATGTCGTGCCGCCTTGGCGCGGTTGCCGCATGCGGACATGTCGCACCAGCGGCGGCGGCCGTTCTTGGTACCATCGAAGAACACGCGCGGGCAGCGCTGGTCGGCGCAGCGTCGCACGCGTGACAGTTCGCCTAACACGAGCGCATCGGCGGCGGATTCCACAACGGGAATCATCAAGCCCGCGAATGCATCGCCCTCCGGCACGAAACTCCGGACGAACGATCCGTCGCCGCGTCCTTCCAAGCGGCGTGTGCCGGCGCTGCGTCCCAACACCCGATTGATCTCGCTCACGGCGTGCTGCCGGACGTCGTGCCCAGCCACGCCGCGTTCGGCGAGCGCGCGGAGGGCCGCTCGCACCCGGCGCGCGTCCGCCAGGGCCGCGGTGGCTCCGGCCGGTTGCTGCAGGGCGCGGCGCCGGATTCCTGCCGCGCGCTCCGCATCCAAGACCGATGCCGCTTCCAGCCATCGCAGCAGGGCGTGGAAGTCGCGCAGTCCATCGGTGCGCAGGCCGCGCTGCAGGTCATCCGTATTGACGAAGTCCAACCAGAGTCGTTCGCCAATGAAGACGAACGAATGCGTGGCGGGCGTGGCGGACGAGAGCGGCATGGCGGGGGTCGGCGAGCGGGGTGTCTAGTCTATCCGCACCGGTGGCGCGCTGCAAGTCGCGGCCCGCTAGAAGCGCTCGCCGGATGACTCCCGCTGGCGGCTGCCGGCCGCGCGGATACGGCCCCACATCGTGTAGAAAAAGAGCACGAAGCCGGCGATCTGGGCGAGGCCGGCAATGGCCACGGTCCAACGCAGCCACCCTGGACTCCACGCCGCGCGGGCGAGTTCGCCGGCGATGCGCGCGGCAGTGGCTAAGGTGATCGTCCAGTACGCCCCCGAGACGAGGGTGGGGTCGTAGAGGGTGTCGTCGCGCTCGGGGCGCGGGAAGAGCCACAAGGCCACGCCCAGGATCATCATCATGACGAAGCCGACGAGGATGGCGTGCGTGTGCGCGCTCACGACGTAGGCATTCGGGAAGCCGCCTCCGACCTCGCGGCCGACGATCAGGTAGCCTCCGATGGCGAGGCCCACGGCGAGGAAAATGATGGCGGTCTTGATGAAGCGGCGGACGAGGGAGTGCACGAGGCGAACCGGAGTGGGTGATGGTTGATCGCGTTAGGCGGGCGATGATGCTCAGGGTGCGCAGGCGGCGCGTTGGCGCGCCTCGCCGGCCAGCGCGGCCGCCGATTCGGCGGGCGAGAGGAGCGCATGCTCCATCTCGGCGTACACGCGCACTGCGTTGCGCCGCAGCCGCGAATGGAGGGACACCGGGCGGTCGCGATCGGCGGGCGGAAGGCGGTCGAGCGCCTGGCCCATCCGCACGCCGTCGGTCACCGAATGGCGCATGGTGGCGCGGAGGCCGAGCACGTAGCAGCGGGTGGCCGACACGAGCGCCGTTGCATCGTTAGGCAGGCGGCCGTGTCCAGGCACGACGACCCGCGGGCGGAGTGAGTCGATGCGCGCCAGCGCGCCGAGCATCGCCGTCGAGTTGCCATCGACCATCATCGAAACGCCGTCTTCGACCAGGACATCACCCGCGAACAGCACGCGTTCGGCGGGAAGCCACAGCATGAGATCGCCGGCGGTGTGCGCGGGCCCGGGACGAATGATGTCGAGGCGGCGGCCGCCGAGCCGGAGTGCGGTGTCGCGGGTCACCGGAATGTTGGGCGTGTCGGCGAACGCGAAGCCCCGCATCTGCTCAAGTCCCATGACCCCCGTCCAATCGCTGGCCAACTGGTCGTCGCCGTTGATGTCGGCCAGTGTGCGGCGGTCGGGGTGCGCGATGACGCGCGCTCCCAACCGCGTGAATACGATCGCGCCGAACGTGTGATCGGGATGATGATGCGTAAGAAAGAGATACCGAACGGGGCGTGTGGTGACCGACCGGATGGTGCGGAGCAGCACGCGGCCTTCGCCGGGGCTGGCGAGCGCATCGACAACCACGACGCCGCCGGACGTGACGATGAACCCTGCGTTAGGCCGTCCTTCCACCCCGCGCCCCGTGTCGCCGAGTACCACGTACACGCCGGGAGCCAGCTCATGGAGCGGGAACGTCGACAGCGTGTCCGAGCGGTCGCGCGGATAGCGGCTGGCGATGGCGGCGAGCGTGGCGGAGTCGCCGGTGAGCGACCGCGGAACGGCGCGCTGCGCGGAGCACGGTGCACCGAGGAGCGCGGCGACCAGGGCGACGAGCCCGGCGGCGGGAACGGCGGCGATGCGCGTCAGGCGTGAAACGCGATCGTTGCGGTCTGGGTGTACACGCTGCCCTCGTTGTCCGTCCACGTGATGGTGAGCGGTCCTTCTCGCGTGGCGCGCAGTGGGAACGCGACGTACGGGTCGCGGCTGATTCCGGACGTCCATTCGAATCGCGCCACGCGTTCGCCACCGTACGTGACGTCCACGTTCTTGATGTAGAACTCGGGAATCAGTTTCCCGTGCTCATCGCGCGACATCCCCGTGTACATCGGGTGGGCCACGAGTGCCCGCACGTAGATCACGGCGTCCTTGGTAATCTGCGACGGCAGCAGGATCCTGGCGTCACCGGTCGCGGGAATCGATGCCATGTCACACGCATCCGTTGAGCGTGGTGTACACCAGTTTGTGCGACCACCACAGCTCACCCGCGCTGGTCTCGATGATGGCCCGCACCTGCGAGCTGCGACGCATCTTGATGCGCGTATCGATGGAGGCTTTGCCCATCGCCGGTGTCAGGGCGTATCCGGCCACGTAGATGTCGGGATTGTGATCGACGATGAGATGGATGGCCTTCACGTAGTTGTGAGGGGCCATCGGGAGGTCGGTCTCGATGAAGATCGGGACTTCACGGCTGTCAGGCGCGACCTCGGGGAGGTCGAGGCTGACGTGTCCGTCCTTGATAGGGCGCTCGCCGAAGTGCTCCTTGAGCACCTTCTTGGCGGCGTCGGGCATGTCATCAGGACCGGGGCCATCGGCGTGCAGGCCCCACGTGGAGGCCGCGTGCGCGCCACGGGCGCCGAGCATCAGCGCCGCAACGGCGAGGCCGGCCGATTGCACAAACGAGCGCCGCGATCGGCTGCGATCGTCGATCATCATTCCTCCCGCGCGCCGTTGGCTCACCTGACGCGCGCACGATGAATAACTAACGTCCGCGGCGCGCGTCGGGTAGGCTCGGGTGACAGCCGGCCGCGACGGCCCTACATTGCGCGCATGCCGAAGCAACCGTTCGTGATTTCCGAGTATGTCCGCTGGGGCGACATCGACCTCGCGGGCATCATCTGCTATGGGGCGTACATCCGATTTTACGAGCTAGCCGAGACGGAGATATTTCGGGCATGCGGGCTGCCGTTCCGGGAGATGTTCGAGCGGTACGACATCTGGATGCCGCGCAAGGTGATGCACACGGAGTTCTACACGCCGGCGCACCTGGATGATCATCTGCGGGTGGTGACGTATTTCAGCCACATTGGTCGCACATCGTTGACGATCAACTTCGACGTGATGGGCGCGGTGGGCGAGCCGTTGCACGCGGCGGCGTATCAGGTGCTGGTGTGCGTGTCGCGGTCGACGTTCGCGAAGACGGTGTTGCCCGCGAAGGTGGCGGCGGCGTTGGAGCGGTATTGCATGGACAGCAGTACGGCGAGGGAAGGGGGGACGGGGAAAGACTCGCCCATACGTGCGAGCTCTCGGACTTAGGGACTCGGCACGAGGGACGAAGGGCGGGCAGCGGGCGTGGACGCGGTGCCGGGTGCGTCCTTGGCGGGCGACGCCGTTTCTTCCAGGGCGTCTTCGCGGTACGTGATCCAGCCAACGTTGTCTTCGGCGACCAGCTCCACTTCGGTGCCTAACGGGATGGTGAGGTTCGGCACCTCGTGGCCCGCCGGAAAATCAGCCAGCACGGGGACGTTCAGGTCGGAGACGAGATCGAGCAGGAAGTCCTCGAATTCATCTTCCTCCGAGCGGTCGATCGAGAGTTGGCCGAACACCACGCCCTTGACAGCGCGCATGAGGCCGGCAGCGCGCAGGTGCACGAGTCGTTCGTCGAGCACGCTCATCGGATCGCGCGTTTCCTCGAGAAACAGGATCGCGTCGCGCGTATCGACCTCGTAGGGTGTGCCGATGGTCTGCTGCACGAGCGACAGATTGCCGCCAATGATGCGCCCGATCGCGCGCCCCGGACGGAGCACGCGCGCCTTGCCCTTGCCTAACTTGGTGAGGGGTTTGGGCACCATGAGGGCGTTGAGCAGCGAGGCCATCGTCGGGTCGCGCGCGCTCGGGATCAGGTCGTCCACCGTCGGGCCATGGAACACGCGCAGGCCGGCGCGGCGCATGAGCCACAGGTGGAGCGCGGTGATGTCGGAATAGCCCACGAACGGCTTCGGGTTGCGGCGAAAAATCTCCGGCTCGAGGTACGGGAGCATGCGCACCGCCCCGTAGCCGCCCGTGCTGCCCATCACGGCCTTCACCTTGGGATCGAGCCATACGCCCATGAAATTCTCGGCGCGTCGCTCATCCTCGGTGCGCTTGAAGCGGCGTCCCAGGGCGATCTCGGGGTCGAGGATGACGTTGAACCCCACGTGCTCCAGCGCCTTGACCCCGCGCACCAGCCACCCCGGTCGAGGGGCGTACGACGGCGCGACCACCCCAATTGCGTCGCCCTTCACGAGCGCGGGCGGGCGCAGCAGCGGCGCCGGTCGGTCTCCGCCGTCGGAAATCATGTCGCGGCGTTCACGGCGTCGGGCATGGCCAATCCTATTCGACAGGCGGGGTGCCCGCCAGCGGACCGACCGTTATGCCGCTCTCACCCGTGCCGCCGCCGCTCGCTAGATTCCCACAGGATGCCTGACCCCTCCGATACCACCTACTTTCGGAAAGGCTTCGGTCTCAAGACCGAGGTTGCGAACACGCTCGACGCCGACTACTCGGGACGGCTGGTGGACGTCCTTCGGGAGCGTGGATTCACGCTAACCGCGGGCGATACCACCGTCCGGCTCGCCCGCGAGTTCGGCTTCTGCTACGGCGTGGAACGCGCGGTGGACTATGCCTATCAGACCCGCGCCAAGTTTCCCGATCGCCGCGTGGTGATGGTGGGCGAGATCATCCACAATCCGCACGTGAATGCCAAACTCCGGGCCATGGGAGTCGAAATCCTCATGCCGGCGCCAAGCGGGTTCGACTATTCGGGCGTCACATCGGACGACGTGGTGATCATACCCGCGTTTGGCGTGACGATGCGCGACTTCGAAACGCTGCGCGGGCTCGGCTGCGTGATCGTGGACACCACCTGCGGTTCGGTGCTGAACGTGTGGAAGCGCGTGGACACCTATGCGCGCGACGGGTTCACGGCGCTGATTCACGGGAAGCACTATCATGAGGAGACGCGGGCCACGGCGTCTCAGGTTCGGCGGCACGCGGGCGGCGCATTCCTCATCGTGCGCGACATGGCCGAGGCGGAACGCGTGTGCGAGTACGTCGAGCGCCGCGGTTCGCGCGACGAGTTCCTAACGCGGTTCGCGCACGCGGCGTCGCCGGGCTTCGACCCCGACGTCCATCTGCTTCGCATCGGCGTGGCCAACCAGACCACGATGCTGGCCAGTGACTCGCTGGCGATCGCGGCGGCGGTGGGCGAAGCGATGGAGCGGGCGAACGGTCAGGAGTATCGGGCCGCGAACTTCCGTTCGTTCGACACGATCTGCAGTGCGACGCAGGAGCGGCAGGATGCGGTCAAGGAGCTGCTCGAGCAGCCCCTCGATGCAATGGTGGTGGTGGGCGGGTACAACTCCAGCAACACGATGTCGCTGGCGGCGATCTGCGCGCGGCGGGTACCCACGTATCACGTGGAGGATGCGGTATGTCTGGATCCTGAGGCGGGCACGATTCGACACAAGCCGATCGGGCAGGTCGACGAAGTGGAGAGCGCGGGCTGGTTGTCGATGACGGGGCCGGTGCGGGTGGGCATCTCGGCGGGGGCGAGCACGCCGAACAATAAGATCGGGGACGCGGTGGCGCGCATTTTCGCCACGCGGGGCATCGATCCGCGGTCGGCGGTATGACGGCCGTCGCGCCGCCGGCGGACTTCGGGTCGGCGGAGCTGCGCGCCGGCACGACGCGCGTGGTGGTCGTGCCTGCGTTAGGCGGTAAGTTCATCTCGCTCGAGTTGGGCGGTCGCGAGTGGTTGTGGCGGAGTGCCGGGCGCAACCCCAAGCTGCCGGAGGATGGCGCGTCGTACGCCGAGCTCGGCGACATTGGCGGCGCCGACGAGTGCTTCCCCACCGTGGCCCCGTGTCTGCTACCCAGCAACATCGCGCGGTACGGCGGGCTGTCGCTCCCCGATCACGGCGAGCTCTGGTCACAGCCATCGTCGTTCGCGCTCGAGACGCGGCCCGAGGGGATGTACGCCACGTGCGGGTGGCAGGGGCGGCGTATGCCGTACCGGTTCGTGCGGGGCATCTTTGTGGGGCGCGCCGCGCAGGTGGAGATGCAGTATGCGGTGACTAACGATGGGCGGTCGCCGCTGCCCTTTCTCTGGTCATCGCGGGCGGTGTTTCCGTTGGCACGGGAAACGCGCGTCGTGCTTCCCGAAGGCGCGCGGGTGCGCGTGTGGTCGCAGCGCGGTGTCGCGTTAGGCGGGCCGGGCGCGGAGATGCGCTGGCCGCGCGCGGTGGCGGGCGGCAAGATGCTCGACCTGTCGGTGCCCGAGGCGGTCGCGCGGGCGTATGGGAGCACACTGTATGTGGACGGCGCGGGCGGACGTGCCGCCATCGAACAGGATGGTGCGCGGCTCGAAGTGCAACTCGATGGCGCCGCGCCGCCGTTCTTCAGCATCGAGGTGGAGAAGCGCGCCTGGACTCCGTTCCGCAGGGCGCGTGATGAGCATCGCGTAGCGCTGGCGCCGTCCATTGGCGCGCCCGCATCGCTGGCCGAGGCGATTGGCGGCTGGCGCAACGCGGCGTGGCTCGAGCCCGGCGAGACGCGCGAATGGACGGTCACCTGGCGAGCCGCGAGCTGACGGTCATGAAGCAGCCCGATCTGCGCGAGACGTTCGAACAGTTGGACGAACTGAAGCGACACGAGCGGCGCGTCGCCATGGCCACGCTGGTGTCCACCAAAGGCACGACGCCAAAAAAAGAGGGCGCCAAGATGTGGGTGGGCGTGGACGGACGGATCCGCGGCTCGGTGACCATCGGCGGCTGCGTAGACGCGCGCGTGATCGCCGAATCGGAGGAGGTCCTCCGCACCGCACGGCCCAAACTGCTCTCCATGTCGTTAGGCGACGACGATGCGTGGGATCTGGGCCTCACCTGCGGCGGGACGGTGGATGTGCTGATCGAGCCGGTGCAGCTGGATCGAACGCACGATCCGGTGGTGCGCGCGTACGAGGCGATTCGCGCCGAAGCGGAAGCGGGCCGGCGCGCAGTAGCGGTGATCCCACTCGATGGCGTCGATCCGGCCCGCGCCGGCCGGCTGGTCGTGCGCGAGGATGGGAGTCTCGTCGGAACGTTGGGCGAGGCCGCGCTCGACGACCTGGTGCGCGCCCGCGCGCTCGAAACGATGGGCCGGGCGGCATCGCGCACGCTCACGCTGGAGGCGGCCGGGCGCACGGCAACGCTGTTCTTCGAGTTGCACGGGCCCGCCACCACGCTCGTGATCTTCGGCGCCGGCCACGTGGCCATGCCGCTCGTGCGCTTTGCCAAAGCGCTGGGCTGGAAGACCATTATCGTCGATGCGCGCGAACGGTACGCGACGCGCGATCGATTCCCGGATGTGGATGACCTCCGCATCGGGCCGCTCGGCGAGATCGCCGGGCAACTGTCGTACGATGCCTCGACCGTAGTGGTGCTCGTGGCCCACGACTACAAGTTCGAGATTCCGGTGTTGCGCGCTGTGCTGTCGCGCCGGCCGGCGTACATTGGCCTGTTAGGCAATCGACGCCGAGGCCGGAAGCTGCTCGCCTTTCTGGCGGCCGACGGCGTGTCGCCGGAAGCACTGGCCCGCGTGCACGTGCCAGTCGGCCTGGACATCGGCGCGCAGACGGCGGCCGAGATCGCCCTCGCGGTGCTGGCGGAAGCCGTGGCGGTGCGCAACGGACGGCCGGGTACTCCGCTGGTCGAGCGCGGGGCGCCCACGTGAAAACCCACGTGGTGCGCCGCGCCACCGCGCGACCCGCGGACCTGACCGGGAGAATCCTCGCGCGCGATGTGCGCGGCGCCGACGGCGCGCGCCGCTTCGCCAAAGGGCAGGTGATCGGCGCCGCCGACGCGACCGAACTGCTGGCGATCGATTGGATGGAGCTGCACGTGATCGAGCCCGAGCCGGGCGAGATGCACGAGGATGAAGCCGGCCGCCGCATCGCCGCGGCCTGCGCGGGTACGGCGACCTCGGTGGGCGCGTTCGCCGCCGGCGCACGTCCCATCGCGGCGACGCAGCGCGGCATCCTGCGCGTGGACGTGGAGCGGCTCGACCGGGTGAACATGGTCGATGGCGCGTGCATCTACACGCTGTACGACGGACAACTCGTGGAACCGGGCGAAGTCGTGGCGCGCGCCAAGATCACACCGTTCGTCATCGACGCCTCGCGTGTCGAGACGGTCGAACATATCGCGCGCGAGTCTGGCGGGCTGCTCAGCGTGCGTGGCTTTCGCCCGGTCACGGTCGCGGCGGTGGTGCAGGAGACGCTCGCGGAGTCCGCTCAGGGGCGGTTCCGCACCGCGCTCCAGGAAAAGATCGCGTGGTTTGGCGCGGTGTTCGCCGAGCCGAGATTCGTGCCCGTCAATGGGACCGCGGTCGCCACGGCGATCGAGGACGCGATCGCCGATGGCGCCGAGGTGGTGGTGATGGCCGGCACCAAAGCGCTCGACCCGTTGGACGCGGCATTCGTGGCGCTCGAGCGGTTAGGCGCACGGCTCGAGCGGTTCGGCGCGCCCGCGCATCCGGGCAGCCTGCTGTGGCTCGCGTGTCTGCGCGATGTCCCGATCCTCGGCATGCCAAGCTGCGGTCTGTTTTCGCAAGCCACGTCGTTCGATCTGGTGCTGCCGCGCATCCTGGCCGGAGAGCCCGTGGGGCGCGAGTCATTGGGCGCGCTCGGCCACGGCGGCCTGCTCTCCCGCGACTACGCGTTCCGCTTTCCACGGTACCGCGCCGGCGCCGCTCGCGGCGAGTTGGCGTAGCGCGTGATTGTCGGCGTCGTGTTGGCGGCCGGCGCGTCCCGCCGGTTCGGCGCGCAGAAGCTTCTGGCGCCGGTAGCCGGCAAGGCGGTGGTGCGCTGGACCGTCGAACGCATGGTGGCATCGCGGCTCGACGCGGTAATCATCGTTCTCGGACGTGAGGCCGATGCGGTACAGCGCGTGCTCGACGGCCTAACGGTGCGCACGGTGCGCAACCCGCGCTTTGCGGATGGACTCGCCGCATCGCTCGTGGCGGGCGTCGACGCGATGCCGCCGGGCAGCGATGCCGCGGTTATTGCGTTGGGCGATCAGCCGACCGTCTCAACTGCCGTGATCGACACGCTCATCGACGTGTGGTGCAGTCGACGGACGTCCATTGTTGCGCCAATGTATCGCGGCGTACGAGGAAATCCTGTGCTGTTCGCCCACACGGTGTTCGCCGAGTTGCGCGCCGGCCGCGGCGACCGCGGGGCGCGCGATGTCATCACCCGATCCGCCGACCGCGTCGCCCTCGTAGATGTGGACGAGGAGATGCCCGTCGACGTCGACGAACCGACCGACCTCCCCGCCGTAGCGCTGAAACTCGCCGCCCATACGTCACGTAAGGAAAGATGACTTGCACACGCACACGGAGCACCGTTTCATGATGTCTGCTCTGAAAGTCGTAGTTGCGGGACTGCTCGGACTCGCCCTGCTCATCCCCGCGGCGATCGTTCTCGGCGTCATCGGATTGCCGGCGGTGGCCATTCTCGCGGTCCTCGCCGTGCCCGTGCTGGCGGTCCTCGCGGTGATAGGCGTGCCGATCTTGCTGCTGCTGGTCGTCGCCGCCCTGGTACTCGGCGTCGCGTTCGCCGTGCTCGGCGCGGTGTTGTCCGTGGGCACCGTAATGTTCAAGCTGTTGCTTTTCATCGCCCTGCCGGTGTTCGCGTTGGTCTGGTTGGTCAAGCGTGTTGCCAGGCGCGATCACCGCGAGCTCATCTAACCGCCACTCGCCTAACCGCGATCTCGTCTAACCGCCGTTGGCGGATCAGCGTGCGCGAAAGCGCAGCAGCAAGTCGCCCATCTCCACGGCGTCGCCGTCCTGCAGCCAGTGCTCGGCGGCTGGTTCCTGCAACTCGCGGCCGTTCACTGACGTGGGATTCGTCTGCGACAGGTTGACCAGTTGCCAACGACCCGCCGCGTAATGCATGCGGGCCTGTTGGCGGCTCACCGTCGTGACCGGCAGCTGAATGTGCGTTTGCGCCGGGCCTTCGCCGCGCCCGAGTGTGTAGTCTGACGTGCCGTCGTCCAGTCGCGGGAAGCGGATCCGCTCGCCCTTGTGCGGCCCCTCGGCGATCTCGAGCCATCCCGGCAAATAGCCGCGCGCCGACGGCGCCATGCGCGGCAGCGGCCCCGTGCGACCGTCTGGAGTGGGCCACGTCGCAGGCGGAGTGAATGTGCCGATCCGGTCGGCTGGGCCGAATCCCGCCGGCCGAAGCCGCGGTTCGCGCCGATCGTGCACCTCGAACACCAACGGCGGCAACGACTCGACACGATGCGCCCGCGCGCGCCGCCGTCGAGTGAGCACGATGGCGATCATAAGCGCCAGGATGGCGCATCCGGCAAGGATCATCGTCATCGGCGTCACACGCGAGTCCACTCACAAAGAAAAGAACGAGTACCGCTTAGCTACCATCAGATCGAAAACGAGGCAAGACCCATTCCCTTGTGCGCCTTGGAACTGGCAAAAAGGAATGTGGCTTGTATCATCCCAGATGGTGGACAGTGAGACGTTTGCCGCCCGCTGCTTCTCTTAACTACACCACCCATGCCAGACATTCGCCCCCTAGCCATGCTCAAGGATTACCCCGATCACCACGACGCCGAGCTCGTGCTCCGCATGTACGAATTGCGGCGAGAGCCCGTCATGCGCGAGGCGCGGAGCAAGATCCGGCAATTCCTGCCGAAGACGTACGACGAGCTCGCCGCGATCACCAAAGCAGACCATCCTCTCAATGCCGCGTTTCGGCAGACCAGCACCTACTGGGAAATGGTGTTCGGCATTGCCCGACACGGCATCGTACACGCGGATTTCCTGGCCGAGAGCAGTGGTGAAGGAATCTTGTTTTACGCGAAGGTAAAGCCGTACATCGACCGGTACCGGCAGGAAGTCTCGCCTCGAGCGTTCAGGAATGTGGAATGGCTCGTCAGTGAAAGCGCGGTCGCGCGCGACATCTTCACGCAGCAAACGCAGCGCATCGCCTCCCAACTCGCGGCTAAGTAGCTCCGCAGTGCGGCGGCCGGTCCACGCCGCCGCGCGGCGTGCTCGCGAGCCGATGTAAGTGATGGGCTCGCCAAGGTGTCAGGACCTGGGTAGTCTCTAGTCGCATGAACCCGCCCGCGACCTCTGCGACTCCCGGCAGCCCCACCCCCGCCGGAAAAATCCTCGGTCCGGCCGATCGCATCACGTTCTTCGACGAGCAGGCGCGCAACCGGCGCCAGAGCTGGCGGTTCAGCACCCTCGCCATGCTCACCGTGCTCGCGACCAGCGTGCCCGTGAGCATCATCGTGACGCCGTACATCTACGTGTTCCTATTGCTCACGGGACACATCGCCAACGCCATCAGACCGCTCGACCCGGCAACGATCAAGCAATTGCACGACCTCGCGTACATGCTGCCGGAGGCCGTCGCGCGCATCGCCCAGACCAAGTCGTTAGCCGGCGCGCCCCACCTCATCGTGCCCGCGCTCGTGCTCGTGCTGCCGGGCGCGGCCGTGATGCTCGCGCTCTGGGTCGCGATTCGCCTAACTTTCCGCAATTCCGGGGTGGGCGGCGCGCTCGCCGCGGCCGGCCGGGCGCCGCGTCCCGAAGATCCCGCGGAGCAGCGGCTGGTCAATCTCGTGGAGGAGATGGCGATAGCCGGCGGCGTGCCGCCGCCGCGATTGATCGTGATCGACTCGCCCGCGGCGAACGTGGCGGCCACCGGATCATCGCTGCGCTCGGGCGCGATCGTGGCAACGCGCGGGTTTGTCGACCTGCTGAATCGCGAGCAGGCCGAGGCGATGATCGGCCACGTGATCGGCGCCATGGGGAATGGCGACCTCGAGATCGCGCAGTCGATCCTTGGTGTGTATCGCACGTTTGGATTGCTCGAGCTCGTGCTCGACACCTCGTTCGGTCCGCAATCGCGTGATGCGATCTGGCGACTGTTCAAGCTTGCGTTCACTGCGCGCGGGTCGGTGGAGGAAGTGCGCGAGGCCGACGCATTGGCGGAACTTCTCGAACGATCCGCCATGGGCTCCGGCGCCGAGTCGCTCGGCCAGACTGCGGGGCAGGCGCGCGCTCGGCAACGCGGCGCCATCGCATCGCTCCTCGACGCGCCACGGGCCTTCTTCCTCACACTCCCCATGGCCACCGCGCAGTTCACGATTGGGCTCGCGTCGACACTTTTTTTTGGCCCCGCCTTCGCGGCGTTATGGCGTGCGCGCTGCCGGCTGGCCGACGCGTCGGCTGTCCAGCTTACGCGGAACCCGGAATCGGTCGCGTCCGGTCTGGAATGCTTGGGGATGGCACAGACCGCGGTGTTCGGCGGGGAGGCGTCGTCGTTCCTGTTCGTCACGTGGCAGGGAACCGCGACGTCCGTTCGCGGCAAGGCGGTGAGCACGCCGTTCTCCAGCTTTCAGCCCGCGGTGAAACGTCGCATGAAGCGTCTCGTCAAGCAGGGCGCCCGATTGCGCGAGGGTCGGCCGCTGTCGCGCGGTTCGTGGATCGTGATGATCGGGTTCGCGCTCATTCTCGGGCCGCTGATGCTGGTGGCGCTGGGCCTGTCGCTGGCCGCGCTGGCGATGATGATGATGCTCGACATCATTCTCATGTGCCTGATGCTGATCATCGCCGACAAGGCACTCACGCTGCTGTTTCGATATGCGCCGGTGGCCTGGCGTAAGCTCGAGCCTGTACTCGCGAGGGCATGGCATCGCACCTGAGCGCCGCGTTGTCCGGTGGCGACGACGCATATATTCATTCATGATGACCTCACCTGCCGCGCGTATCGCGCACGACCAGCGCGCCGCGCGTCCCGGCGCCGCGCCGGCCAAGAAGAAAGTGAACATGAGTAATGCGTGGCAGGAGGCCCGCGAGCTGATCTGGCGGCATCGCTCGCACATCTCCATCGGCCTCGCGCTCATGCTCGTGAACCGGTTGGCGGGACTCGTGCTGCCGGCCAGCTCCAAGCTGCTCATCGATCGTGTGGTTGGTCAGCATCGCAGCGAGCTGCTGATGCCGATCGCGCTCGCCGTGGCCGCGGCCACGCTGCTGCAGGCGGGCACGTCGTTCGCCCTGTCGCAGGTGATGAGCGTGGCCGCGCAGCGCGCGATCGCCGAGATGCGCAAGCGGGTGAACAAGCACGTGCTGCGCCTGCCGGTGTCGTACTTCGACAACACGCAGACGGGGATCCTGATCGCGCGCATCATGAACGATGCCGAAGGGATCCGGAACCTGGTGGGTACGGGGTTGGTGCAGTTGAGCGGCGGCATCGTGACCGCCATCCTTGCGTTAGGCGTTTTGTTCTGGCTCAACTGGGCGTTGACCACGGTCACGCTGATCATTCTGGCGTTGTTCGGCGGCGGCATGGCGCTCGCGTTCACCAAGCTGCGTCCCATCTTTCGCGAGCGGAGCGTGATCACGGCCGATGTCACGGGGCGGCTGTCCCAGTCGTTGGGCGGCATTCGCGTGGTGAAGACGTACATCGCCGAGCGCCGCGAGCAGGTGGTCTTCGGGCGGGGCGTACACCGCTTGTTCCGCAACATCGCGCGCTCGATCACCGGCGTCTCGGCCCTCACGGCGTTCTCGACGCTCATCGTCGGCGCGGTGGGCGTGCTGATGATCGTCGTCGGCGGTCGTTCCATCCTGTCGGGCCGCATGACGCTCGGCGATTTCGTGATGTACGTGTTCTTCATCGGCCTCGTGGCCGCGCCGCTGGTGCAGATCGCGTCCATCGGCACCCAGATCAGCGAGGCGTTTGCGGGGCTGGACCGCATCCGCGAGATCCGCATGATGACCACCGAGGACGCGCAGGACGACGAGCGCACCGCTGTGCCGGACATCGAGGGGGATGTGCGGTTCGAGGACGTGAGCTTCGCCTACACACCCGACGTCCCGGTGCTGCGGGACATCACGTTCCACGCGCGGGCGGGGTCGACCACGGCGCTCGTAGGGTCGAGCGGAGCCGGGAAGAGCACGCTGATCAGCCTCATCATGGCGTTCAATCATCCGACTGCGGGTTGCATTCTGATCGACGGACGCAACCTGGCGGAGTTGCGGATGAGCGACTATCGCGCGCACCTGGGCGTCGTGCTGCAGGACAATTTCCTGTTCGACGGCACCATTGCAGAGAACATCGGCTACTCGAAACCCGGCGCCACCGAAGTGGAGATACGCGCGGCGGCGCGCGCGGCGCATTGCGACGAGTTCATCGCCCGCTTCCCGGACGGGTATGAAACGGTGGTGGGTGAACGGGGCGTGCGTTTGTCGGGAGGCGAGCGTCAGCGCGTGGCCATTGCCCGGGCGATCATCGCCGACCCGCGCATTCTGATTCTCGATGAGGCGACATCCAGCCTGGACAGCGAGAGCGAAGCGCTCATCCGCGACGGGCTGCGCCGACTGCGCCGCGGACGGACCACGTTCGTGATCGCGCACCGACTGTCGACGATCGCCAGCGCCGACCAGATTCTGGTGCTCGAAGGAGGGCGGATCGTGGAGCGCGGCACCCAGGACGAGCTGCTCGCCGCCGGCGGCCGCTACCGCCAGCTCTACGACAAGCAATACGGGCTCGAGGCCGACCGGTTCGTGAATCCGGGCGAGGACTTTACGCCGGAGCCCGACCTCGATGGCGAAGCAGCCCCCCCCCCCGTCCGGCTCACCCCCGATCGCTCGCTCTGAGCGGCCGGGCGCGTTTCTCCCCGTTCGCCTAACATGTCGAAGAACCCATATTTCGAGATCCGGCGCTCGCGCATTCAAGGGCGCGGTGCATTCGCCACGCGCAAGATCCGCAAAGGCACACGCATCATCGAGTACGCCGGTGAGCGCATCACGCACGAGGAAAGCGATCGCCGCTACGACGACGAAACCATGCAGCGTCACCACACGTTCCTGTTCACACTGAATTCCAAGACCGTGGTGGACGGGGCGGCGAACGGCAACGCGTCGCGCTTCATCAACCATTCGTGCGATCCGAACTGCGAGGCGGTGATCGAAGATCGTCGCATCTGGATCGAGGCGCTTCGGACCATCCAGCCGGGCGGGGAGCTGGCGTACGACTATCAGTACGAGCGCGAAGACGATGCCGACGAAAAGGAAGAAGCCCGCTATCCGTGTCGCTGCGGCTCTGTAAAATGTCGCGGCAGCATTCTCGCTCCGCGCCGCCGTACGCGCGCAGTTGCCGCGGAGGCGCGCGCACGAAGGCGCGCCGGCCAGGCGCGGTGAACGCGTTCAAGGACTACTTCTCCCGGCAGGCGGCGGACTACGCCGACTTCCGGCCCGGCTATCCCGAGGCGTTGTTTGACTGGCTTGCCGAACTGGTGCCAGGTACCCATGTAGCCTGGGACTGCGCGACCGGCAACGGCCAAGCGGCGGTGGGCCTGGCCGCCCGCTTCGGGTTAGTCGTGGCCACCGACGCCAGCGGGACGCAGCTCGCGCACGCCACGGCAAATGCGCGTGTGCAATACGTGCGGATGCGTGCCGAACACTCGGCGCTATCGTCGGCGACGGTCGATCTCGTGACCGCGGCGCAGGCCCTGCCCTGGCTCGACATTCCGGCGTTCTTTGGCGAAGCGCGCCGCGTGCTGCGGCCGGGCGGAGTGGTGGCGGTGTGGTGTTACGGGCTGCCGCGTATCACGCCAGCGATCGATGAGGTGATCGATAGGTACTACCACCAGACGCTGCGCGATGCTTGGGCGCCCGAACGTCGTTTGGTAGATGACAACTATCGTTCGGTCGCATTCCCGTTTACCGAGGTAGCAGCGCCGGCGTTCGGGATCACGTGTGCGTGGACGCGGGACCATCTCACGGGCTACTTGCGCACGTGGTCCGCGACGCGCGCGCTCCAGGAACGCGAAGGGCGCGACCCCGTGCTCGACGTCGAGCGGGAGATCGCGCCCGCGTGGCCCGATGCGCGCACGTCACTCGACGCGCGTTGGGACATGGCATTCCGAGTAGGCCGCACGCCGCGTGTGTGAACGCGCCCGGCGCGCCTCCAGGCTAGTTCGAGGTGTCCGATTGGCCGGCGAAAGCAACGAGCGCTTGGGACTTATCGCGCCCGTTCACCAGCCGGTACTCGAAGTTCGGCTGCATCACGATCGGCGCGAATCGCACGATCACATGATCGCCGGGGCGCCACTGTTGTACGCGGGTCCGGTCGCCGAGGGCGATCTGCCACTCGGTTCCATCGGCGAGCGTCACGAACCCCGCTCCGTTGGTGACCGCGCGAATAGCAATGCTCCCGACGACGTTCTCCGTTTGCGTCGAATCGTCGGTGCGGCGCGACAAGGCGTTGTGGGTCGCGCCCAACATCTCGGTGTCGGCGGGCCGTGCGGCGAGCGTGTCGCGCGTGGCGGCGACGCTCGGTGAGTGCGCCGCGACGCTGTCGGCGCCCACGGTGTTCGAGGCAATGCGGACCGCTGGAGCGACGGCGCTCGGCGCGTTAGTCTGTGCGGGCAGCGGCGTGTGCGGCGTGGCGACGAGCGTGGCGATCGTGCCGGCAAGTAGAAGCGGTTTCATGACTTCCTCCGATTTCCCGGTGGCGCACGTGCGAGCGGTCGGTCGGCCGCATCCGGTGCTGGGTGGCGGTGCGCGCCCTTGTAACCTATGCGTCGAGCGGTGGCGCGGAGGGGCCCCGAGGGTGGTACGTAACGGATCATTCCGAAGGGTATAAAATTTTGTTCCATGGGCGGCTTGTTTTTTTCCGCGTCTGGCATTTCCTTAGCATTGCTTCGGTGTGCCGGCAGCTGTCCCTCCCCCCTCGGGTGCCGGTGCCAGTTGGTCCTTCGAGTAGTCAAGGTTCGCGACGCGGCCCGTCATGGGTTCGCTGCGGCTTGGGACGGCCGGCAGTTCCTCCAGGAAGTCCGCCTTTCCTTCTGAGACTCCATGCAGCTCCGCAGAATCATCGCGTCGGCCATCGCCGTGCTCCTCTTCGGGAGTACGCTTGCGTCGAGTGTGCGGGCGCAGGTGTGCGAGTGCCAATTCCCCCAGGCAAACGAGAGCGGGCACGTCGCCGGCGTGTTTGGCGGCGGGTTGTTCGCCGGCCTGGTTGCGGCGGTGCTCCATATCAAGCATTCGCGTGAGGCAACATTGCAGCCGCGGGTGGATCCATTCTCGACGTCGCCCGTGCTGTTCGATCCGGTGGTGACCGCGTCTGCCGCGGGCGCGCTGGCCGAGCCTGCGAGCACGGTCACGCGCGGCGCGCCGGCGGCGATGGAACCGGCCGGCGCGGGCGCGGCCGCGCCGCACCGACAGCGGCGTGGTGCGGCGGACCGCGTGCCGCGTCTCTCGGCCAACGAGGCGCAGCAAGAAGGGCTCGTACCGCCCAAGACGGCGACGATGATGCCGGCCTACGCGATGATCGGGCTGGGGTCGATGCTGCTGGGCCTGTTCCTGGTTAGGCAGCGGGCGGGACGGAGGCGGCGCCGGCTGTAACCGGGAGACGTCCCGCCGTTTGCCTAACTAGATACCGCGTGTCACGGCGTCACGCGCGCTCCGGCGAGCGTCGCGATGGCGCCGAGCGATGTCTGGGCCGCGTTGAGGCCGAGCCGGAAGTCATCGTCGCCGTACGTCGAGAAGACGTCGGTGGGCTGGTGCCACTGCGGATTCCACCCGGCGCCGATCTGCGCGCCGCGTTCGTTCTCGCGCACACTGATGGCCGGCACCAGGTCCTGGAACGGCGCCGAGTCGGTGTTGGTCATGTGCGGACCGACCGCGGCCGGATAGTCGGTGGCGTAGTTCTCGTTCGCGCTGTGGAAGGCCCACGCCAGGGCCTGTGCGCCGGCCGCGAATTTGGACCTCGACTGGAACTCGATGTTCACGTCGGCCTCCGGACGCTGCGTCTTGCTCACTGTACCGTCCGCTCGGGGCATGCCGTGGTCGAACATCTCCATGTCGTGCTGCACCATGCCCAGCCACGTGGGCTCGGGATACTTGCCCGAGCCGGCCGGATCCTCCTTGCCCTGCAGCGCCGCGCGCTGCGCAACGTACGCGCGCGATCCGTTCAGCCCGGTTTCCTCGTTGTTCCACAGAATGAAACGGATCGAGATGTCCGTCTGCACATCGGGCATGCTGAACACGCGCGCGAGCTCCATGACTAACGCAGTGCCCGAGCCGTCGTCGTTGGCCGCCTCGCCCCACCCGATTCCGTCCATGTGGCCGCCGACGATGTACATCTCATCCGGGTGCTTGGTGCCGACCTTGGTGCAGTAAACTTCCTGACGCTGTCCGGGAGTCGAGGGCTGGGTATCGAGGGCGCGGATCCGTGCGTCCGGCTGTTTCAGCGAGTCCGTGTTCACGCCCGTTGGTCCGCGGTTGCCGCGCACGCGCGAGCCGCCCTCGCCCATTCCGCTCTGGCGCGCGCGCCGGAACGCGGCGATCTGTTCCGGAGTCGGCCGCGAACGCGGCGGCGGCGGCTGGTAGTCATACGTGATTCGTTGCGTCGGCGTGCAGCCGTATTTTTTGAGTTGCGCCTCGATCCAATCCACGGCGGCTCGGTTGCGATCGGTGCCTTGCCGGCGATCGCCGAACTGGGTGAGATCTCTGACGGTGGCCTTGTACTGATCCAGGGTGAGCCGCGCGACCATCGCCTTGATCTGATCGTTTGCGGTGTCGGGGCGTGCGGCCGCGTTCTGGGCGGCGAGGGGTATGGCGGCGAGCGCAAGGAGCGCGGCGCCGGTGGCGAGCTTCTTGAGCGATGCCGGCATGGGGATAGAGGCGAGAGGTGAGTTCTGCGGAAGAGACGCACGCCGCTCGCAACTCGGGACGTGACGAATCGGTGCGCTTCGAAAAGATTACGAAGGATGACTCCCGATCGCTGCGATTCTGGTAAACGCGTCGTGGTCATCGACGCGTCGTCGGGGGGCGGTGGGGTCGGGGGTGGGGGGTGGGGGTGTTGGCGGCCAATCCCGTGTACTGCGGGGAGGCGATCGGCACGATGTCCGATAGCGACCAGGAAAAGTTGAATCGTCAGTTCGAGCGGCTCGAACTGAGACTTCCAGAGTCCATGCGCGGATTCACGCGATGGCTGAGGAAGCCTTCATCGCGTTGGGTTCGCATTCCGTTCGCGCTCCTCTTCATTGCCGGGGGCCTCATGGGGTTCTTACCGGTGCTGGGGTTATGGATGCTGCCGATAGGATTCCTGCTGCTGGCGCAGGATCTGCCTTTCCTCCGGAGGCCGACACGGCGGGCGCTGGTTGGTGTCGAGCGATGGTGGCGCGCACGGAAGAGGCACGGCCGCGGTGGAGGGGAGCCTCGTTCGACGCCCGGCGCTGGGGGCGGTGGGGGTGCCGCCTAACGGAAGTCGTGTCCGCGCACGCCGTCCGCGCCGACGTCGATCCGCAGTTCGCGAAACGTCTCCCCGCGGAGGTTGACCACGCGCTGCTCGACCTGCAGCGTGCCGCGCACGAGGAGGAGCGGGGCGGTGGAGATGAGCAGCGCCTGCCGCTCGAACCGTTTTGGCGTCACGACGACGTTCACCAGCCCCGTCTCGTCTTCCAGCGTGAGGAAGACGAACCCCTTGGCCGTGCCCGGGCGCTGGCGGCAGATCACCAGGCCGGCCACAGCCACGTCGCGCGCGCCGTCGGGGAGGGCGAGCACCTCGCGGGCCGACCGTACACCGTTGGGCGCCAGGACGGGGCGCAGGTGTTTCATGGGGTGCCCATTGAATGACACGCCGGTGAGGCGGTAGTCGGCGGCAGTGAGCTCGAGCGGCGACATGGCGGGCACGCTCGGCGGTACGTCGAGCTTGGGCCGCAGCGGCGCCAGGGCGCCGGCCTCGCCGCGAAACTCTTCGAGCATCCGCCACACGGCGGCCCGGCGCCGGCGATCGTTGGGCTCATCGGGCACGAAACCGTCGAGCGCACCTGCTTCGGCCACAGCGCGCAGTGCCCGCCGGTCCAACCCCGACCGCCGCGCGACGTCGCCGATGGACCGGAACGGCCCTTCTTCGCCTAACGCGTGCTCCAACCGCTCCTTGGCATGTGCGCCGAGTCCTTTGATGAGGCGGTAGCCGAGGCGAACGATCGGGCCTTGGGGCTCGGGACCGGGGACCCGGCGGGAAGTGGAGAGTGCCGGGTCCCGGTGCTCGAGTGTCGAGTCATATTTCGACCGCGTCACATCCACCGGGCGGATGTCGACGCCGTGGCGGCGGGCATCTTCGATGATCGTGCCGGGCGAGTAGAAGCCCATGGGCTGCGCGTTGAGGATCGCCGCCGTGAATTCGGGGGCGTAGTAGTGTTTGAGGTACGCGCTCGCGTACACGAGGAGCGCGAAGCTCGCGGCGTGCGACTCGGGGAAGCCATAGTCGGCAAAGGCGTTGATCTGGTTGTAAATGCGGCGCGCGGTCTCCTCGGGAATGCCATGGCGGCGCATCCCTTCGATGAGCCGCTCGCAGATCGACGCCATGCGCTCGTGGCTGCGTTTGTGGCCCATGGCGCGGCGCAGCGTGTCGGCCTCGCCCGCCGTGAACCCTGCCGCGGCGATCGCCACCTGCATCCCCTGCTCCTGAAACAACGGGATGCCTAACGTGCGCTTGAGAATCGGCTCGAGCGACGGATGTGGATACTCGACCGGTTCTTCTCCCGCGCGCCGCCGCAGGTACGGGTGCACCATCTCGCCCTGACTGGGGCCCGGGCGACTGAGCGCGACCTCGACCACGAGATCGTAAAAGCACCGAGGCTTGAGGCGCGGCAGCGTGTTCATCTGGGCGCGGCTCTCCACCTGGAACACGCCGATCGTGTCGGCGCGGCAGAGGTCGTCGTACACCGCCTGGTCGGCGTAGTCGAGGTCGGCGAGGTCGATCGTGTGGCCGCGCGTCGCGCGGATGTACGAGAGACAGTCCTGGATGAGCGTGAGCATGCCGAGTCCCAGCAGGTCGATCTTCACCAGACCCATCGCGTCGACGTCATCCTTCTCCCATTGCACCACGGTGCGGTTGTCCATGGCCGCGGGCTCGATGGGGACGATGGCGGAGAGCGGCTCTTCCGTTAGGACGAAGCCGCCGACGTGGATGGAGCGGTGGCGCGGGATGGAGCGGAGACCATCGACGATGGCGGGAAGCGCGCGCAGGCGGACATCCGGACCCGGCACTGGGGACTCGGCACTCGGCGGGCGGGAATCGGACGTGTCGAGTGCCGAGCCCCCGGGCTCAAGTCCCGACAAGCCGAGGACGCGCGCGGCGTCGCGCAGGGCGGACTTGCCGCGATACGTGATGTGCTCGCACACCATCGCCGCGTGCTCGCGTCCGTAGCGTTCGTACACGTACTGCAGCACACGCTCGCGTTCGCGGTGCGCGAAGTCGATGTCGATGTCGGGGGCGCCTTCGCGATCCTCGCTCAGAAAGCGCTCGAACAGCAGCTGGAGCTTGACGGGATCCACAGCGGTGATGCCGAGGCAGAAGCACACGACGGAATTGGCCGCCGAGCCGCGCCCTTGGCACAGAATCCCTTCGCGCCGCGCGAAGCGCACGATGTCCCAGACGATGAGAAAGTATCCCGCGAGCCCGAGCTTCCGGATCACGTCGAGCTCGCGATCGATCTGGAGGCGGTAAGACATCGGGACTCGGGACTCGGAACTGGGGACGCGGCGGGCGGGACGCTCCATTTTCGCATGCCGATTTCCCAGTGCCGAGTCCCGAGTGCCGAGTGCCGAGTCCCTCTGTCCCAGTCGTTCCCCCGCTCCTACTTCTACGAGGCGCGCGAGGTATTCATCCGCGGAGACGCCGGGGGGGAGTGGGAACGCGGGGAGCGTGGGACGCAGCTCGCGCATCCGGAAGGTGCAGCGCTCGGCGATGGCCAGCGTCGCCCGCAGGCCGTCGGGCTGGTGCTGCCAGCGGCGCGCCATCTGCTCGGCGCTCTTGAGGTACCACTCTCCGTTAGGCCGCAGGCGCGTGCCCATGGTGTCGAGCGTGCGCTCGTGGCGCAGGCAACAGAGCACATCGTGCACGATGCGCGCGCGCGGATCGGCGGAGTGCACATCGTTGGTGACCACCCAGGGAACGCCGAGCGCGTGCGCGATCGCGATGAGGTGCGGGACCATCTGCCGTTCCTGGGCGAGTCCGTGATCCCAGCACTCGATGGCGACGCGGCGGTCGAAGATGTCGAGCAGCGTGGCGGCGGCCTCGCATGCGCCATCCAGGTCACGGCGGGCGACGAGCTGCGGCACCCATCCGCGCGGGCAGCCGGTGAGCGCGAAGAGCCCGCGCGCGTGACGGGCGAGCGTGTCGAGCGACACGGCCGGCCGGCCGCGCGGCGCATCCATCCGCGCGCGGGTGATGATCGTGGAGAGGTTGGCGTAGCCTTCGCAGGTTTGAGCGAGGAGAACGAGGTGGGTTGGTGGGTGGTGGTGGGGGGTTGGTGGTTGGTGACTCGAGGAGCGGGAGTGATGAGTCCCGAAGATTGTGATCTCGGCGCCGATGATGCCGTCGATGTTTGCTTCCGCGGCGGCTTGGGCGAAGGCGACGGCGCCGCCCAAGTCATCGTGGTCGGTGAGAGCGAGTGCGGTGTGGCCGAGGCGGAGCGCGCGAGCGACCAGCGCATCGGGGTTCGAGGCGCCGTCGAGGAGGGAGAACGCGGAGTGGCAGTGGAGCTCGACGTATTGGTTCATCGTAGTCGACGCGCGCTACGTTAGGCGAGGGAACGCCGAAGCTCGGAGGTATGCAAAAAACAGGGATGGCGTGCCGGCGGTAGCCCCCGAGCTGCGCAGCGCCTGCCGGCTAACGAAAGCGTTGCAGCCGCCTGGCGACTTTATGGACGGCTCGCTGTGCGCGCACTGTTGTAGTCGCCCGCGGCTGAACGCCGAGTCGTTGGGCATACTCTGCTCAGTCATACCATCCCTGCACGTACCACTGGTCGCGTTCGCATACGAGCACGAGCTCCACGCCTTCGCCCTCGCACTGCCAGTAGGCGCGCCGGTAGCCATCGTCGCGCCACCAGTCGCCGGAGAGCAGCTCGGGGCCGGTCGCGCGGTCGAGGGTGATGCGGCGTCCATGCCAGCGCACGGCGCGCGGCGCGTTTCCGTCACACACGACGTCCGCCGGCTCCGGCGTCTCGAGCAACCGCAGCACCGCCGTGCGCGCCGGGCTCACAGCTGTTTCGGCATCCGCGTTCCCGACGTTCCCTGCGTTAGGCACCCAGGCGCCGGCGCGCTCGGGGGCGTGCTCGTCGCGGGCGGCGGGCTTCACCACGCCATCGGCGCCTAACTCCGCGCGCAGCCGCGCGAGCGCGGCGTCCACGGCCGCCGGGTCGCGCCACTCGGTAACCAACAGGTCGCCCTGCTCGCCGGAGAGCGGAGCGGTGGCTACGATCGACACGCGCACGGCGCACACGGGCGCGGTGAGCGGCCACCGCTCGAGGAGCGCGCGGCAGTGGTCGAACAGGTGGGCGGAGCGCGCGGTGGGACGCGGGATGCGAACCTCGCGCGTCACGGTGTGTGCGCGTGCGGGGATGGGCAGCGCGCCGCGAGCATCATCGAGCGTGAGTGTGATCGCGACGGCGGCAGCGGCGCGTCCGTCGTCGATGAGCGCCGCGGTGAGCGCGTCGAGCGCGGCGCGGGCGAGAAAGAGCACGGGCTCCATGGTGGGCGTGGGCGCGGGCAGCTCGGCTTCCACCGTGCGCGGCGGTGTGGTGCGGGCGAGGCCGGGGCGGCGCTGGTCCTCGCCGCGCGACAGCCGCCAGGCGTCGAGTCCCTCGGCGCCCCACCGGCGCTCGACGTCCTCCGCCTCGAGCGCGGCCAGGGGGCCGGCGTGGCGGATGCCGAGCGCGGCGAGCGTCTCGCGCAGCTCCTCGTCCATGGGAATGAGCGCGAGCGGCGCGCGGGCCAGGTAGCGCGCGTCGCCGCCAGGCGGGATGCGCACCTGGCCGGCGGCGCCGGTGGTGGCCCAGGTGGCGGCGCGCGCGGCAATGCAGGAATCGGCGACCGCCACCCGCGCCCGCGGATGCCAGTGCCGGCCGACGGCCAGCAGCGCCTGCACCAGCGCGCGCTCTCCGCCTAACCGATCGAGCCCCGCGGCGCCCACCCACCACAGTCCCGGCTCGCCCGCCGCCGGCGTCACCTGCGGGCTCGCGGCGAGCAGGGCGGCGGTGACTACGGTCGTCGCCGTCGTAATTATATGATCATCCCATGGAATGATCTCGAGCCCGGCGCACGTGGCCCGTGCCTCGACCACGGTCATGCCCGGACGGACGCGCGCGCGAGACGCGGCCGAGGAGATGGCGCGCAGCCGCCGGTTCTCGGCGAGCGCGATGGGCTGTTCATCCCATGACGCCGAGGAGTCGCTCGTCGAACTCGGGCTCGGCGCAGCGGCGTGAGCGCGGGAGGACGCGAGCGCGAGGGATGGGAGGGGCGGGAGGGGCGGGAGGGGCACCGGCGGCTCCGACGGGCGCGCGCGTTCCGCCGCGCGCGCGCTCCACGCCGCGGCGATCGGGAACCTCGGGATGCGTACACACGCGACGCGCCACGCTAACGGCATACTCTATCTCCACTGTTGTTCGGCGTCCTCGGTGTCCTCCTTTCTCGACCGTGATCGCGATCGCGCGCCGTCGTCGGTGTCGCGCCTGGGGGGCGGCCACGCGGAGCCGGAGCGCGCCGGCCAGCGAGGTGACCGGCGCGCCATCGCCGGCGCCGGCCACTACGAGGGCGGTGTTCGCATCGCGCGTTAGGCGGATGAGCCGCGCCGCAATGGCCGGCGCCAGCGCCGGCGCGCCGTCGAGCACCACGAGCGCGAAGCCGCCGCCGCCGCGCAGCAGGATGTCGGCGCACCACGCGCCCCGCGCCGGATCGCGCGGGCGCACGACCCAGAACCCATCGTCGCCGCCGAGCGAGGCCCAATCGCGGGGGGCGAGCGAGCGCGCGGCGTCCACGTACACCACGCCTAACCCGCGGCGCGCGGTGGTCATCACCAGCTCGCGGAGGATCGTCGTCTTGCCGCTCCCGCGCGGGCCGAGCAGCTCGGTGAGCCGGCCGCGCGGAACGCCGTGCCCCGCCAACGCGGCGTCGAGCGCGGCGAGCCCGGTGGACAGGCGCGGGGACGGGACCGATGGCGCCGGGAGCAGCGCGCGCAGATCGGACACCGAGAGGCGCCGATCCGGCTCGAGCTCCGCGACCGGTGGCGGCGCGACGATGGCGAACGGTACTGCGGTCATTGTCGGCTCACAACGGAAGCGCGAGCTGAACCGCAGACGCGTCTAACGCCACAGACGCGGGTGCGGGATCGGGCGCGTCGTACATCTCCGTGTCGTCGTCCCGCTCGCGGTACACGCCGTGCGCGCGGCACAGCCGCGTCATGAGCGCGGTCAGCGCCGTGCGATAGCGGTCGCTCGGCTTGTGGTCGTGCGCGTACGCGCGCGCGTACCGCGACGCGAGCTCCGGGAACTCCTGCGCGATGAACGGGAGGTAGCGCTTGCGCGCCTCGTGCTGCAGCCGCAGCGAGCCCGTGGCGATGTGCGTCGCCCCCGCCTCCGCCACTCGCCGCACCAACGCCTCGAGATCGCGCGGATGGTCGGTGATCCCGGGCAGCACCGGCATGCAGTTCACGCTCACGGCGACCCCCGCCGCGCGCAGCCGGCCGATCGCGCGCAACCGCGACTCCGGCGTGGGCGCGCGCGGCTCGAGTCGCCGCGCCAGCCCCCGGTCCACCGTGATGAGCGAGACGTGCACGCTGATCGACGAGTGCCGGGCGATGCGCGCCATCACGTCCGCGTCGCGGGTGACTAACGGA
>JANWIF010000081.1 GCA_025450035.1 Gemmatimonadaceae bacterium
CGCTTCGAGCGCGTCCGACACCTGGCGGGTGATGTCGGCCGCTTGGGACGCCGTGAGGGCGCCCTGCCGTTCGATGAGCTTGGTGAGCGGCTCGCCGTCGATGAACTCCATGGCCAGGTAGATCAGCCCGTCCTCGGTCTCACCGAAGTCGTAGATGGCGGCGACGTTAGGGTGCTGGATCTGACTCGCGTTCGAGGCTTCGCGGTTGAAGCGCGCGATGGCGTCGGGATCGTTCACCATGCCTTGGTGCAGCACTTTCACCGCGCTGCGCCGCCGCATCTTGACGTGCTCGGCCAGGAAGACCTGTCCCATCCCGCCTTCGCCGATGCGACGCACGATGTGGTAGCGGTCGGCGAGCACCGAGCCGACGAGGTTGCTTCCGGCCGGTGAGCGTAGGGTCGAGCCATCGCGCGGGCAGAAGCGTTGCTCGAAGTCGAACGTCTGTCCGCATTGCGGACAGGTCTTTGTAGCGGGCGGGGGGGTGGAGGAGATGCTCACGGGTTCAGCAGGGTCCTCGTAGGCACCGGCACTGGGAGTGGGACATGGCGACGCAGCGTCACTTCTGGGCTCCCCGAGCCCGATGGATGCGAAACGGTTAACCGCCTATGAGACGAAGCCTTACGACGATGTGCAACAGGAGGTGACAACGCAATGCCGCCCGCGATTGTCGATGGGTGCGCGGGGGGGGGGGGGGAGCCGCAAACAAGATACGCAACGCAGGGGGCGTTGAACATGGCTCGCTCGATCACGCGAGGCGCAAGCCCTGACGAGCGCGGCAGCCGGCTTGGGCTTCCCCGGTTATGCCGGCGCGGTCATCTTCAGAGGCTTTTCATCGCGTTTCACCGAGTGGGATGCCCCATGTGGTATCGCTTTCCGGAGTCTCATGACTGCATCTTTTTCGTGGGCCGCCGGCCTGGCGATGTGCCTCGGGTTGGCGGCGCGGGGCGCATGCGCCCAGGATTCGAGCGATTCAGCCGCGTACCATGCGCTCACGCAGACTCCCATCGCGGCCTTGGCCCCGTTGTTCGATATCAGCGTGACGGGGGGGGAGCAGCAGGCGCGGTCGGTGGCCGTGCACGCGCGCTACGGCATCATGAGCTTCGACTCGCACGAGTACACGCACGACTTCGGATTGAGCGTGGTGGTGCCGGTGGGCAGCGCATCGCTCTCGGCCACCGGCGGATACTATTTTCCTAACTGCACCGACCACGCGTGTCGTTCGCACGTGATGGGGTCGGTGGGGCTGAGCCAGAATCTGGCGGTCATTGGGTTAGGCAGGAGGTCCGATGGCGCGAGCATGGACATCGGACTCACGTCCCAGATCGGGTTCGCGCATCCGAGCGATACGACGCTGATTTCCGGTGCTGTGTCGCTGCCCGTGTCGCTCGTGCCTTCGCCGCGCGGGCTGCGGTTGGTGCCGTACATTTCACCGGGAGTGGGTGTGGGCGTCAGTCGTCCCGACAGCGGGACCGAGGCCGGGCTGCAATTCCTGTTCGCGGCCGGCGTCGGCCTGTTGGCGCACGGGTTTACCGCGACCGTGGCGTTGTCGCGTGTGTTTTTGCCGGGAGGGAACTGGCTCGTGGGCGTGGGGCTGTCGTTCGGCGACCGCTGAGCCGGGCGCGGGTGGGGGGAGCATTGCCGGGATCTATGCGCGCGCCTAACGTGGCGCGCGCCGCATCGCGCGTCGCGTCGTGACCTTCGACCCCACCGCATCGCGATCCGTGCGCCGGGTGGCGCGCGCGGGATACGTGGCTGTCGTGCTCCTGGCCACGCTCACCGATTTTCATTTCAATGCTGCACCCGCCCTGGTCGCGTGGCGGCTGCAGCGGGCGCTGCATTTCGTAACCAGCGGCGCCGACGTGGTGGATGCCGCGCGCAACATCGTGCTGTTCGCCGGGTTGGGTGCCGTGTGGCTGGTGACGTCGCCTGGGCGGCATCCGTGGCGGGACGTGGCGCGGATCACGCTCCTGGGCTGCCTGCTCAGCATGAGCGTGGAGATCGCGCAGCTGTTTTCCGCCAGTCGCACGTCCAGCGTGAACGATGTGACGACCAACACGCTTGGCGCGCTGCTCGGCGCCGCCGGGGTCGTGGCCGCGGCGCAGCTGCTCCGGCGACTGCGGGCGCGAGCCACGCCGGCCGGCTTTCCAATGTTAGGCATCGGGCTCCCGTATACCGGCGCCGTGGTGGCGGAGATGTTCTCGCCGTTGTATCGGCACCAGCGGAACCCTGGCGGCGGCGGGTCTCTGACCAACCGATTGTTGAACGCGCTGGCCTACACGCAGCCGTTCGCTGTTCATCGTGTGTCGGTCACCGACGTGGTGCTGTTTGCGCCGGCCGGCGTACTGATGCAGCTTGCGTTGGTGGAGTGCGGGCTTTCTGGCGGCGCGGCGTGTTGGGGCGCGATGGTCGTGGGGGTGGTGCTGTCGGCCGGCGTGGAGGTGGCGCACGGGGTTGCCGGGCAGCCCATCGAGGCAAGTGCCATTGTTGGGCACGGCCTGGCGATGGTAATCGGGGCGCTGGCGGCGTGGTGGTGGGGACCGCGGGTGGCGCGTCGTCTCGACGCGCGCGGGCGGGCGCGGGTGGTGCTGTTGGCGCTGGTCGTGCTGCTCGTGGTGTGGGCGTGGCGTCCGTTCCTGCCGCGTCTCGTGTGGCGCGAGGTGGAAGCGCAGGTCACGATCAGGCATCTCACTCCGTTGGGCGTACTGGGCGCGTCGTCGGATCTGTTCGGGGTGATGGATGTGGCCGAGCAATTCTTTCTGTACGTATCGTTAGGCATCGGGCTCGCGGTGTGGCCGTTGCGGTATCGGGGCCGGCTGGCGAACGTGCTGCCCGGTGTGTATCTGGCGGTGGTGCTCGAGGTGGGGCAGATCCTGGTACTGACGCGGATCTTCGACGTGACCGATCTGTTGACGCAGTGCGCGGCGATCGGCGTCGGGTTCGTGATTGCGCGGCGGGCCGGCTACGAGGCGCGGGGGGAGCTGTTGGGCGTTTTGCCGCCGGCCACGTAATTGTGGGCTTCGCGAGCGAGGTCGATCCATGGGGCGTCGTTTGGGGCGACGGTGACCCATTCTTTCATGATCCGTCAGTGGCCGGGGTCGAAGCGCGTGCCTGCGCCGTTTTGCAGGAGCCCATTGACGCGGTGCTTGTGGCGGTGTTGGTGGTGGGTGTGGGTTTCTTCATGGTACGGCGAGTGAGTGGTGGGTCTCGCTTGTTCAAGTCGTGCCGGGGAAATAGCTTACGGCGCGACGCTGGCGCGGTAGCCAAGTGGTAAGGCAGCGGTCTGCAAAACCGCTATTCGCCGGTTCGATTCCGGCCCGCGCCTCTGAATTGACAACGACTTAGCTCGCGCGTGTCCGAGGGTGAGCAGCAGGTGTGGGAGAAACGTGGGAGAAGGACGACCGTGCTCGACTAAATGGCGGCCTCCGCACGGACGGTCAAGGCCTCCGGGCGTGGGTGTTGAGAAGTGAAGGTACTGGCGAAATGACACCGCCCGGCCGACTGCCGGGCGTGTTTCGTTGATGGGAGACCGCCGCGCGACGTGCACCGACGTACGTGATACTCGAACAGGCTCTCACGTCCGGGTTACGCGCGGCCGTACCGCCTACCCCGGCGTCTCCTCCAGCAATTCAGCTCAGCACCCCAACGGGTCAAGCTTATCGGCATACGCTTGAGCCCATGCAATCCATCTCTCGATGGTGACCCCTGGTGGGGCGATGGCTCCCAACTCCGCCGGACATTCCGGGCGTCTTGCGCCACACGTCTCCGCTCCGGCGAGCCATCGTGACGACATCGAGGTCTTGTCGGAGAATCGAGCGAAGCGCGGAACTGAACGTGACACCCGCTTGACGAATCAAGCCGGCCCGCAGGATCACCGAGGTATGGCCTACTCCGGGCTCGGATATCTCGTAGGAAGCGCGGACACGTCATACAACCGCTTCTTCGACAGCTTCGCACAACAGTGGCGACTCACCGAGGCGATCGGCTACGATGCCTTGGGGAATCAGACGCACAACACGCGCAGCACGTACAACATTCCGTGGCCGGACAGCGCCACGTTCAATCAAGCGACCGTGCAGGACAAGTACCCCACCGATGGCACGGGGCGACTGACGCGGACCGTGAGCAACGCCAATGATGACAGCCTGACCTATGACAAGGCCGGCAATCTCGAGTTTCAATACTCCGCGGTGTGGGGCGGTGGATACGCGCACGATCGCGCCGCCTATTTCGCGGCCGATAATTCCCTACGCGCCGTCGATGATCGGACGGCACAGCTCGCGGGCCATCAACTCGATGGCTCCGCCCAATACACGTTCGACGAATACCGCTACGACGCCCTTGGTCGGCGCGTCCTCACCCGTTCGCGCCGCTACTGCAATATGACCCAGGCGTTTGCCAATCGCTGGCCGTGCCTGGTGAGTCTCATTCGCCGCACCGTGTGGGATGGCACGACCGAGGCCGCTGAGGTCCAGATGCCTGGTGGCGACGTCGGCACGACTGCGCCGCCCATGGCCGACTCCGTGCTCGAACGGGACACCACCTACGCGCCGCTCTTAGCCGAGGACTCCAGCTATGCGTGCTGCTACGATCCGAATCCATTCTACGGGCGCGTGGCGTACACCTACGGCCTGACAACCGATCAGCCGCTGAGCGTCGCCCGATACAGCTACCTCGAAGGACAAATCCCGGCCGTGGATTCCGCCCATCACTTTTCCCCCTTCACCGTCTCGCCGCAGTGGGACACCCGTGGCGTGGTGGACGTCGGCACCTTCGCCGATGGCGGCACCACCGTCTGTGAGCCGACGGGCAGCACGTCCCGATGCGTGGACGACCTGCTCTGGGTTTACGGCTTGTCGTCGTATCTGCAGGCGCTGTACGGCCACATCAACTGGCTCGGTACGCTGCTCGATGACAAGCAAGACCCGAGCGGCCTCCTGTATCGCCGCAACCGCTATCTCGACCCCGCCACCGGCCGCTTCACCCAAGAAGACCCCTTGGGCCTCGCCGGCGGGGTTAATCTTTATGGGTTCGCCAACGGCGATCCGGTCAATTTCGGTGACCCGTTCGGGACCTGCAAAGTGGATGTACGATACAAGAACCTGGGGCCGGGCTACTACCACGCGTATATCCTAACTACTGCGCCGGACAACACGCGCACCGAGTTCCGCGGTGGACCCAGCAAAGGCGGTCCGTCGTCAGGAGCGAGCAGTTCGGGCACCGGGGGCGCGACGGGTCAAGCGTCAGGCAGCAACTCCAACTCGGCCAACTCGTCGAGCCCGGGATCGGGCAAAGGCGGCGGCCCAGATAACACTGGGCCCTTCGGATCAGTTCAAGGAACGACCGAGCCATACAACAAGGATGCTGTCGATTGGCAGGACGGGTCGCCGCCTTCCAGCCGTGTCGTAGACAATGACGAATCCTGCGACTCGTACAACAAGAGCTTCGGTTCCACGTTAGATCTCATCACGAGCAAGAACGTCCCCTACAATCCTTTCACGACGAACAGCAATGCGACTGTACGCACTATACTTGAACGCGCGGGAATTAAGGGCGTGAAGCCCATCGTGTGGGCGCCGGGGTGGAGCACGCGCTTGTTCTAATGCCGCTGACGGGAGAATCGACGTGATCGACTTTAGGGTAAGCATCAGAACACTCGGAGTGATGTTCTCAATCCTCAGCTTCGTTGGCTGCAACCAGAAGCCTCTTACCGTTGCTGACGTGGACCAGCAAGTCAACGCTGCGCTCCCCGTGGGCACCGAACGCGCGCGCGTTCTTACCGTGCTTGATTCGCTGAGACTCGATCACAGTGATTTTGACGAGAAAACACGCACGATCGGTGCGAAGATGGAGGATCATCGAAAGAAGGGCATCGTGACACACTCCTTCCACATCACGTTCGTTTTCGATTCGACCAGCAAGCTCGTATCTCACGAGACCAAGGAACTGTTCACCGGTCCGTGAGGAATATTGGGACAGTCGGGCTGGCTGGTGGAAAGCAGCGGGGTGAGGTCGAGTAGCTAAGCCATTCGGCTTCGCCCTCACAGATCCGTACGTGCGGCTTGCCCGCATACGGCTCCTCGTGAAGGTCGACGCAGGACAGCCGGTCACGCCAAGCACGGATGAGTGATCCGAGGTTTCGGTAAGGGGAATCGGGCCAGCAGCGCGTCGAACGCGGCCCCCGTGAGCCGTCGCTGACTCCGCCGATACAATGCGCGGAACCAGATGCGCCGCACGTGATAGGCGAACGCCTGGAGCGCCCGGAAGTTGCTCGGCAGGCCGAAGTAGGCGTAATGGCCACGCAGCACCTGACAGAGCCATCGGTGCTGGTCGCGTACCGGCGTGTGCCTTCGGCGCTTCGCTTCCTCGTTCAGCGTCTTGAGCTTCACTCGTCCGCCATCTGCCTTGGAGATGAACACCCGTCGCACCGGCAACGGCCGATAGCGACCGGTGTGGACCCGTTCGCAGAGCGCGTGAAGATTTCGCTCCACGTGCTGCTCGTAGGTCGCCACCGTTTCCCCATCGACTCCCGCACTCGCGTTCCGCTTGAGCCGCCGAAACGCGCGCGCCAAGGCCGCGGCATCGACATGATGCAACAGCGCCGTAAATCGAGCGCGCTTGTCGTGCTGCGCTGCCTCACGTACCCGCTGCAGATGGGGCAGCAAGGTGACCCGGCTCTGCGTCCGGACCCTGGTCCTCTGCAGCGCGTTCCCTTCACGCCAGCTCCTTCCCTCCACACCCTCGGCCGAGACAGCACCTTCGGGCGCTTCGTTGGTACTACGAGCTGGTCCGACTTCCGACCTCAGCTCAACACGACGCTCCGGTTGCCCCTCGCGTCGCATCCCCATCGACGACCCCTCGATGGCCCCGGTCGGAGCTCCTGGTTCCCAACGCGAACCCTTCATACGTGATACCGCCACCCACCCCGGCGAAGCGTGATCATCTCGCCTAACGATGATCCACATGCAGCCTTCGGTGTCGGGAAGCACCTCGGCCTTCGCGAGATTCTACGTATCGAGGCTGTTCGCACGGCACCCCACATGATCCCTGTCTACGCTTCGGACCCCGCGTTACCGCGACGCCCGCAAGACTCGGTACCGGCCTGCCCGCTACGGCGCTGACCGGGCGGGACTCTCACCCGCAGGCTCTCGTCAGTTTCACCAGCGCACTCCCGATTGTAGTTGATATTTAGGCAGTGCCGCGCATGGATGCGGCGTTTAGGCCGCGGAGTTGGCGAGCACGAGTTTGTTCTGCAAGGCCTGTTTCAGCAAGGGGAGTTGGCGGTAGTGCTTCACGCGTCGGAACTGCCGCTCCATCGCCCCGAGGGCCGCGGCACACCACCGCATCTTCTGATCGCTCGTCCGCCAGTGCGTCACCCGAAGGCGACACCCAGTCTCGAGCATCGCCCGTCGAGGAGGTGTTACTTCTTTGAACGCTTCCGCTTTTCCTCGTCGAGCGTCACGCGCAGCAGCGCCCCCGCCGCCCATCGCGACACGTCTTCCGCGTCGCCTTCCGACAGCCCGCGAAGATCTCTGAGCACGATGAGCGCCTCGATCCCGACGCACATCGCGATCGCAGACACCAGTCGCTCGTAGCGCCGCTTCCCGACCTGTTTCCGCAACGGCTCGAGTGCGAGCACGATCCACTCGATGCGGCGGTATCCGCGCTTCGGGATCGGCGCGTCGCCGGACGACTCGGCGGCTGGCGTGCTCACGGTCAATCGGATCAACGTGCGCAGGAGCTGCTCGTTGGCCACCGCGCTTCGTTGCAACGCCTGCACCGCGCGATCGAGTCTCGCCGCGACATCGGCGACATCCCGCCGGCTCGAGGCAGGCCCCTCGATCGCCTTCGCCATGATGCCTCGCACCCCTTCGAGCGCCGCCTCGACGAGCATCTGCGCCTGCGTGGGGAAATAGCGGTACGCCGTGCGGCGCGACACCTCCGCTGCGTCGGCTACATCCGCCACCGACGGCTGTGCGCCGGCGGTCACGAGCTGCACCGCGGCGGCGAGCAGCGCGCTGCGCGTTCGCCCCTTCTGTCGCACGCGCCCGCCAGACGCTCTTGCCGTTCGCATGGGGGGAAAGTATACTGGCGTAACCTTATGGCGCAACAGTGCCATAAGGCGCTAGCGGTGCCACGAGCCCCCCGAGGAGGCTGCCATGTGCGTCCCAAGGACCATCGGTCTCTGCGCAATCCTCTCGATCGCGTCTGCCACGGTACCCATGTCCCTTCGCGGGCAGGAGACACGCCCCATGACCACTCAACAGCCAGTCGCCGCGGCCAACGCCGACGCCGAGATCCGCGCACTCATTGCGGCGCAGGCGGCGGCCTGGAACCGGCATGACGCCGCCGCGTGGGCGAGCCCTTTCACGCCGGCCGCCGAATTCATCAACATCCTCGGCACGCCGTTCAGCGGACGTCCGGCCATCGAGGGAATCACCGCGCGCATCTTCTCCAGCTTTTTTCGCACGACACACGACTCGGTGACGGTACAGAACGTCGTGCTCGTGACCCCGGACATCGCGGTTGCACAGTTCGAGCACGCAGTCACGGGCTACACCGCGCTCCCAACCGGAATCCTCCCGAGTACGACGGGCGCGGATGGGAACGGCGTGTTGCGCACGCGCATGACGTACGTGTTGCAGCGAACGGGCGACCACGGGTGGGCGATCGTCCACGGACAGAACACCGCGATCCTGCCGCCCGTGAAACTGCCATGAGGCGCGGGGCGTGCGCCGAACGCTTGGCCGGTCAAACAAGCACTTGGCCGTACAGAGTATCGCCCTGCAGGTCCTTCGCCCCCTCGTGGCGCGCGCCCGGCGGTCGACGCGTAGCTCAGCGCCCGGAAGCCGCCAGCTCCTCCAGCCTGCTTCGATGAACGAGGAACGCCAGCCGCACGTGCGCGCGATACCGCGAATGCGTGCGCACGTCGCCATGCGTCCAACCGGGTAGCGCGCCGATCGGGATCGCGAGCCAACCCATGACCACGCGGCCTGATGTCCTGGTGGTCACAACGATCGAATCCGCGCCCTCACCGGACGCGTGCAGCGGATACAACACCGCTCCCTCGCAATACGTGTCGGTGAAGATCGTCGGGATCACGCTGAGCGAGAGGATCGTCAGCGCTGGTATTGCCGCCGTGTGGCAGTAGGCGCCGGTCGACGAGGCCACGAAGTCGGCTGCCGTATCGCCGACCGCGCCCATCCGGAACCGAGGCGAACGCTCCCGATGACTGCAACCAGCGGAACGTCGCCCGGGAATACGCGTCCGGGTCCTGCCGGCGTTGCGCGGCAGCGGCGGAATCCCACGGCGCGACGATCACCCGGTACGGCAACGGCGGATGCTCGAGCAGCGCCGCCTCCTGGTCGGTCAGCGGCGCGGGCAGTCGCTCGGCGTAGCAGCCGCCCGCAATGCCATAGCCTAACAGAACGACGGCGACGGCCCCGCGCTTCCAGCGGCGGCGAAGGAAGCCGGGCTCGAACTGCGGCATCGTTCCTCCTGATCGACTCGTGACGAGGGACTGGGTCGAGGCGGCGGACGTCACTGGGTGAGGCACGGCCGCTGGTCCGATCCGATGGGCCTGTGAGCGACGACTCGTCACCACAGCGTTACGGCCGCGTCCTGCCGATGCCGCGGACGCGTGCTACTCTGCGGCCGTCCCGCCGCGCTGCCGCTGCCGATACCTCCTTGCCCTCTCGACCGGCCTCTGGACTGACCCACCGTTTTCCCGTCCACGCGCCGTGATCAGGTTCGCGCTCCTTCCCTCGCCTGGCGGTGCACTTCGCAATGGCCGCCTTCGTTGCGTCCGTTCGAATCGGAGCCTGTGGTGACCCACTTGGGGAGGGCCAGCCTGGCGAGTGCCCTTACCTGAAATCTCATCGGCCGAGGCCCGTTGGGCGAGAGGGCCGAGCACGGCACGGTCGTACGCTCGTACATCACGAGATATAGCTGCAGAAGAAGCGACAACGTGGGATTGGGCGAACCGGAAGAAGACGCGGCTCATGGACAACCCGACCAGCGTTGGCGGTACAAGGCCTGCGGTCCATACCGACGGCGGCGATATCGCGGATGACACGGGTGCTCCGAGCGCGCGAATCGCGTGCTTGTCCAGAGGTCCTGGCTCGATGACGGGAAGGTACGGAGATCGCCACCGTCGCGCGGCCGCGTTTCCCCTACGATGCCGTGGCCATTCCCGGATAGTACTGACCTCGAGCACGACCTACCGTGATTGCGTTCGGCATTCGCCGGCGATTGTCCTCACCAAACGATTGGTGCGAAGACCGGCGTGCAAACGAAAGGAAGGGACCCATGCCATTGCTCGTCCGCGACGAGCGATCGGATGTCCTGGTCGCCCGGCCTCAGCATATCGTCGACAACGCATCCGCACTCGGCCATGCCTTCGCTGCGGCCTGGCGCAACCGCACGCCGCGAACCGAGAACGACCTCCGTGCCGCGGTTGTGGCCTTCGTCCAGCGATCCAAGGCCGATGGGCTGTCTCCCGAGCGCGTCATCGTCGTCCTGAAGAGCGTCATCGCCGCAGGCGCAGCCTTGCCACGATTGCCATCGATCGTCGGAAGCCAACGTCACGAAGGTTCTCGCGGCGACGCCGCATATGTGCTCGCGTTCGCCTGGTGCCTCGAGGCCTACTTCGACGGGCCAAGCCAGGGTTCCCATGCGCGCGCCGATTGAGGTGACTCAGCGCTCGCGGCGCGAGCCAAGGGTCTTTCGGCGGGCGGCAGGGCAGGGTGAAGCGAACGGTTCGGCAGGCCATTCAGCGACCGAGGGGACGATGACGACGATCACTCCACAACCATCCACGGAAGCGGCACCGGGCGCGCCCGCCGGGAAGGCCATCGTGTCCATCGCGGAAGTCGGCCGGGCCGATGTTCCGATCGTGGGCGGCAAAGGCGCGAACCTTGGCGAGATGACGGCCGCCGGACTTCCGGTCCCTTCCGGCTTCATTCTCACGACCAAAGCGTACCGGCAGTTCTTCGACAGCAACACATTAGCGCCTCGCGTCGCGACCGAGCTCGCGCGCGTCGCCCCGGATGACACCGCTGCGCTCGACCAGCGCGCGGCGGCCCTTCACCAACTGGTTCTGGACGCGAAGGTGCCGGACGACCTGCGTCTGGCGATCGAACAGGCGTACGAAGGGCTGGCGAAGGAGGGGTCATCGTATGCGCGCGTCGCGGTCCGCTCATCGGCGACGGTCGAGGACACGGCGCAGTTCTCGTTCGCCGGCATGTTCGAGAGCTTCCTGAACGTCTCCGACGAGACCGCGCTCCTCGATGCGGTGAAGAAGTGTTGGGCGTCGGCATTCCAGGCGCGCGCGCTGTTCTATCGCATCAAACAGGGCTTGCCCGCCGACATATCACTCGCCGTAATTGTGCAGCGGATGGTGAACTCGGAGAAATCGGGTGTGATGTTCACGGCCGACCCGGCGACGCACGATGCGTCCCGCATCGTGATCGAGGCGGCGTGGGGGCTCGGCGAGGTGGTGGTGCACGGCGCCGTGACGCCCGACCGGCACGTGCTCGACAAGCGGTCGCTCGCGGTGGTCGAGACGCAGATTGCCACCAAGGAATTCTTGCTGACGTGGGATGCCTCCACACACGCCACGGTCCGGATCGACTTGACCGGCGACGCGCGCGCGAAGGCACCCGTGTTGAGCGCAGGTGAGCTGGCGATCCTCGGGGCGCTCGCGCGGCGCGCCGAGGAGCACTATCACGTCGCGCAGGACCTGGAGTTCGCGATCGAGGGTACGGAGATCTTTCTGACCCAGACCCGGCCGATCACCACGCGACAGCGTCCCGCGGAGGGCGGTGCGCGAGCGCCGGGCGAGGGCGCGACCGTGCTCGTCCGCGGGTTAGGCGCGAGCCCGGGACGGGCGACGGGCGCCGTGCGCGTGCTCGCGTCACCCGGTGAGGGGGCGGCGATGCTTGCCGGTGAGATCCTGGTGACCCGCATGACGTCGCCCGACTGGGTCCCGATCATGCGACGGGCTGTGGCGATCATCACCGACTCCGGCGGCATGACGTCGCACGCCGCGATCGTCGCGCGTGAGCTGGGCCTGCCGTGCATCGTCGGAACGCACAATGCAACACGCGTGCTCGCGACCGGGAACGTGGTCACGGTGGACGGGCAGGTGGGTGCGGTGCTCGCCGGCGCCGCGGAAGGACCGGCAACACCGGCTCCGGCGCCGCCGCCAGCGCCGGCGCCGAATGCTCGGGCGACGACCGCCGGTCCGGTGACGGCGACGCGACTCTACGTGAACCTCGCGGAACCGGAGCGGGCGGCCGAGGTCGCGCTTCAGGACGTGGACGGCGTGGGGTTGCTCCGGGCGGAGTTCATGATGCTGGAGGTGCTGGAGCACATGCATCCCAGTGCCTTCCTCGCGCAGCGCAGCGCCGACGAGTTCGTGCGGCGGATGGCGGAGGGCGTTCGCGTATTTGCGCGGGCGTTCGCGCCGCGACCGGTGGTGTATCGCGCGATGGACTTCCGGACGAACGAGTTTCGCGATTTGACGGGCGGCGCGGCGCATGAACCGATCGAAGCCAATCCGATGATCGGCTATCGCGGCTGTCTCCGCTATACGCGCGAGCCCGACCTGTTCGCGCTGGAGTTGCGCGCGCTCGCCGACGTTCGGCGGGACTTCGACAACCTTCACTTGATGATCCCGTTCGTTCGAACGCCGCGAGAGCTCGAGGCGTGTCTCACGCTGGTGGCCGCGAGCCCGCTCGGCGCCGATGCGCGTCTCGAGCGCTGGATCATGGCCGAGGTTCCGTCGGTGGTCACTCACCTGGCAGCGTACGCGTCCATGGGAATCACCGGGGTGTCGATCGGGTCGAACGACCTCACGCAACTGCTTCTCGGTGTCGACCGCGACAGCGAGCTGTTCGGGTCGGGATACGACGAGCGCGATCCCGCCGTGCTCGACGCGATCCGGTCCATCATTCGCCAGTGCCACCGGCTCGGGCTCACGTGCTCGATCTGCGGGCAGGCGCCATCGGTGCACGCGGACTACGCCGCGAGCCTGGTCGAGTGGGGCATCGATTCGATCTCGGTGAACGCCGATGCGATCGACCGCACGCGCCGCAGCATCGCCGTGGCGGAGCAGCGGCTCATCCTGCAGCAGGCGCGGGCGCGGTCGAGCGAGCGGGGGCTACGCACCCACTCGGGCGCGCCGGAACAGGGTGAGAAAGAAGCAGGCGGCGGCGACCGCGACGATGAGCGGTCCGCTCTCGCGATGCAGCAGTGAGGAGAGCCATGTGCCGGCGAGCGCGGCGACGAGGGCCAGGGCCACGGAGAGCACGAGCGCCTGGGTGAGGTTGCGCGCGAGCTGTCGGGCCGTGGCCGCCGGGATGATGATGAGGGCGCCCATGAGGAGCGCCCCCAGGTAGCGAAGGCCTAACGCGACGGTGAGCGCGAAGGCAAGGAGGTAGAGCAGGCTCAGTATCCGCACATCGACACCCGCCGTTCGCGCGACGTCCGAGGACAGGAAGGTGATGACCAGCCGGTCGCGGGCGAGGAGGACGAACGCGATGACCGCCCCGGCACCGGCGAGCCCGGCGACCAACTCCCACGTCGACAACGCGGTCGTGGCGCCGAACAGCGCCTCGATGAGCTGATCGCCCGTCGCGAGCAGCGCACCGAGCGCCAGCGCGGCGGAGAACACGACGCCGGTAACGGTCTCCGTCGCGAGGCGTGTCCGCTGCTCGAGCGCCCAGATCAGCAGCGCGCCGCCGATGAGCGTGACCAGAGCTCCGGCGAGCGGATCGATGCGGAGCAGGATGGCGACGCCGATGCCGGGAAGCGCGACGTGCGACAGCGCGTCGGCGGCGAGGGTCATGCGGCGCATCAGCGCGAAGCAGCCGATGAGCCCGGCGGCGACGGCGACCGAGGTGGAGAGAAGCAGCGAGCTAAACGAGAGGTTCGTCATGCACGAAGAGCCCTACCGGCTCACCGTAGGCCTCGGCGAGCAGCTGCGGCGTGAGCGCGCCGAGCGGGGCCTGGAAGCAGGTGTGATTGCGCGTTAGGCACAAGACGTTGGTCGCGATGCGAGACACGACGCTCAGGTCGTGCGAGACATGAGCACGGTGACGCCGTCCCGTTGGAGCCGCCGGACGGTCTCGTGCAGGCGCTCCTGGCCCGGCTCGTCGACGCCTGCGGTCGCCTCGTCGAGGAGAAGAACCGTGGGCCGGGCGAGGAGGGCGCAGGCGATGAGGACACGCTGGAACTGCCCGCCGGACAGCGTGCCGAGGAGCTTGTCGAGCGCCTCAGCCGTGAGTCCGACGCGCGCGAGGGCGCGGCCAATCTCGTTGGGCGCCGCGCCGGCGAGCCGCGCCCGGGCCGCGAGAAGGTCGCGGGCGGTGACCGGCAGGTCGCGATCGAGATCGAGCTTCTGCGGCACGTATCCGAGTCTTGTTCCAGGCGCCCAACGCAACGTGCCGCTGTGCGGAATCGCTCCGATCAGCGCGCGAAAGAGAACGGTCTTGCCCGAGCCGTTCGGACCGATCACGGCGAGCGACGTGCCCGCCGGGACGCTGAACGACAGGTCCCGAATGATCTCGGAGCCATCCAGGCGGACGGACAGGTGCTCCACATCCAGGGCGTGCGCAGCCGCGGAACCGTCAGCCATGAGAGCGAGTGCTCACGGGAGTTCCTTCGGCCGCTCACCGGAGAGCGCGGCCGACGTCAGGTGATGCTCGAACCATGCGGCGGCGAGCCGTGCGACTTCTTCCAGCGTGCCAGGCTCCTCGAAGAGATGTGTCGCGCCCTTGACCAAGACGAGCTCCTTCGGTGCACGCAGCCGATGAAAGGCGCGTTCGTTTAGCTGAATCACGTCCGTGTCGTCGCCGCCGACGAGGAGAAGGGTCGGCGCACGCACGCGGTCCAACACGCTCATGGCGAGATCGGGCCTGCCGCCGCGTGAGACGACTGCGCTCACGCGCCCGGCACGACTGGCCGCCGCGACCAGCGCGGCCGCAGCACCGGTGCTGGCACCGAAATAGCCGACCGGCAGCTGTGCGAGCGCAGGGTGTGTGGCTGCCCAATCCGTCGCCACGGCCAACCGCGTGGCGAGGAACTCGATGTCGAACCGCAACCGCCGTGTCACATCATCGATGGTCGTCTCGTCCGGGGTCAGCAGGTCGAAGAGGAGCGTCGCCAGATGGTGCTCCTGGAGCACGCGCGCGACGTACTGGTTCCGCGGGCTCCGCCGACTGCTGCCGCTTCCATGCGCGAACAGGACCACACCGACGGGATCGGGGGGAACCGACAGGTCACCCACTAAGTCGGCGCCCCGGACGGGGATCCTCACAGTCGAGTTCGCGGTGGTCATTCCTGGCTTCATGTTTCGGCCCTCCCTGTGTTCGGTACTCCCTGTGTGCGTGTGTGCGGTGTTCCATGGTCGTTGCGTAACGGTGTGCGTGCATTGGGCGCGGCGGCGTTGCAGCGCAACGACGTCGCTCATCCACTTCCAGAATGCTGCGCGTGTTCGATGCATTCGCAGTCCGCGAACTGCCTGTTCGCTGCGCGCATTTCACGGACCAGCTTTGCGGGTGCGGAGTGCGGCCCATACGATGGAAAGGCGATGTCGGGGAAGGGCGCAGCCGGTTCAGGCTTTCCCCGGATACTCTGCCCGCCGGACTGCACGACATTGTCGAGCGAAACCGAACGGCGAGGGATCCATGTTTCGTCGATTCAAGGACAGAGGCGATGCGGGGCAGCAGCTCGCGCGCATGCTGACGCATCTGCACGGGCAGAATGTCATCGTGCTGGGATTGCCTCGCGGCGGGCTCGCCGTTGCCTATGAGGTCGCGCACCATCTGGGCGCGCCGTTGGATGTGCTCAACGTGCGGAAGATCGGCGTGCCGTGGCATCCGGAGCTCGCGATGGGCGCCGTTGCCGCCGGCGGCGTTCGCGTGCTCAATGACGAGATCATCCTGGCAACGGGCGTCACCCAGAACGTCCTGGATGAGGAGACCGCGCTGCAGCGGAGCGAGATCGACCGCCGCGAGGAACTCTACCGTGGGGGCCGTCCGGCTCTGGCGTTGGCCGGCCGGGTCGTCGTGCTCGTGGACGACGGCATCGCGAGCGGTGCCACAGTGCGCGCGGCGATCGCGGTCGTGCGCGCGCAGCACCCGGCCAGGCTCGTGCTTGCAGCGCCGGTCGCGCAAGCGTCGGTGGCAGCCGAGCTGGCACAGGAAGTCGACGAGCTCGTGTGCGTCCGGAAGCCGGCCGATCTCTACGCCATCAGCGTCTGGTACGACACGTTCCCGCAGCTCACGGACCGGGACGTCCGCACCATTCTCGGGCGAGCGCAGGTCGAGCCGCCCACGACGGCGCCGACCGACGTCCGTTCCGCGCCGGGTTGATGGTCGGCGTCGGCGGACACAACCGACGCTCTGAGTGCTCAGGGCACCTGAGTCGAACTCGTTCGTTTACGCCCCGTCCGCGAAGGAGAGTCAGAGCGCCGACGGGAACGTCTCCGGGAGCTCACCGCGATCCCAGCCGGCATGGCGCTCGAGCGGCTCGACGGCACGCGTCTCGTCGTAGTGCAGCACCGCGTCGAACTGCTGCGACAGCGATGCCATGAAGTAGTGGCTCTGGCGTTCCGTTTCCGGTCGATAGATCACGCCAATGGCGCGCTCGAGCCGCGATGGCTCGAGCATGCCGGCGAGCTCATCCCCGGCCTCGAAGAGCAGCAGGAAGTTGCCGAGCCCGGTGTCGTGAAAGAGTCGCTCGTAGCTGCCGGCCAGCGATGGGCGCACGCGCTTCCGCTCCGCTGGTGCATCCCAGTCGCTCGCTGCGGTCACGGTCCCGGTGTGCGTCGTGAAACCGATGAGCACGCACTCGGTTGGATGCTGCTCGCGCACCAGCTGGCCGACGTTGAGCTCTCCGTGTCGACCGAGCTCCGTCCACGTGGCGTCGCCGAGGTGGGAGTTGTGCGCCCAGACGACGACTTTCGCTTCGTCGCCGTCGCGGCTGAGGTAATCGCTGAGCATCGTGAGCGTTTCGGCCATGTGCGTGTCCCGCAGGTTCCATGACTCGACGCCGCCGGCCACCGTGGCGCGATAGTACGCCTCCGCGTTGCGTACGACGCGCGCGTTCTGCTCGGCGTAGAACAGCGCATCGGGATCGAGCCGTCCGTCGCGTTTGGCGTATTCGCCGGCAGCCTGCTGCAGTGCGATCAGCTGGGCGATGACCTCCCGCTCGCACGATGGGGTGAGCCCGAACTGGGTCGCCGCGCCATAGCGGTGAAGGTCGCCGCCGAAGTGATCGAAGCATGCATAGCGTGCTTGCGCGATCCGCGCGGCCTCCGGATCGACGGTGCGGAGATAGGCCAGGACCGCCTCGATCGATGCGTGGAGGCTGTAAAGGTCCAGCCCGTAGAATCCAACGCGCCGTTCGGTATCGGCCAGCGCATCGTTGTGCGCGCGCAGCCATCCCACGAAGTCAAGCACGTCGGCATTCCGCCACATCCATTGTGGGAAGCGACGAAACCCGCCCAGCGCCTCCGTGGCGTCGCCATCGTCGGAGCGGCCCCGTACAAAACGGTTGACGCGGTACGCATCGGGCCAATCCGCTTCCACGGCCACGCCCGCGAATCCCTTGTCGCGAACCAGTCGTTTGGTGATCTCGGCCCGGATGCGATAGAACTCATGTGTTCCGTGTGATGCTTCTCCGATGAGGACGTAGCGCGCGTCTCCGATGTGCTCGAGCAGCGGATCGAAGTCTGCGGCATCGCCACGGAGGGGATGTGCGGCGCTGCGGAGCGCGCCCGCTGTCCGTTCCATACGCGTCGTCGGCATGAACCAACTCCTTTAGCTGACCATCATCAGGTCCGGCCTCTTTGCCGGCGCGACGCAGGTGGAAGCGGTGCCACGGCGTGCCCCGCGGTATGCCGTTGCTCCTCAGACGTCAGGCGACAATCGCCAGTTCATCGCGCACCTGGGTGACGCCTGGCGCCGACCAAGCCGCGCCCTCGGCCGCACGCCGGTCGCCGAACGATGGCACCGTGCCCTTGAGCGTGACTACGCCATCGGCGGTCTCGATGGTGATACGATCGGCCGTCCGTTCGGCACGCCGCTCAAGCGCCTCCTTGATGCTGCGGCTCACGTCATACGACGACACGCGTTTCGGCGTGACGCTGATGTTGTTCATCACACCCCGCACGCCGGCAAGATTGCGCACGGTTCGTTCTGCGGCATCGCGCTCGTAGCGCCACTCCACGTTACCCTCGAGCGTCACCCAGCCGTTGGTCACGGTGCTCTTGACCTTTGCATCTGGGACCTGAACATCCCATGCCAACGCGTCGACGACGGCGTGCGCGATCTCCGTATCCGAGCGGGCGAATCCACTCGGGACGGCGACGACCAACTCGTTCGCCACCGATTTGACGCCCGCGACGCGCTCCGCTGCACGTTCGGCGGCCCACTTCTCGGCATAGCTCGGGACCGCGCCCCGCAGTGTGACGACCCCATCCATCATCGCGACGGCGATTTCCTTTTCACTGACGCGTGGATCCCAGGCAAGCTCGGCAACCACGTCGTTGTGAAGCTGCAAGTTGGTTTTCATGGGCTCCTCCTGATTCGAGGTGGTCTTCCTCGCCCCCCGTGCCGGGGTCGAATAGTGCAAGGATGCACCGCCCGTGGGGTCGAGGTCTGTAGGCGATTACCGCAAGGTCGTGGGGTATTCGCCGATCATCGGGCGGACTGGAATCCTTTACCCGTCGAGCGAATTCGCCGATTGATGGCCGTGGCGCCGATCGGCACGTTGCCGCCCAGTCTCCTGCACATGCCTCGTGCGGACGTTGCGTACGGATTGTGGTTAGGGAAGCTCTGCACGCGACGTGCTCCGAGCCGAGGCATGTCACTCGTGACGGAGGGCCTCGATCGGGTCGAGCCGCGCCGCCTTTCTCGCTGGGAAGAAGCCGAACATGACGCCCACCGCTCCCGAGAACCCGAAGGCGATGACGACCACCGTCGGGTTCAAGACGAACGGCACGTTCAGCAACGGGACGGCGGCGTATGTGCCGGCCAGGCCGATCGCGATGCCGATCAGTCCACCGCACAGCGAAAGCACGACCGCCTCGACGAGAAATTGCGCCAGGATGTCGCGCTCGAGCGCGCCGATCGCCAACCGGATGCCGATCTCGCGCGTGCGCTCGGTGACGGAGACGAGCATGATATTCATGATGCCGATGCCGCCGACGAGCAAGCTCACGGCGGCCAGCGCGCTCAGAAAGGTGGTCAGTGTGCGCGTCGTCGACCGGACGGTATTGGCGATCTCGGCGATGTCCAGCACACGGAAGTCATCTTCCCTGCCTTGCGCAATGTGCCGGCGCTCTCGCAGGAGAGCCCCGATGTCATTGCGCACGCGCGAGTTGACGGCGCCCGGTTGCACAGAGACCTGGATGACGGTGACGTCCTCGTTGCCGTTGATGCGGCGCTGAACGGTACGGAGCGGAAGAATGACGACATCGTCCTGATCGTTGCCGCCCATCGCCTGGCCCTTCGAGGTGAGCACGCCGACGACCTCGCAGGGTACGCTGTGCACGCGAATCGATGCACCGAGCGCGTCCTGGCCAGGGAGAATCTCATTACGGATGGTCGTCCCGATGATGCAAACGGCCCGGCCGCCACGAATCTCGGCATCGGTGAACTCGCGCCCCGAGCCGATCGACCATTGGCGCACGCTGAAGTACCCATTGTCGGTGCCGGCGATCGTCGTCGGCCAATTC
>JANWIF010000082.1 GCA_025450035.1 Gemmatimonadaceae bacterium
CCCCCCCCCCCGCCCCCCCCGCCCCGACCCCCCCCCCCCCCCCCCCCCCCGCCCCCCCCCGCCCCCTCGCTGCCGAACAGCTCCTCCTCGAGCGCTTCCGACTCCATCCCCACGCAACTCACATCGAGGAACGGCGCCTCGGCACGCGGACTCGATGCGTGAATCAGTTCCGCGAGCCGACCCTTCCCCGTGCCCGTTTCTCCGACCAACAGCACCGTGGTGCGATCCGTCGCGGCGAGCAGCTCCACCTGATGCGCCAGCTCGCGCATCGCCGGCGACGTACCGAGCAACGCGCCCACGCGCCCGCTGCCACGGCGTTCGTGCGCGAGCCGTGCCAGTTGACGGAGCCGCGCCTTCTCCAGGCCCCGGTCCACCGCCGCCTCGAGATGCGCGGGATCCACCGGTTTCTGGAGAAAGTGCTCTGCTCCCGCCTGCATCGCCTGCACGGCCAGCGGAATGTCGGCGTGTCCGGTGATCATGATGATCACGGCCTCTTCCTCAGTTAGGCGCGTGAGTACATCGAACCCGGTCCCATCCGGCAGGCGTAGGTCGAGCAGCACCAGGTCGGGGCGCACGCGCAGAAAGGACTCCACGCCTTCTTCGCATCCTCCCGCCCGCACCACGTGATGCGAACGACGCTCGAAGAAGGTGCCGAGCACCACCGACACCCCGGGATCGTCATCGATGATCAGAATGGTCGCCATCAGCGCCTCGCCGCTCCGCACAACAGGTGCGCCACCGTCGGGAGCACAAACGGCTTGCTGACGTAGGGACGTTGCGCCGAGCGCAGGAACTCCCGCGCGGCATCGCTCTCCACGTCGCCGGTGGCGAACACCACGCGCTCGGCGTGCTCCGGATCCGTCTCCCGCAGCGTCGCGTATACTTCGCCGCCGGATACATCGGGCATACGCAGATCGAGCAGGATGCCGTCGTATCGCTTGTCGCGGAGCAGCGCCAGCGCTTCGCCGCCCGTTGCCACGGCATCCACCGCGTGTCCCTCGCGCTCTAGATAGCGCGTCAGCGCGTGCCGGATGGACGCCTCGTCATCAACGATCAGCAGCGTGCGCGCCGAGGACTGGGCGCGTACCTCGACCGCCGACGCATCCAGCGAGCCGTTAGGCGGCGTCGTGCGCGGCAACTCAATGGAAAACGTCGCTCCGTCGCCGGGCGTGCTGTGCACCACGATCTGCCCGCCGTGCTGGCGCACGATACCGTCGGAAATCGAAAGGCCAAGTCCGGTTCCCTCACCGATCTCCTTGGTCGTGAAAAACGGGTTGAAGATGTGGTTGAGCGCCTCGGGTGCGATTCCCGGACCGGTGTCCGACACGCTGGCGATCACGCGATCGTCCACCCGGTGCGTGCGCATCGTGATGCGCTTCACGCCCTCCGCGCCGCGCAGCGCGTGTTCCGCGTTGGTCAACAGGTTGAGCACTACCTGTTGGAGCTGGAACGGGTCCCCCCACACCAGCGGCAGATCCGCATCGAACTCCGTCACGATCTCCACTTGCTGCGTACGTAGCACGTAGCGTCGGAGCTCGAGCGTGTCGGCCATCACGCGGTTCAGATCCGTGCTCGTACGTTCAGGATCGCGCTGCCGCGCGAATAGCAGCAGGTTGGAGACGATCTTGGCCGCGCGCTTTGCTTCCTTGTGGATCGTTTCCACCGAGTCGCGTTGGTCTAACGTCACGTCCGGTGAGCTCTCCAAGAGCTGCGCGAACGCCATGATGCCGGCCAGCGGATTGTTCAATTCGTGGGCGACGCCGCTCACCAGTTGCCCAACGGCCGCCAGCTTCTCCCGCTGCAGCAGCTGAGCGCCTAGCAGGCGCTCCTCGGTCACATCGCGCACGATGCCGAGGACGCCCACGATGCGCTTGTCTTCCACGATCGGTGCTGTGATAATCGAGCCGGTCCGCAAGGTGCTGTTGTCACCGCGATACCTGAGCTCCGAACGCTGGCGCCGGCCGGACAACGTGGCCGCGAACAGCGTCTCGGCCCGCTGGACCTGACGGTCGTCCAGGACGACGCTGAAACGCACGCCGATCAGCTCGCTGCGCGGCCGCCGAATGGTCCGCTCCAAACTGCGGTTCACCGACGTGAAACGTCCGCCGGCGTCGAGCGTGAAAATCGCATCCGGCGCCGTCTCCACCAGATGTTCGTACCGCGCTTCCGAACGCATCAGCGCCTCTTCCCGCTCGCGACCGGCGGTGATATCACGCGCGATGCCAAGCACACCAACGACCGCGGTGCCCTGAAAGATCGGCGTGTTGGTCACCGACAACAACCGCCGCTCCCCGTCGCGCCGGTACAGGTGGCACTCGTAGCGACGCGCACGCCCATCGAGCGCCTCCTGAAAGTGGCGCTGCACCTCGCCGAACTCATCAGGATCCAGCAGCCACCGCACCCGCCGGCCCAACAATTCCTCGCGCGGATAACCCGCGATCTCGCACGTCGCATTGTTGACCGACGTGAAGCAGCTGTCGGCGCCCATGGTGTAGATGGCATCGGTCGCCGTCTCCACCAGACTACGATAACGCGATTCCGAGCGCGCCACGGCATCGCGCGCCCGCCGCTCGTCGGTCACATCGCGAAGCGACGCCACCACGCCGGTCACCTCGCTCCCCTCGCGCAACGGCGACGTGCTCACCGACACTGTGCGGCGTTCCCCCGTGCTGCGCACCAGCACCGTCTCGTACCGCTGCGGCGCGCCGGCCAGCGCCGCACCCTCGAACGCCGAAACGCTATCGCGCATCTCCACCGGTAGCGTCTCGGCCACGCGCATCCCGAGCAGCGATTCCCCTGGATAGCCGAACAACGCGTGCGCGGCAGGGTTCGCGAACGCGATCCGACGCTCGGGATCGGTGATGACGATGGCATCGCTGGTCGTCTCAATCACCCGGCGATACCGCTCGCTCAGATGACTACGCTCGCGCAACAACTCGCGCACCGCGTGTGCCTTGTCGGGCGGCAGCCCGGTAAGCAGCATGGGCTCATCAGCCCCGGTGAATCCCGAGGGCTCAAACCCTTCAGCGACGTTGGTCATGCGACGGCGGTCAACAGAGGACGGCTGTAGGCTCAGGGACAGGATCGAATGTGCCCCGCTATTCGCGCACGGTCAATCACGTGAACGCGGGACGAGAAACACCGCCGCACCAGCGTCAACCGTCACATCGAAGGGCGTGGTTCCCAGGAGTTCACCATCCGCCTGCACCCGCTGCGGCGGATCGCACTCCACGTGGAACACGCGTCCAGGACGAAAAAGAAGTCGGTCCGGTGCTTCAAATCGCCGGCGCCACAGGCGCCACATGACGCCCACGGCCTGCACAACTGTTGCCGGCATGTACATGCATAAGTCCAGGCGCCCGTCGGCGTACCGGATACCGGGCCCCAAGGAAAAAAGGTCGCTCAAGATGCTCCCGATATTGGCGATCATCACCTCCGCCGCGTCACGCTCCACGACCTCTCCGTCCACGGTAATGCAGGCGCGAAAGGTGCGGCAGGCCAGGCCCTCGCGCACGGCGGCGAGCGCGTACGCCCCCACCCCGAACCGCCGTTTGGCGCGGTCGGTGGTATTTGCAATCATTCTGGCGTCTACTCCCACGCTGGCCGAGAAGGCAAATCGTGTCCCGTCACCCAGCCGTCCAAGATCCATGAGCGCGGGAACACCGGTCACCACCGCGTAGACGGCCCGCGCCGCGTCCAGGGGAATCCCCAACGAGCGGGCGACCAGATTGCCCGTGCCGCCGGGCAGAATCCCCACCGGACACCCGGAGTGCGCCAGCGCACCCGCAACTTCCATTACGGTCCCGTCCCCGCCGAGCACCACGATGGCGGCGGCATCGGCGCTTCGCTCGCGGGCAAGTTTGGCGGCGTGACCGGGTCGCTCGGTGCGCACTTCCTCGTAAGGCACGCCGGCGGCGGCGAACGTCGCACGCGCGCGGGCAAGCGTACGCGTCGCACGGCGCGCGGCGGGATTCACCACGAGCACGAGCGGATGGCCGCCCCTCAGAAACTCCACTCGCGAAACAGATCGAGGCCGTACTGTGGCGGCCGGCTACCGATGGCCGTCAGTCCCGGCCGGCACTGCAGCGCGGCCGACGATGGCTCGATGCTGCCCTGCAGCACGAACCCATCCGCCAACCGGTGTTCGACCGTCAGGCCTAACGATTGGCTGAACGAGATGCCCGATTGGCTCCCGGCGAGGCCGCACAGCCCGGCGTTGACCGTCACGAACGTGCGCTCGCCCACCTGTTTGCCGAGCCCGATTCGCGTGCCCGCCAGGAAACTCGACGCCCCCGCGTTCGGATCACCGGCGCCCGCGGTCTGCGACTGCGAATAGCTCCCGGTTTGCACTTGCACATAGTCGATGAATCCGATCTGGTCGGCGAGCGCACGCTCGAGCACGGCACCGACGCTGGGCAAGAGCGCCGCGGCCACTTGTTGGAGCACCGGGTTGGTGGTCACGTCGGCGTTCGCGGTGAACGATGGCTGGCCGAACACCAGGTAGCTCAGGATCTCGGTATTCGAGAGCGCAAACCGCTCGTTGCTGCTCAGACTCAGCTGCGGGTTGCTGGGCGTCCCGGTAATGTGCGCGATGAGTCGCACGTCCTCACCGATCGCGCGGTTCGCCTGTCGCACCGTGTACGTCGCCCAGATGCTCAGGTCGGGAGGGATGTGCGGATCTCCGAAAAAGGTAACCGACCCGCTATCCACCTGGAACGTCCGCTGCACGACACCCAGGTCCAGACGGTACGTGCCGCGGCTCACCCGCAGCATTCCGTTCTCCACCCGCTGCGTCCCCGACTTCGAGAGGGTCATGCTCCCCGCGAGCTTGATATTCGCCTCCTCGGACCGGAGCCACACGTCGTCCCCGATGCGCACTGCGAGACTGGGGACGCGCAGGTGCGTCGCGATGCTGTCGAGCAGCGGACTGGTCTCGAGTAGCCCGCGGTTCTGCACCAGGTTCGTGTCGACGATGCTGTACGCCTCGGGGTCGTTGAGATTCACGACCTGCTTCTGGAAGACGTCCGAGATGTACAGGTTGCCCTTCACCACTGACACGTCGCCCTCCAGCACGGGGCGATCCACCGTCCCGCCTAACTGAAGGGAGCCGCTCACCAGCAGACTCGCCAACGAACGCTTGTCGATCGCCTGGAAGTTGCGCGCCGACAACGCGAGGTTCAGCCCCACCGTGCGCGCCTGTCGCCAGTTGGGCACGAAGAGTCCGCCGCTGAGCGATGCCGAGCTGCCGCTCACTCCGGGATTGCTGACGCTGAACTCCGCTATGCGCACGCTGTCCGGAGTGAACGCGATATTGGCCTTCACGGCGCGGAGCCGGATGCCGATCTTGGGGAGCGCCAAGGCGCCGTTGACGACCCGGATGTTCCCGACCAGCGTCGGATGCGCGATGGTTCCGCCGATGTCGACCTGCATGGACGCCGCGCCCGTTGCGCTGGTGATTTGCGGCGCGACAGACTCGATGAGCGATAGATCCACGCTGTCCGCGCGCACCCGCCCGCTGAGCGAATCGGCGAGCAGGCGCGTCCTGACGCGTGCCAGCGCGAGATCCACCGGCAGGACGGCCGTTGCCGTCAACACCACCGTGTCCTTTCGATACAGGTCGAGCGCAGAATGCAGGCGTCGGTTCGCGTAATCGCCGGCCACCGTGAAGTACGGTAGGTGGAGAGCGCCGTAGCGCATATCGGTGAACCGGCCGGCGAAATGCATGACCGGATTCGCGCGCACACCGCCCAACCGCCAATCAAACGTTGCGCTGCCGCCTAACGGATGGGTCGTCTGCAGCAGCGTCCCGATATCCGCCAGCGCCACGCTGTCGGCCGAGATCTCGCCGTCGATCGGGTCGCGCTTCGGAAAAGACCCGCGCATGCGCATCACGCCGCCGGAGGTGCTGCGCACCACGATGGAGTCCATCCGCGTACCGCTCGCATCGCTCACGATGCGCATAGGCGTCTCGAGCCGCCACGCGTGGTTCGTGAGCGTCGCACCGGCGCTGTCCACGGTAACGCGCAACGCATCGGTATCGCGTTCGAACGCGACCTCCGCACCGGCTCGGTAGCGGCCGCGCTCCGAGTCCGCGACCATCACGAGGCTCACGCGGCCGGACGAGCGGTTGGCCAGAATCACCGAGCCGGCGACGCTGTCCAGGCGAATCGAGGCCACGACCACGCTGTCCAACGCGCCCGACAGTGCGCCCGACGGCGTGTGCGGGAGCCCGCGAAACGCGAACGTTCCCGTGAGGCCCTTGACTCGGTTCGCGGCGTACCCGAGATCGTGCCCTGTCACGCTTCCGTGCGTCTCGAGCGTGTCGATCGAGCCGGACAGGATGCCCTCGCCCCTGAAGGCGCCCGTCAGCGCGTCCGCATTCGAGGCGGTGTCCCCGCTGTCGGCCGGCGCCGTCGCGGCGCTGTCCCGTACGGCCAGGCCGAGCAACGGTCGAAGCGCGCCTAACGAATCGATCGTGACTACGTAGAACAGCGAGTCCCTGATGAGCGGCGAGAGGCCGATGGCGCCGTGCGCCGCGGCTCGCAACAGATTCGTTTCCAGCTCCAACGAATCCACGCGCAGGCGCCCGCCGCCAAACGCCAGCCGCGCCGTCGAATGGTCGACGTCGATCGAATCGATGCGCGACGAGTCGACGCTGGCGCTCGCCGTGCCCGCGAGATCGGACAACGAGTCGCCGTGCACGTCGCCCGTGATCTGCCCGGTGAGTCGCGCCGCCGGCAGCGCGGTGTCGGCCAGCAGCATTGGGACGTCCAAGTCGTGTGCGCGCAGTGTGCCGCGCCCGCCATACACCGGCGGCGTAAGGTTGAACACCCCGTCGGCGCCAATCTGCCCCGCGGGTCCGGTGAGCGTCGTGGCGAGCTTCAGGTTCGCCATCGTGCCCTGCACCCGCAGCGGACCCGAGTATGACCCGCGAAACCGCAGCCCGGGATACGACCGGGCCAGCGTCGTGAACGCCAGCGGCGACGCCTGGAGATCCACGTCGAAGGCCGTCGTGGCCCCGTACGTGATGCGGCCGCTCCCCGTCACGTGCGTCGCTGGACCCGGGCCGTCATGCTGCGAGAGATCGGCATCGCTGAAACGCACGTCGGTCCACACCGAGTCGAGCGTCGCCGTGCCCGATATCGTCCCGCCCAACCGCGCAAACGACGGGAACAGAAAGCGCACGGTGCGCAGATCCAACGTCCCCACGTCGAGATGCAACGCGAGAAACTTCGCCGACGATGGCGTGAGGATGTCTAACCCGCCATGCGCGGCAAGCCGCGTCACCGCGCCTGGCACGTGTTTGTCCCGAAACTCCAGCCGCGCATCGTCCACTTGAAAATCATCCATCGGCCCGCCGCGCCCCCGCACGGTGCCGAAAAACTGCCCCTGCCAGTCGACCGGAAACTTGCCGCCATTGAATGTGCGCAGGAGATCGAAGTCCAGCGGCGCTACCGTGACCGAGACGTCCTTTACCTGCAGCACGCGCCCGCCCACCCCGAACGTCATCGCGCCGCTGAGCCGCGACCCATTGGATCGCACATCCATGTCGCTCACGGCGTAGTCGAGCACGTGCAGATTCTTCGATTCGTTCCGAATCGTGAGCTTCATGCGGCCGCCCCCCGTCCGCGGAAGCGTTGGATGTACCCAGGCAATGTCGGCTAACGACACCGAATCGCCCACCACGCGCACATCGTACCGCATCGGGAGATCATTGCCCCACCACAGCTTCCCCGACAGTTGCCCCGTCGATCCGGGTAGATCGAAGTGCTTCAGCTCCAGCCACACCGAGTCGCCAACGATGGTCACCGGGCCTGTGGCGTTCCGTACCTTGAACGGCGGATCATCGATATCCACATCGAGTTTCCCCACCTGGATGACTTTCCCCCGCTGCTCCGGATCAGCGACCGACACGCTCGGCGCCTCGAGCTGGAGATGATTGAACCGGCGCGTCTGGGTTAGTCCTTCCTTGGACCGGCGGATCTCGTGCGCCGTATCGCGCAGTGCCGCGCGCGTCGCGCTGTCGCGCCGCGCTCCACGCAGCGAATCGGCCCCGTCCCAGGGTTCGGTCAGCACCAGGGTGCCGTCTCGGATCACCACGCTGCTCAACACGATGTAGTCGCCAAATCGCAGTTCCCGCGTGCGCGCCTTGTTCGACCCCGGCGGAAAAATGCGCTGGAAATTCCATCGCTTGTCGGCGTGCCGTCGCAGGTGGATCACCGGACGGTCCAGTTCGATGGACGACACCCGGATGCGTTTGTCGATCAGGTCGCGCGGATCGTAGTGCAATCGCACAGGTCCCGAAGCGACGAACACTGAATCCTCGCTGTCGCGAATGCTGACCGAGTCGATCGTGACCCCGGTGAGCAGGTTGCCTTCGAGAGTGCCGATGTAAAACGTCCCGCGCCCGTGTAACGCCCCGCGGAGCGCGCTCGCCACCACGAGCCGGACCCGATTGCGCCCCCACGCAGTGTGCGTCACCGCCAGCACCGCGCCGATGGCAATCAGCCCGACCAGAAGCATCAGGCTCGCGCTGATGATCGCGACGAGACGGCGGCGCGTCATCGGTTAGAACGCCTGACCGATGCTGAAGTTGAACGTCAGCCGGCTGAAGAAAGAATGGCCGTTCGCCGGCCTGAACGTCGAGGGACAGTCCTCGCCAGGTAATACTTGTCCGCGATCAAACGGATTGCCCGGACTCACGCATCGCAGCGCATCACTCGTCTGATCCACGAAGTACACCGACCCGACCGAGGACGGGTAGGGATTGTATGCCACGTCCACGCGAAACGGCCCAACGAACGAGTTGATTCTCACCCCGATCCCCGGCGTTACCCGCACATCGGAAAAATTCACATGATCGGCTGGCCGGTTCCACACCAGCCCCGCATCCACGAAGCCGGCCAACTGCACCAGGTCGCGGAAGATCGGTGACGGCGTACGCAATTCCAGAGTCCCCACCACGAGCGTATTCCCACCGGTCGGTGAGAACTGCTGGATTTTGGCCGAATTCGATGCCTCGTAGAGGTGTCGTCCGCCGATGACCGTGTCACGCACGCTGGACGAGTCGACGATGTAGACGAGCGGTCCCAGCAGGTTCTGGCTGTAACCGCGCACCGAGTTCGGGCCGCCAGCGTACAGGCGCTCCTCCGGCGGTACGAAATCGGTGGCGGCACTCGTCGTGAACCCCCGGAAGACACCGGCCAGTTGCAGCCGCCCTGCGAGCACCGTCTTGCCGAGCAACCGATAGATCGACGCGTCCGCTTCGGTGCGCGTGAACCGAGACGTCCCAGTCGTATCGAGACTCGTCGTCCCGCTGCGCAACACGAACTGTAGCTGCGACCCACGCGATGGGTCGAGCAGGTTGTTGGTCCGGTCGCGCAGCAGAGTCGCGCTCACCACCTGCAAGCTGCTGTTGCGCTGCAGGCGATCGATGTCGGCCAGACTGCATCGGTTGAAGATCTGGCAGAATACCGCTGGATCCGCTTTCGTGCGACCGTACTCGAGCTGATACGCCAGCGTGAGCGGCAGCCCGGGTCGCAGGTCGCGCGGTTGGAGGTCGCGCGACACCTGCGCCACGGCGCCGATGGGCGTGTAGCGCACGTACGTGCGGTACTCGGAGGTGCGTTCGCTGAAAACCGTGAGTGACGGGATGTTGCGCGGCCCGAACAGTGACGGAAGGCGCAGCGTCGCCGCGGCGTAGTAGTTCACGAGATTGCTGAACGCCGTATCGGAGCGCACGCTCGATGGACACAGCCCGATATGCGATAGGCGTGCGTTGACCTCGAGAAGCTTCGCTCCACCCAGGAAGTTGCGGTCGGTGAACCGTCCCTGCGTGCGCGCACAGTCGAGCGATGCCCATCCCACGCCGACACGCATCGACTTCATGAGCCCCTCGATCGCAAGCACCCGCACCGTGAGCGACGTGTCGTTAGCCTGCAGGCTGTCTGGCAGCAGCCCCACATCCACGTGGCTGTACGTCTCGAGCGCGTAAAGATCGCGCTGCGAACGCAGCAGATCACGTTGGCGGTAGAGCTGCCCCGTCTCGACCGAAAGCAGGTCGTGCACGGTTTCGGTGTCGATCGCCAGTGGCGCGCCGGGCTTGTAGGGTTGCGCGACGATCTCGATGCGCCCGACGTGCGCGAGTGCGCCGGGGAGAAAGGTCAGCTTCACCCGCGCCCGATCCGCGTGCTCGTCCACGTCGATGTCGCGCAGCGGATCCGTCGCGTGTGCGTAGCCGCCGTTCAACAGCCGCGAAACCGCCGTGTCGATCGCGGCGCGCAGTGAGTCCCGGTCGTACACGCCGCCGCGCAATTGGTCGAGCGGACGCAGTAGCCGCGTCCGCAGCCGCGGCGTCACCGAATCGAGGCCGGCCACGGTCAGCGAATCGATCACCACCGGCGGCCCTTCAGTGAGATGAAATTGCACCGTCACGGCGCGCGCGCCGTCCGGTACGATCTTCGACGTCGCCGCCGTCTTGTAATAGCCGTGCTGACGATAGAGCAGTCGCAACCGAAGTGCATCGCGCTGCACTTCGAGCGTGTCCACGCAATGCAGCGCGCCGATCGGCAGGTGTAGCACCCGGCGAAACCAACCCGACGGCGTCGTCACGATCGCGTTGCTCAGTTGATGGCTGGCGAAGTGCGTGTTGCCGGTAAAGGACACGGCGCGAACTTCGAGATCGGTGGCGCCGCATGACACGTCCTGAGCCGCGAGTGACGGCGCGACCAGGGCGAGTGCGAGCGCGACCGCGAGCCGCCGCATCAGGTGCGTGCGGTCCCGGTCGTCGAAGGCGAGAGAAGACGCTCGGTATCGGAACCGTCGCGGGAGCGCGGCACGACCGGCACGACCGGCGCGGCCGGCGCGGCCGGCGCACCGCCGCGGCGGATCAGCGTTCGCCCAAAAAAGAGGCGCGCGATGTAATACGCGACGACCCCGGCGCCCGCGCCAATGCACACCGCCCGCCATTGCTCGGCCGTGCCCAGCGCGCGGCGGTCGTAGTATCCGGCCGGAAGTGTCCGCCGGCGATTATGTGATTCGCTCATCCCGTTCCTCGAGGACTCTGCCGCTCCGCCCCGCTGCGTCCACCGCGTCAGCATCGTTGCCGGCATTCAGTCTCACTACACCGCTTGCACGAGAATCGTGCCCGGTCCACGCTGCTTGGCGCGCCGCTTCATCTCCGCCGCAAGCGAGCCAATGTGGCTGACCGAAATCCAACGGTCCGGATCCACGTGCAAGATCGCCGTCGATAACCGCGCGATTGGAAACTCCCGCGCCCTTCCCTCCCGATCGATCCCCATGAAATGCCCGCGCCCAACTGCGTCCTCGCCCACCGCACGCGCTGCTACGCCCACGAACCGCGCCGCGCACTCCCGAGCGATCGCTTCCGCATCCCGGCCCGCGGTCACGACAATGAAGTCGTCGCCGCCAATGTGCCCCACAAAATCCTCGCGCGCCCCAACGCCGTCCACCGCATCCCGGATCGCGTGCCCCATGTCGCGAATCACCATATCCGCGAGTGTGAAGCCGAACGTGTCGGCAAAGGGCTTGAAGTTGTCGAGGTCGATGTAACAGATGGCGAACCGTTCGCGGAGTCCAGCTCGCCGCGCAATCTCGTCCTCGATCGCCTTGCCGCCCGGCAGCCCACTCGTCGGATTGCGGTCGCCTTCGCGCCGTACCAATCGCAACAGTGCCACGATCCTCGCCCGCAACTCGCGTGGATCGAACGGCTTTGCCAGATAATCGTCGGCTCCCGCTTCGAACGCTTCGACCTTGTGTTCGACGTCGCCTCGCGCCGTGAGCATCAAAACCGGAATGCGCGCGGTGAACGGATTGAGCTTCACCGCTCGGCACACTTCGATCCCCGACATCCCAGGCATTATTAAGTCCAACACGAGCAACGCGGGCTCACGCGACTGAATCGCCGCGAGCGCCGAGGGCCCGTCGGGCGCGAGATGCACTTCGTGCCCCGCCGAAGCGAGGATCTCGCGCACCATGAGGCGCATGTCCTCGTGATCGTCGACGCAGAGGACGTAACTCACGATTGACGCTTTACTTGAGGCCCGGTAAGTTCACTCGTTTCGCACCCGATGTCAACGAGGCATGACCCTGCGTCATCTCCGCACTCTCGCCCCATCGCTCGTCATCCCGTTCTGGTTCATCACCGTCCCGCTCCTTGGCGCGTGCCGCGGCGGAGAGCCGACGCCACAGCGCCACACGTTCATCGACTCCCGCGACCGGTACGACCCGCGTTCGTTGGACCCGGCGCTCTCTACGGACGTTCCCACCGGCCGCGCGGTTTCTTACATCTTCGATGGACTCACGCGGTTCACAGTAAACGCTAACTTGGCGCCCGCGCTCGCGGAACGCTGGGACGTCTCACGCGATGGCAAGACATACACGTTCCACCTCCGTCCAGGTGTGACGTTTCATGACGGCCGTCCGCTCCACGCCGCGCAGGTCGTGCACAGCTTCGAGCGCGTGCTCGATCCACGCACCAAGGGCGGGCGCGGCTGGCCCCTCTATCCGATCGCCGGCGCACGCGACTTTGCCGCACGTGCGGCCGCGAGCATTCGCGGTCTCCGCGCGCTCGACGATAGCACGGTGCGCATCACACTGGACACGGCACTTGCCATCTTTCCCAAACTGCTGGCGATGCCGGTGGCTTCCATTGTGCCCGACAGCGTCGCCACCGCGTTCGGCGAGCATCCGGTAGGCACGGGACCGTGGCGCTTCGTGAGCTGGCGCCATGACGACTACCTCCGCCTCGCTCGCAATCCCGCGTACTGGGGCGGAGCGCCAAAGCTGGACTCGCTCGAAATTCGCATCGTTCCGGAGCCGAGCACCTCGGTGGCCGAGTTCGAGGCGGGCAACGTGGACTTGCTCTACGTTCCCGAAGCGGAAACAGATCAGTGGGAGCACACCGACGACAAGAAAGCCCTGCTCGTTTCCGCGCCGGCGCTTCGACTCTGGTACGTTGCCATCAACTGCACGCGCGGCCCGTTGCGCGATCCACGCGTTAGGCAGGCGCTCAATTACGCGGTAGACGTGAAGACCATTCTCGACCGATTGGTCGGCGGACGCGGCAGTCTGGCCGCGGGTGTCATCCCGCCGTCGCTCGACGGCGCCGACACCACGCGCCGACCCTATGGCTATAATCCTGCGCGCGCCAAAGCCCTCCTCGCCGCCGCGGGTTATCCTAACGGATTCGCCATTCAGCTCTGGGTGGGACAGGACGAGACGTTCCAACGCGTCTCCCAATCCCTCCAGGGCTACCTGGCCGCCGTCGGCATCCGCGTGTCTCTGGTGCAACGCGACAACTCTTCCGCCCGGGAGGCGGCCCGCCACGGCGACACGGATCTCATTCTTAAAGATTGGTACGCAGACTATCCGGACGCGGAGGACTTCCTGAATCCGCTCCTCGTTGGCGCCAACCGCGGCGTCGGCGGCAACGTGTCCTTCTACGATAATCCCGCAGTCGATCAGCTCGTCTCTCGCGCCCGTACCACGGCCGACAGCACGCAGCGCGCCACCCTGTACACGCGCGCCGATTCGATCGCCTTCGGCGACGCGCCCTTGATCTACCTGTTCTTCTACAACGAGCTGTACGCCGTGCAGCCCTGGGTCGCCGGGTTTCAAGCGCCGCAGATCTTCAACGGGCAGCGCTTTCTCGACGTCACGCTCTCGGGTGTCGCCGCGCCGGACTCCGCCGCCCGCGATTCGGCGGGCGCACACCCCTCCCCCCGCCGTCCCTGACACTGGGCGCCCCCGCGCCCGACGCCTCGCCGCATGCTCTCGTTCATTCTGCGCCGCCTGCTGCTCGCCGTCCCCACGCTCGCCGGCGTGCTCGTCGTGACGTTCCTGCTGCTCTTCATTGCGCCGGGCGATCCGGTCATGGAGATGGTCGGCGAACGTGCGGACTCCACCACCGTCGCCCAACTGCGGCACCAGTTGCATCTGGATGAGTCGCGCCCGCGCCAGTTCGCCGCCTACGCCGGCGGTGTGCTGCGCGGCGACCTCGGCACGTCCTTCATCACCGGCCGCCCCATCGCCCGCGACGTCGCCCAACGATTCCCCAAAACGCTCGAACTCGCCGGCGCCGCCATGCTCCTGGCGGCCGTGCTCGGCATCTCCGTTGGCGTCATCACCGCCGCTCGGCCTAACGGATGGCTCGACCGCCTAACGCTGGCCGTCACCTACCTCGGCATCTCGTTTCCCGTGTACTGGGTCGGGCTCATTCTCATCCTGGTGTTCGCCATGATGCTGCACTGGCTCCCCCCGTCCGGGTCCGGCGGCATTGCCTTCCTCATCCTCCCCGCCTGCGCCCTCGGCACGCGCTCCATCGCCTTCCTCGCGCGCATGACCCGCTCATCCATGCTCGATGTCCTCGGCAGCGACTACGTCCGCACCGCACGCGCCAAAGGACTCACCCGGCGCGCCGTCCTCACACGACACGCGCTCCGCAATGCCCTCATCCCCGTCATCACCGTCCTCGGTCTCGACTTCGGCTCCTACCTCACCGGCAGCATCCTCACCGAAACCGTGTTCAGCTGGCCCGGACTCGGCCGCTACGTCGTCAACGCCATTAGCCGCCGCGACCTCCCCGCCATCCAGGGCAGCATCCTCTTCCTCAGTGTCGTGTTCGTGATCGTGAATCTCGTCACCGACCTCGTGTACGCAGGCGTGGATCCGAGGGTGGAGTTGGTGGCTGCGGCGAAATGACAATCAATGAAGGATTTTCGTTACCGTTGACCTCAACGGTCGCATAGACTGGGGCGTCCAATCCTTCCGGTGATTTTCCGTGAGGCAAGGCTATCGCGACATGCGTGTCTGGCAGCACGCCATACTGCTCTGTGGAGGTCGCGCTCGCGCTCGGCTACGCGTCACCCGCGCAAACAAAGCCAACCCTCACCCTCGCCGCCCTAACGGGCCGAATGCTCGCTCGCCTCGCGACGTCACTGGTCGAGCGTCGGCCACGGCGCCCTTGAATTATTCTGCCTCATGACCCCCACCAACCACCAACTAGTCCCTCCGAATCTCCTCCCACAATGCCGCCTCCCACTGCCGCTCCAGCGCCCGACCACCCGGCCGACGCGGATCCCGCGACCCCGGCAAGTGCGCGACGCCGTCCGGCATCGGCCCGCCTAACGGCTCGCCCGGCGTCTCTCGGCTGGCACCGCCTTGCCCAGACTGAGCAGACGCCTCCGCATACCGCCGCGCCTTGACGCGCAACTCCTCGAGGAACATCTCGACCGCCGCGTCACCCATGTCTTGAATGAGACCGGGGATGAGCCCCTTGATCAACACCAGACGCTCCCCTGCAGGCAGCGTCGATGCTCCCATCACTAGCTTACGAATCGCAGCATTGTCCAGCCACGAATAAAACGGGCTGCGCGTCACGTCTACTCTCATAACAGACCCCCTACTTGGCACCACTCGCAAGTTTGCGACCCACCGTCGACACTGACTTTCAGTCCCTTCACCGGCAAGAAGCGTACTTCCCACCAACACCAATCACCAACCACCAATCACCACCCTTCAATCATCCTTCTGCCCAAATATCGCCATGTTCGACGAGTGCCCTGGCGCCACCTTCTTCTCCGGATAAATCCAGTGCACCGCCTGGTTCACAGCGATCGCCGCCTCCGCAAAACCCGTCGCGATAAGCTTGAGCTTCCCCGGGTACGTCGTGATGTCCCCGGCCGCCCACACACCGGTCCGCCCAGTTTCCATGCTGCTCGTCACCACGATCTCGTCGCTCTCCACCCGCAATCCCCACGCTCCCAGTGGACCGATGTCGCTCACGAAACCAAGCATCGGAAGGATCACATCCACATCGAGTTCGCGTAGCATCTTCGTCTTCACATCCTTGAGCGTCACCGCGCGGAGCAGATTGCTGTCGCCGTGCACGTCCGCCAGTTCGTGAAACGTGAGCACCCGCGCGCGGCCGGTTGACGCCGCGTCCTGCACCGCCGCCACAGTCGCCCCGTGCGCCCGAAAACGGTCGCTCCGATGCACCAACGTGAGCTCGGCCGCTCGATTCAACAGTTGTTGCGCCCAGTCGAACGCGGAATCCCCTCCCCCGATGATCAGCACCCGCTGTCCACGAAAACGCTCCGGATCGGTCACGCGATCGAAAATCCCCCGCCCATACCATCGCTCAGCCGTCGGCTGCGGCAGCCGCCGTGGTGAAAACGCCCCGATCCCGGCGGCCACCACGATCGACCGCGATGGGAATCGATCTGTCTCGGTGACGAGCGCGAAGCCCGCGCCGTCCTCTTCCAGAGCGACCACTCGTTGATTCAGGTGGAATGACGGCTGGAAACGCTTCGCCTGCTCCACAAGCCCGCGGACCAGATCCTTTGCCAGAATCTGCGGGATGCCGGCTACGTCGAAGATGTACTTCTCCGGATACAGCGCGAGCAGTTGGCCGCCCAGTTCCGGTAGCGCATCCACGACGCGCGCCGTTATACCGCGCATGCCGGCATAGAAGGCGGCGAAGAGCCCGGTCGGCCCTCCGCCAATGATGGTGACGTCCGTGATGTCGTGCGGCATGAAGTTGGGTGGCTGTTGATCACGGCGCGCCCAGCGCCGACGTACGCTACGAGACCGTAATAATGCACTCTGACGACCACATCCTGGAATACGCAGGTGCCTTCCGCCTCGTGCGCAAAATCGCGCAGGGCGGTATGGCCACCGTCTACGAAGCCGAGCAGCTCGGCCCCGCTGGATTCGCCAAGCGCGTCGCGCTCAAGGTCATCCATCCCCACTACGCGAAAGAAAAAACCTGGCTTCAACTCTTCATCGACGAAGCCAAACTCTCGGCTAACCTGGTCCACGGCAACATCGTGCAGATCTATCACCTGGGAGAGGTCGAAGGACAGTTCTACATCACCATGGAGTACATCAAAGGCCCAACGCTCAGATCGATGATCGAGCGACACCGCGAGCTCGACCGCCTGATTCCTACCACCATCGCCGCCTACATCGTCAGCCGCGTCTGCCGAGCTCTCGACTTCGCCCACAACTTCGCCGGCCCCGATGGCCACCGTCTGGATATCGTCCACCGCGATGTCTCGCCTAACAACATCATGGCCACCTGGGACGGCCACATCAAGCTCGCCGACTTCGGCATCGCCAAGGCAACCACGTCCGTCGACCCGATGGATAAATCCCCAATGCTCATGATGGGCAAGAAACACTACATGAGCCCCGAACAGATTCTCGCTCTCGAGGTCGATGGACGAAGTGATGTCTTCGCTATGGGCGTGGTGTTGTACGAGCTGCTCACCCTCGAGCCGTTGTTCTTCGAGGACGCCACTGAATTGCTCATCGACGAAGTCACCTGGCGCCCCCTCCCGAACATCCGTGAGAAAGTGCCCTCCGTCCCCAAAGCGATCGACGAAGTGCTGATGGCGTCGCTCGACCGCGACCCTGCGCACCGTCCGAGCGCCGCGACGATGGGCAAAGCACTCGATCGCTGGTGCGAGGCACAGTCAGTCGTCGCCACGCCGGACCGACTGCAGGAGCACTTGGCCGCGCTCTTTCCGTCCACGTACCAACCGTCCACCGCCAGCGGCGAAGTCACGCGCTTCTCGAATTTTCAGCACGGGCTCCGCCGCAACGGCCACGACCCGCGCGGCTGGCTGGGTCGCCTCCTGCACCGCATGCGCGCCTGAGCCTTACGCTCACGAACCATCGCGGCCCGCGTTAGATTCCGCCGCATGAGGATCTACACGCGAACAGGCGACAAGGGCGACACCGGGTTGTTCGGCGGCGGCCGCGTCCCCAAAGACGATCCGCGCGTCGAAGCCTACGGCGACGTCGATGAGCTGAACGCAGTCCTCGGCATGGCCCGCTCGATCGAGATGATGCCGCGCATCGACGAAGTCCTCGCGCCAATTCAACGCGATCTCTTCAGTCTCGGCGCTCTCCTCGCTACGCCACACCCTGAAAAAGTCCGCGAACAACTCCAGAAGGCGCGGATCGACGAGGCGCGCATCGCCGAACTCGAGCGTGCAATCGATGACGGCGAGTCGGAGCTCGTGCCGCTCACGGCGGTCATCCTTCCAGGAGGGACGCCCAAGTCCGCGGCCCTCCACGTCGCCCGCACGGTCTGCCGGCGCGCCGAGCGACGTGCCATCAGCCTCGCCCGCACCGTCGAGCTGCCGCCCATCGTCGTGATCTATCTCAATCGCCTCTCGGATCTCCTGTTCGTGCTCGCCCGCGTCGCCAATCGGCGCGCCGGCGCGGCGGAGGTCACGTGGTAGCGCGCTCCTCCAACGAGCGCACTCCCACCTCCCTCCACCTTCTCGACTGCGATATCCTCGTCGAGCCCGGACTGTTGGGGGCGATCGGCGAGATCGTCACCCGCGTCGCGCCGGCGCACCGCTACGTCATCATCACCGACGACACCGTCGCCCGATTGCACGGCGCACAGGTAATTGGTTCGTTCCGCTCCCATCAACCCATCGTACTCCGCATCCCGCCCGGTGAGATGCACAAAACGCGCGACCGGTGGGCTGCACTCACCGATGAGATGCTCAAGTCAGCCTGCGGACGCGATACCACAATCGTCGCGCTCGGCGGCGGCGTTGTGGGCGACCTCGCTGGCTTCGTCGCCGCCACGTTCATGCGCGGGATCCCCTTCGTACAGGTGCCCACCACCCTGCTCGCAATGATCGACGCATCCATCGGCGGCAAAACCGGCGTCGATACCCCGGCAGGAAAAAATCTGGTCGGAGCGTTCCACCAACCGGCAGCGGTACTGACAGATCCTCGGGCCCTCCTCACGCTACCCATCGAGCACCTGCGCTCCGGATTGGCAGAGGCGATTAAACACGGCGTGATCGCCGACGCCGCGTACTTTGCACGCATCGCTGCGGCGCTTCCAGCCCTACTGTACGACCCGGCCGGCCATGCTATGCACGAGCTCGTTGTGGACAGCATCGCCATTAAGGCCAACGTAGTATCCGACGACGAGCACGAGCGCGGCCGCCGCAAGATTCTCAATTTTGGACACACGCTTGGCCACGCAATCGAGACCGCGAGCGACTACCAGTTGCTACACGGCGAGGCCATCGCCATCGGCATGGTTCTCGAGAGCGCGCTCGCCGAACGCGTAGGCGTTGCCGCCCCAGATACCAGCCGTCGCGTGCGCGACGTAGTCGAGAGTGCCGGCCTCCCCCCCGCCTGCCCGGCCACCATGGCCCCGGAACCGCTGCTCGCCCTCACCCGTACGGACAAGAAAGCACGCGCCGGCAATGTAGTGTACGCGCTCCCGCGTACGATCGGGGCCATGGCCGGCGCGAATACCGCGTGGGGTGTGCACGTGAGCGACGCGGACGTCCTCGCCCTGCTCCGGGAAACCGCCTCCGCCGCGTAGCCCGCGCGCGGAACGGCTATCATCGCTACCTTGGCAGAGGGCTTCGATGTCCGCATACGCAGCGTTCCTGATTGGCGTGGTCATCTGCGTCCTGGGGCTCGCCCTGGCCGCATATCTTGTCGATGTGCCACTCGCGTGGATCGCCGCGGCCGTCGCGGCGATGCTCATTGCCATGCTCTTCGTCACTCGCAAACGCGCCCGGCGTGCGCGATAGTTCATACACGTTCGGCTGCGTTTCACCTTTTGTTCGCTGTTCCATCGGGCGCGTCGCCCGCCCCACCTGTCGTATGGGAGTCGCAAACCGTTGTGCCCCAATGCAATCTCTGCACGATAACATTCCACTCCCTCGCGGTATGATTCGTGGCTGTTGACGAGTCCGGGGACCCGCGTTATCGTGCGCTCCCCTGGCGGCATCTATGCAGGCGAGTTGCCTTCCGTTCGTCCACCCTTTCGTAACAGGAAGAGGGCGAGTATGGAGCATGTGGCCGAAAGCAGATCCAAAGGGTTCTTCCGCTCGTCTCCTTCCACCGCTTTCGATCAGTACCTGCAGGACATTCAAAAGCTTCCCCTCATAACCGATCCCGAAGAAGAGCGACGACTCGCTCGGCGTGCGCAAAAAGGCGACGAGCAGGCTGCCGAACGGCTCGTGACTGCCAACCTTCGATTCGTTATTTCGTACGTCAAGAAATACCAGGGACACGGCCTTGATCTCAGTGAGCTCGTCGCCATCGGCAACGAAGGGCTCCTCAAAGCGGTGAAAAAGTTCGACCCGGACCAGGGCGTGAAGTTCATCTCGTACGCGGTCTGGTGGGTTCGCCAAGCCGTCCTGAAAGCCCTCGCCGAGCAGACCCGCTCCGTTCGTATCCCCCTCAATCAGAATTCGCAGCTCATCAAGCTCGCCCGCGCCGAAACGGTGCTTGCGCAAGTGCTCAAGCGCGACCCCACGGACGACGAGATCAGCCGGCTGATTGAGGAGACACCGGAGACAGTACGCGCGGCGCGCCAGATGTCCGCAACCGAAGTCTCGCTCGACGCACCAATCGATCGCTCGGATCGTGAAGCGGCAACGCTCGGCGAACGGTTCGTCGGCGTCGACGGTATCGAGATCGAGGAGACGACGGACTTCAAGCTGATGCGCGATTTTATTGACCGCGCGTTCCGAAAGTATCTCACGCCGCGTGAACGGAAAATCCTTTACCTGTACTACGGCCTCGAGGAAGGCTCCGAGGCGATGACGCTCGAGAAGATCGGTGCCCTGTTGGGTGTCACGCGCGAGCGCATCCGGCAGATTCGCGAGCGCGCGTTCGAGAAGTTGCGCGACTCACCCGACGGTGCAGCGCTGGCCGGCTTCTGGAACGCGGCCTGAGCGGGCCCCGCGCGCCTTTGCCTAACGCGTAGGACCGTTCGCGGACCGCCCTTCGGGCTGCGCACCCCATCGGCCCGAACCGGCCATCCCGTGGGCGCCCGGCCCCCGGTCGCACCCATCGGCGGCGCTGCCTGGAATTCACCTCGCGCGCGCTCTACATTGGCCGCCATGGGCCGCATGGAGTGGAATCGTGACTCGCGATGAACTTGCGATCGCTCTCCGCGCCATCGTCGGCCCCCGCGGCGTCCTCTCCCGTCCCGCGGAATTGCTCCCCTTCAGCGCCGACGGCCTCCCCACTTACCATCGTCCGCCCAAACTCGCCGTCTTTCCGTCCACGCGCGAGCAGGTGATCGACGTCATTCGCCTGTTTGCTCGTGAACAGTGGCCGTTCGTCCCACGCGGCGCGGGCACGGGACTCTCCGCGGGCGCGCTCGCCGGCGGCGATGCCGTAATCGTCGGATTGAACCGCCTCACGCGCATCCTGTCCCTCGATCCGGTCAACCGCCTGGCCGTGGTCGAGCCGGGCGCGGTGAACGTGTCGCTCACGCGCGCTGCCGGCGCGTTCGGCCTGTACTACGCGCCGGATCCCTCCAGCCAATCCGCGTGCACGATCGGCGGCAACGTGGCCGAGAATTCCGGGGGGCCGCACTGCTTGAAGTACGGCGTCACCGTGAACCACGTCGTCGCCGTCACCGTCTTGCTCCCCGATGGAGAGGTCGTGTCGCTCGGCGGCGCGCACGGCGAGACGCCCGGCTACGATCTGCTCGGCGCGTTCGTCGGTTCGGAGGGATGCTTCGGCATCGCACTCGACGTCACCGTGCGCCTTTCGCCTAACCCACCGGCCGTCCGGACCATGCTCGCCGATTTTACATCCATCGACGCCGGCGCGCGCGCCACCTCGGCGATCATCGCCAGCGGCATTCTTCCCGCGGCGCTCGAGATGATGGACGGCCCGACGATTCGCGCCGTCGAAGCATCGATCTACGCGGCCGGCTATCCCGCCGATGCCGAAGCCGTGCTGCTCATCGAGCTCGATGGCTTGGAGGCGGGGCTCGACGCCGACGCGCGCCGCGTGGAGCAGCTCTGCCTCGACGCCGGTGCCCGCACGGTGCGCACGGCGCGCGACGAACGCGAACGCGCGCGCCTGTGGCAGGGACGCAAGAAAGCCTTCGGCGCCATGGGGCGCGTGGCCCCCGCGCTCGTGGTGCAGGACGCGGTGATCCCGCGCACCCGCCTGCCCGATGTGCTGCGCACCATTCACGACATCGCCCAACGCTGGCGCATTCAGGTGTGCAACGTGTTCCACGCCGGCGACGGTAATCTGCACCCCAACATCGGCTACGACCCGCGCGACTCCGACGCCACCGACCGCGTCCATCACGCCATGCGCGAGATCATGCGCGCCTGCGTCGACGCGGGAGGAACGATCACCGGCGAGCACGGCATCGGACTCGACAAGCTCGAGTACATGCCGCTCATCTTCTCGCCCGCGTCGCTCGATGCGCAGTGCCGGCTGCGCGCGGTGTTCGATCCCGATCGCCGCGCCAATCCCGACAAGGTCGTGCCGCAGCACGCCTGTCGCGAGTGGACCCAGGCCCCTGCGGCGCGTGCCGCCGCCACGGTGCCGGCATGAGCGCGACCGCCAACGTCGCGCACGCGCGCACCACAGCCGATGTGGTGGCCGCGGTCGCCAACGCGGTTGCCAGGCACTCACCGGTCCGGATCGTCGGACGCGGCCACTGGCTCGACGCCGGCCGCCCCACGCGCGACGCCTCGGCGCTCCTCCTCGATGAGTTGTCCGGCGTCGTGGCCTATACGCCGGGCGATCTCACGCTCACCGCGCGCGCCGGCACCACGCTCGCCGACATCGCCGCCGTCACGGCCGACCACGCCCAATGGCTGGCGCTCGATCCGTTCGGCCCGCTGGACGGTACGTTAGGCGCCACGATCGCGACCGCCTCCGCGGGACCGCTCGCGCACGCCTTCGGCACGCCGCGCGACGCCGCGCTGGGCATCGAAGCCGTGACCGGCGACGCCGCCATCATCCGCGCCGGCGGGCGGGTGGTGAAGAACGTCGCCGGATTCGACCTCACGCGCCTGTTCACCGGCGCCTGGGGAACATTGGGCGTCATTACCGAAATCACCGTCCGGCTCCGCGCGCGCCCCCAAGTGGATGAAACGTGGAGCATTCCCGTCCCCGCGAACAACGGCGCCCTCGAAGCGCTCTGCGCCGCCCTTCGCGCGGCGCCCATCGCGCCCTTGGCCCTCGAGCTGATCGACGCGCGCCTGGCCGCCGCCCTATCGTTAGGCGACCACGATGTCATGCTCATCCGGCTGGGCGGCAGCGAGGAATCCGTGCGCGCCCAACGCGACGCCATCCGAACCGTCGGCGCCGCCGCCGACGCACCCGCTGGGGTGTGGGACGCCCTGCGCACCTCGGACCCGCCGGGCAGCGCCGTCGTTCGCTTCTCCGACCTCCCGTCGCGCGTCGCCGATACCTGGCGCGCGGCGCGCGAGATCACGAGCCTGGCCGGCGGGGCGCGCCAACACGCATCCGTCGGCCGCGGCATCGTGCGCGTGATCGCCCCGCCTAACGACGATGCCGCCGTCACCGCCCTCGTCCACGCCGCGGCCCGCGCGGCAACCGCAATCCCCGAACGCCTCCCCGGCACGTGCTGGAGCGCCCTCACGACGCCAATGCCTAACGCAGAACTCGCGCGCCGAGTGAAACGCGCCTTCGACCCTGCGAATCTGCTCAACCCCGGCATCCTGGGCATCGAGCCATGACCGCCACGCGCGACACGCCGCCCGCCTGCGCCCTGCCCGGAACCCTCCCCCCGCTCGCCGATGCGCTCCCCGGAATCATGACTTGCGTCCACTGCGGATTCTGCCTCCAGGCATGCCCAACGTATCTCGCCCTCGGCGACGAGAACGACTCGCCGCGCGGCCGCATCCTGCTCATGCGCGCCGTCGCCGAAGGAGAATTGCCCGTCGACGATCCCGACGTGCGCCGCCATCTCGATCGATGCCTGGGGTGCCGCGGCTGCGAGACCGCGTGCCCGTCCGGTGTGCCCTATGGCCAGATCCTCGAAAGCGCACGCGCCACCCTCAACCAACGCCAACCTCCGCCGCGCATCGCCCGCCTCGTCCTCGCCGTCTTCGCCACACATCACCCGCTCGCCGCCACGCTGTGGGCTGCCCGTGTGATGCGCGGCAGCAGACTCGCCGCGCTGCTCGCGCGCCTCCCGGGACGCGTCGGATTCTCATTCGCCATGCTCGCCGCCAGTGCGCCCGCGATGCCGGCGCGCCCGTACGCCACGCGCGGCCGCGGCACGCGCGGCACGGTCGCCGCCCTCCGCGGATGCGTCATGGAAGGACTGTTCGCCCACGTGAACCGCGCCACCGAACGCACGCTCGAGGAGAACGATTACCACGTCACGCCGGCGCCCGGCCAACGTTGCTGCGGCGCGCTGCACGCCCACGCCGGTGATCTCGTGGGCGCCCGCGCGCTCGCTCGCGCCAACATCGCCGCCTTCGAACGCGCCGGTGTTGACTACATAGCAGTGAACGCGTCGGGCTGCGGACTCATGATGAAGGAGTACGGTCACCTACTGCGCAACGATCCGGCCTGGGCCGCGCGCGCAACAGCCATCGCCCAGCGCACGCGTGACGCAAGCGAGCTCCTCGCCGCGGCCGGACCCGTCGCCGGTGCCCCGATGGCACTGCGCGTGGTCTACGATGCACCATGTCATCTGGTTCACGGACAACGGCTGCACCACGAACCGCTGGCCGTGCTCGCCGCGGTGCCCGATCTCGTTACGACGACACTGCCCAACGCCGATCAGTGCTGCGGCAGCGCCGGCATCTACAACCTCCTGCAACCGGAACTCGCGCAACGCGTGCTTGCCCCTAAGCTCGATGAGATCGCGCAAGATGGTGCGCCGCTTGTGGCCACGGGGAACCCTGGATGTATGATGCAGATCGGCGCAGGCCTGCGGCGCGGACACATCGCTGCGCGCACCGTACACCCTGTCGAGCTGCTCGATGCCTCGTATGCTAGACACGCCCATGGCGTGCCCGCGCCGCGCCGTTAGGTTGCGAGTATTGTCGCGCTCGACTCTGTTGCACCGCAGGGAGGAATCTGTCGCATGACTGCCAGCTCCATCGCCTCCGGATCGTTCCCCACCGTCGGCGAAGTCGGTGGCCACTCCGTGGTCATGCACTACGGCCACATCGCCGGTGAATACGCCGCTCTGCGCACCTCCG
>JANWIF010000083.1 GCA_025450035.1 Gemmatimonadaceae bacterium
GCCGCGACAAGCCGTTCCAGCGAGTCGTTCACGCCAAATCACTAGGTCACAATAACAAAAAAATGTGGGGCGTCGTCCCCACATTTCCGCCCGGCGCTCCACGTGCCGGGGAACCGTATAATGAATATAGATTTGGAGTTAGGGGGAGTCAAGGAGCACGGGTTCGAGACGCCAGCGGGCTCACGATCACGGCCAGTGCGCGCCCGGCATCACCGGCGCGGTGCGAAAAAAACCGCGCGCTATCGCAGCGCGTGCACCGCTCGCTGATCGACACGCGCCCCACCCCCGATGCGCGCGCTTGACCGGCCAGGATGTCGCGCAGGTCCACGCACTGCGGCTGGCTAACGCTGCGTCCGGTGAGCTGCGCAAAGACGTCGGCGCCCACTTGATAGCAGCGGCCGCAGATCGCCGGTCCGAGATGCAGCGAGAGGTCGCCCGGTGCCAGCCCCAGCCGTACGAGCCCGTGCACGCCGGCCTCGAGAATCCGGGCGGCAGTCCCGCGCCATCCGGCGTGGAGCAACGCAATCGCCCCGCCGGGATGGGCGATGAACACCGGTACGCAGTCAGCGACGGTCACGGCGAGCGCTGTGCCGCGGTCCGCGGCTACGTGGCCATCAGCGGCGGTCGACCGCAACCACCCTTCCCACTCGACCCCGTGCACCACGACTCGATTTCCATGCACCTGGCGTGCCGTTGCGAAGCGTGGACCATACCTGCCCAGCGCATCGACTAGCGACCACCACCGACTCATCACCTGCCCCACCGGGTCGATGCCGGTGATCCCGAACGTTCCCGCCTCGCGCGTGGTAGTGAAGGCAACGACACCCAACTCGGCGAGGTCGCCGGCCGGCTCGTGCGCGATGTCCAGGCTCACGATCGCGTGTCGTCCACCCGAGTGATGCGGGCGCCGAGGCCGCGCAGCCGTTCGTCGATCCGCTCGTAGCCGCGTTCGATCTGCCCCACGTTATTGATCGTGCTCGTGCCCTGGGCGCAGAGCGCGGCCAGAAGGATGGCCATTCCGGCGCGAATGTCCGGCGACTCGACTACAGAGCCGCGAAGCCGCGAGGGACCAGCGACGAGCGCGCGATGCGGGTCGCACAGCACGATGCGCGCGCCCATGGCAATGAGCTTGTCCACGAAAAACATGCGCGACTCGAACATCTTCTCGTGCATCAGGATGAGCCCTTCGCACTGCGTCGCCGCGACGATGGCGATCGACATGAGGTCGGCCGGAAACGCCGGCCAGGGTTGGTCCTCGAGCTTGGGCACGTGGCCGCCGAGATCGTCGTGAATCACGCGCGGTTGATCGGCGCGTACGGTAAGTGTGTCGCCGTCGATGTCGCAGATGATACCCAATCTCTCGAAGCCCATGCGCACCGCTCGCAGATGCTCGACGCCCGCCTGCTCGATGCGCAGCGTAGAATTCGTCACGGCGGCGAGTCCGATGAACGACCCGACCTCGATGTGGTCGGGACCGATGCGATGGGTGGCGCCGCCTAACGCGCGGCCGCCCTGAATGGTCAGCGTGTTGGTCCCGATGCCATCGATGCCCGCGCCAAGGGCGACGAGGAAGTGCGCCAGGTCTTGCACGTGGGGTTCGCTGGCCGCATTGCGGAGCACCGTGGTCCCCTCCGCGGCCGCGGCGGCCATGAGCGTGTTCTCCGTGGCCGTGACGCTTGGCTCGTCGAGAAACACATCGGCGCCGCGCAGATGGCTTGCGCGCAACTCGTAGGTGGTGTCCACGTGGCACGCGGCACCGAGCTGTTCGAGCGCCAGAAAGTGCGTATCCACGCGCCGGCGGCCGATCACATCGCCTCCCGGCGGCGGGAGCGTGACCGTTCCGCAGCGCGCAAGCAGCGGTCCGGCGAGCAAAATGGATGCGCGGATCCGGGCCGAGAGCCGCGGATCGAGTGCGGTGGCTCGCACCTCGCGGGCGTGGATGGCCAGGGTATTGCGAGCGGACCAGGTAATGCTAACGCCAAGCGTGCTCACCAACTCTACCAGCGTCTCGACGTCGCGTATCCGGGGGACGTTCTCGAGGGTCACCAGATGCTCGGTGAGCAGCGCCGCGGCGATGATGGGGAGCGCGGCGTTCTTGTTGCCAGAGGGACGAATGGTCCCGCTGAGCGGATGTGATCCTTCGACGACGAATTGCATGACGCGCGCGCAGAGGACAGCAACGAATCGAGAGGGAGCGGCGAAGGATGGACGGCGCCGCGCGTGGAAGTCAAGCAACTGCTTGACACTCCGTCGCGTGCGGCATACGCTACGCCACTCACCCTGGTCCCGCCCATGTTGCTACTCGTCGCCGTGATCAACCACGTAGAACAGGTCGACGACATCCTGGCGGGGTTTGTCGAGCTCGGCATCACGGGCGCGACCATCGTGAACAGCGCCGGCATGGGACACGTACTCAGTCGCGACGTGCCCATCGTCGCGGGCTTGCGGTCGTGGACGACGCGATCGCGTCCGGGCAACCAGGTGATGTTCAGCGTGGTCGATGAGAAGAAGGTGGATGAGGCCATCGCGCTGATCCAGGAAGTATGCGGCAGCTTGAACACGCCGGGAGCCGGGATCGTCTTCACGGTTCCACTTGACCGCGTGGTAGGCCTCGCGCCGGAGCTCGATGAATAGATTTGGCGGCGCGCGATGCGCACTGACCGGATGGAATGCCGGTTGCCGATGTCGGCAGCGGGCATTCGAGTCTCGTTCATGGTACTGAGCTTGCACGAACCTATCGCACTGGTCGTTTGGTTGGCGCAAGGAACGGTTGCGCATCCGGATTCGGCGCTGCACGTACCCATCTCCGCAACAACTGGTGTGCTGGGTACGCTGACGAATCTGGCGAATGCGTTAGTGTCGCTGGCCCTGATCATTCTCGTCGTGGCAATGGTGCCGGCGGCGGTTGGGCTGCGCAAGGCGGCCAAGAAGGCCAGCGCATTGATCGACCGGTTGTCGGGAGAGGTGTCGCCGCTGGTGCAGCACGCCACGAGCATTACCGACAACGTAGATTTCATTACGAGTTCTATCCGCGAGGACGTTCGCGAGTTGAGCCGCACGGTGCGGCACGTGACGGATCGCGTCACCAACGGACTCGAGGTCTCGGAGCAGCGCGTCGCCGAGTTGGGGGCGTTGCTGCGCCTTGCGCAGGACGAGTTGGAGGATGCAGTGGTCTCCACTGCGGCCACGTTGCGCGGCATGCGTGCCGGCGTGACGTCGCTGCGCAGCGAGCCACCGGCTCCCCGAACGCGGCGCGAGCAGGAAGAGGCGCTCGAGAACGAGGAGGAGTCTGACCATGACTATCGAGTTGAGACACGGAGTCCCAAACGTGGTGCGGGCGGGGCTGAAGAAAGGCCGCAAATCCGGCGTCGTCCGTCGGTTGACGAAGGCCGATAGGTCGACGCAGGTGCTGATTGCCATCGGTGTTGGTCTGGCCGTCGGTACGGGACTGGCGCTGGCAGCTCGCGAGCGCGGGCGGCGGCGACGCCCGCTCGCTCGACTCGAGCGCGTGGCACGCCGCGGTCTGAAAGAGGCGAATCGACTGGGGGGGCGCGGCGCGGAGTGGGCGTCCCGCCGCGGTCACGCCGTTCGAAATGGCAGCGTGCCCGTCGGGGAGCTCAAGGAATCGGTATCCGAGTACCTGGAGGCCGCGCGCCAGACCATTGACGAAGCAGTAGCGGGCGAGCTTCGGGATTTGCGCACGGCGATGCGCCGGCGGCGGAAACGCCTTGGCATTTGAGTTCGTCATCTCGCCGATGAAGATGTCACTGGTATTTCTGCGCGCCGCGATCACGCGCGCCGTGCGGCGCGCACCGGTATGGCTGCTAGCCGTATGCGCCGTGGCGCTGGCGGTGGTGGTCCTGGCCGCCGTTCCGCGGGAGAGCTACGCGTGGACCCCGGGGACGCACGTCTTCTTGGGTGAGGCGGTGCTGGGCGCGCTCGGCCAGCTTCCCGCGGCCGTTGCCGACGTGTTGCGCGCCTATCCCTACGAGTTCCTGTACGGATCGATCGCCGCGGACACCAGCATTGCCAAGAAGTACGCGCCGGTTGGGCGTCACTGTCATTCGTGGACGGTGGGATTCGAGATCCTCGATCGGGCGAATGACGAAGCGCTGCGCAGTTTCGGCATGGGATACCTCGCCCACCTGGCCGCCGACACCGTCGCCCATAACTACTTCGTGCCGCGTTATCTCATCATTGCCTCACGCACTACCGGGTTAGGCCACAGCTACTGGGAGAGCCGGTTCGAGACGCATTTGGGTCCACGCTATAGTCGGGAAGCACGAGAGCTCATCGTGCGCGACCACACGCCGGCCGACGCGCATCTGGACCGGATTCTCAGTCCCACGATCTTCAGCACGCAGACCAACCGCCGGATCTTTCGCGGCATGGTCTATGTGGCGGATACGGAATCCTGGCAGCGGATCTTCCACTTGGCCGCGGACAACAGCCGGTGGGACCTGGGCACGGGCGAAGTGGTGCGCTACATGGTGCGCAGCTACGAATACGTGATGGACCTGTTGAGCCGCCTCGACCATTCGGAGCCCTACTTACTCGATCCTTCCGGCGACGAGGCGCTCCGGCTGGCGAAGGAAGTGCGTCGCCAGGCGCGGCTGAGCCGCATGGAGTACCATTTGTCCGAGGAAGCCGGCCGGCACTTCGGAATGCCGGACACGCAGCTCGATTTTTCGTCGCGGCTCAGCGCTCCGCTCTACCCGCCTTCCCCCAATCCAGCGCGCTCGGACAGCAACTGATTTACGCGGCGCGGATCGGCGCGCCCCTTGGACTTCTTCATCACCAGACCTACCAGCACGCCGAGGAGTTTTTTCTCGCCGTCGCGGAAGCGCTGCGCTTCGGCGGGGTGTTCCACGATCACCTCATCCACCCAGCGCGCCAATTCATCAGCATCGCGCACCTGCACCAATCCCTCACGCTCGGCGATGCGATCCGCGGCCTCACCGGTTTCAGCCATCACCGCAAACACGCGCTTGGCCGCCGAGTGGCTCACCACGCCGTCGCGCACCATGTCGAGCAGGCGGGCGAGCGCTGGCGGCGTGACACCCAGGCCCGCGATGGATGTGCGCGCGGCATTGAGCGACGCTAACACCTCGCCCATCACCCAATTCGCCGCGGCCTTCGCGTCGTCATGGGCTTTGGCGACGGCCTCGAAGTAGTCGGACAGCGTTAGGCTGGCGGTGAGGACCTCGATGTCGCCGGTGGCGAGCGCGTAGTGGCGCGCAAAGCGCGCCTGGCGCGCGCGCGGCAGCTCGGGAAGCTCGCGCCGCACGTCGTCGACCCACGCGGGATCGAGGACCAGCGGCGGGAGATCCGGTTCCGGAAAATATCGGTAGTCGTGGCTGGCTTCCTTGGAGCGAGCCGGCCGGACCTCGCTCTTCGCGCCGTCCCACAGCATGGTCTGCTGCTCGACGTGTTCGCCGCGGTCCAGGAGCGCACATTGCCGAACGAACTCCGCCTCCAGCGCGCGCTCGACGCCGGAGAACGAGTTCAGGTTCTTGACCTCCGTCTTGGTGCCGAGGCGTAACTCGCCGCGCGGGCGCGCGCTGATATTCGCGTCCACGCGCAGGCTGCCCTCTTCCATGTTGACGTCGCTGACGTCGATGTACTCCAGGATTTGTTTGAGGGCCTTGAGGTAGGTCATTGCATCGGACGCCGAGCGCAGGTCGGGTTCGCTTACGATCTCGATCAGCGGCACGCCGGCGCGATTGAGGTCGACCGCGGTAGCGCCGGGATATCGATCGTGGATCGATTTCCCGGCGTCTTCTTCCATGTGTACGCGGGTAATGCCGACGACCGGCGGCGCGCCGGCGGTGTCGAGCTCGAGCCGGCCGCGGGCGGCGAGCGGCTGGTCGTACTGCGAGATCTGATATCCTTTGGGCAGATCGGGATAGAAGTAGTTCTTGCGCGAGAAGACGGATCCGGGATGCACCGTGCAGCCAAGAGCGTGGGCGGCGCGGACGGCCAGGTGCACCGCTTCGCGATTGAGCACCGGCAGCGCGCCGGGCAGGCCAAGGCACACCGGACAGGTGTTCACGTTAGGCGGGGCCCCGTAGCGGGCATCGCACGGGCAAAACGCTTTCGTCGCCGTGCGCAGCTGCACGTGGACCTCGAGCCCCACCACCATCTCGTAGCGCGCGGTGCCGGGCAAGGACGCGACGCGTCGCACGGTCATCGATGAGCGTCCTCGCCTAACGCACGCTCAAGAGCGAACGCGGCGGTGAACATGCCGGCCTCGTCGAAATGGCGGGTGATGAATTGGCCGCCAACGGGGAGACCGCCCGACCGGCCGATGGGTACCGAGATAGCCGGCACGCCGGCCAGGTTGGCCGTGGCCGTGAAGATGTCGTTGAGGTACATGGCGTAGGGATCGGACTTGGCGCCGAACTCGAACGCCGGGGTCGGCGAGGTGGGAGTGAACAGCACGTCTACGCCCGACGCGAACACGCGGTGAAAGTCATCGGCGATGCGGGCGCGGACCTCCTGCGCCTTCTTGTAGTATGCATCGTAGTAGCCGGCAGAGAGCACGTAGGTGCCGAGCAGAATGCGACGCGTCACCTCCGGGCCGAAGCCCGTGGAGCGGGTGCACTCGTACAGCGCGCGGAGCCCGCCATCGCGGCCGGTCACGCGGCGTCCGTAGCGCACGCCGTCGAAGCGCGCCAGGTTGGATGACGCCTCGGCCGGGGCGATGATGTAGTACACCGGGACGGCGAGGTCCGTGTGGGGCAGCGAGACGTCGCGCACCTCCGCTCCCTGGGCGCGCAACACATCGAGGGCCCGCGTGGTGAGCGCGGCCACCTGCGGGTCGAGCGACGCCGGGAAATATTCCGCCGGCCGGCCAATGATCAGCCCGTCGAGCGACGCGCCGGCGCGGTCGCGGTAGCGCGGCACGTCGCGCACCGCGGTGGTGGCGTCGCGCGGATCGTGGCCGGCAATGAGCTCCATGCCTAACGCAGCATCCGCCACCGTGCGCCCCATCACGCCCACCTGATCGAGCGACGATGCGAACGCGACCAGGCCATAGCGGCTCACGCGGCCGTACGTGGGCTTCACGCCCACCACGCCGCAGTAGGCCGCGGGCAGGCGCACAGAGCCGCCCGTCTCGGACCCCAGGGCCAGACGCACGATGCCGGCCGCCACCGCGGCCGCCGAGCCGCCCGAGGACCCGCCGGAGACCCGCGTGGGATCGACCGGGTTGCGTACCGGCCCGTAGGCGCTGTGCTCGTTCGACGAGCCCATCGCGAACTCGTCGCAGTTGGTCTTGGCCACCACCACCGCCCCCGCGGCGCGCAACCGCGCCACGACTGTGGCTTCGTACGGGCTCACGTATCCCTCGAGGATGCGCGATGCACACGTCGTGGGTAAATCCAGCGTCGCGATATTGTCCTTCACGGCCACCGGCATGCCGGCCAGTGGGCCCGGATCCGGGCGCGCGTCGACGGCGCGCGCTTCGCCTAACGCAAGGTCCCGGTCGCTCCACAGCACGCAGTTGAGTCCGTCCGCGCCCGCGTGCACGTCATCCATGCGACGGAACGCGGCGGTCACCGCATCCACAGCCACCGACGGCGTCACGCGCCCTCCTCCGCGTCCTCGTGGGTCGCCAGGCGCGGCACCAGAAAGAAGCCGTCGCGCATCTCCGGTGCGAACGATTCACGCGGCCGCAGCAGCGGGATGGGGGGTCCCGCATCCTCGCGCAGCGGCATTCGCTCAAGGCCAACCGCGGCGCCTACCGAGACCCCGCTCGTGTCGACCTGCTGGAGCACCTCCATGTGGGCAAGGATCGCGTTGAGCTGCGACACCAGCTCCGGGACGCGCTCCTCGCCGATCGCCAGTCGAGCCAACGACGCAATGTGCATCACATCATCCCGCGTGACGGCCATTCGCTATTCCCACCCTCGTTCGAGTCCGGCGTAGGCGACGACCAGCCGCTTGCGCCCGACGGTCTCGTCGTCGAAGTCCACGGTCACCTTTGTTTCACGCCCCACTCCACTCAGTTCCACCACAGACCCTTCGCCGAATCGCGCGTGCCGCACGCGTTCGCCCTTCACGAAGCGCGGCGTGTCCTGCGAGGCGTCGATGTCCGGATCCCAGCCGCTGGACCGTGATACCGGGGCACCCGGACGGCGCATCGCCGCCGACTGCGGGAGTGCACCGCGTCCTGTAGCGCGAAGCCGGATCGTGGAGCGCTCCTCGATGAGGATGGACGGGATGCCGCGCAGGAAGCTCGAGGGCACCGATGGCATGGTCTCGCCATTACGCCGGCGGCTGCGCGCATGCGACAGGTAGAGCTTGCGCTCGGCGCGGGTAATCCCGACGTAGAAGAGCCGCCGCTCCTCCTCCAGTTCGTTAGGCGAATCGTGCGCCCGGGAGAGCGGGAACAACCCTTCTTCGAGTCCGGTGATGAACACCAACGGAAACTCGAGCCCCTTGGCGTTGTGCAGCGTCATCATGGTGACCGCGTCGGCATCGGGGTCCTGACGGTCGAAGTCGCTGATCAACATCGCGCGCTGCAGAAAATGATCGAGCGGGGTGAGGCCGAGCTCCCCGCCATCGTCGATCACCGTTTCGGCGGCGCCGGCGATGAGCTCGCGGACATTCTCCAGACGATCGGGGCCGTCCGGCCCCTCGGCGCGAAGCACGTCGGTGTACCGAATATCCTCGATGAGCGACTGCAGCAGTTCGTCCACGGACGCATCCGCCGCGCGCGCGCGGTGGCGGGTGATGAGCGCCGCGAAGTCGGCGAGCGCTTGGCGCGCGGCGGGACGCATCCCATCGTGCAGATCCGCGCGCGCGGATGCGGCCAGCAGCGGAATGTGCGCGGCTGCCGCCCGCTCGGCGAGCTGCTCGAGCGTGGCGTCGCCCAGCCCGCGCCGTGGCACGCCCACGGCGCGTCGAAACGCTTCATCGTCCGCCGGATTGGCGATGAGCTTCAGATAGCTCACCAGGTCGCGGATCTCGCGCCGGTCGTAGAAGCGCATGGCGCCGACCAGTCGGTACGACAGGGCGCGCCGGCGAAACGATTCCTCGAGCGAGCGGCTTTGCGCGTTCGTACGATAGAGCACCGCGATATCGCGCAGCTCCAGCATGCGATCGGCGGATCGGCGGGCGAGCACTTCTTCGGCCACGTACTCGGCTTCGTCTCGCTCATCGAGACTGCCCACCAGCGTCACCCGTTCGCCCGCCTCGCGCGTCGCGCGCAGCGTTTTGCCGCGGCGCGCCGTGTTGGCGCTGATCACCACGTTGGCCAGCTCCAGCACCTGCGGCGTGGACCGGTAGTTCTCCTCGAGGCGTACGACGTGCGCGGCCGGAAAGTCCTTCTCGAAATCGAGAATGTTGCGCAGGTCCGCGCCGCGCCAGCCGTAGATGCTCTGGTCGTCGTCGCCCACGACGAGCACGTTCCCATGCTCTCCGCCTAACAGAGCGATGAGGCGGTACTGCGCGCGATTGGTGTCCTGGTATTCATCCACGAGAATGAACTGGAACCGCCGCCGGTATTCGGCCAGCCGGTCGGGGTGTTGCTCGAGCACGCGGACGGGGAGCAGCAGCAGATCGTCGAAGTCGGCCGCGTTGGCCTCGCGCAACGCGGTCTCGAGCTGCGGGTAGACCACCGCCACGGCGCGGGCCAACGGATCGTGCGCCAGCTTCGCGTATTCCTCCGGCGACACGAGCGCGTTCTTGGCATCGGAGATGGCCGCGCGAATGGCCTTCGGCGCCCACTCCTTGGGCGAGATGTGCAATCGATCCATCACCCGCCGCACCAGCGCCAGCGCGTCGTCCTCGTCGTAGATGGTGAACGCGGGCGTGCGTCCGACGAGCGCCGCTTCGCGCCGGAGCAATCGCGCGCCAATCGCGTGGAACGTTCCCGCCCACATTCCTTCGGGTTCGGCGCCTAACAGACGGGTGACCCGCTCGCGCATCTCGCCCGCCGCCTTGTTGGTGAACGTGACGGCGAGGATGCGGCGGGGGTCGACGCCATGGTGTTCGATGAGACGCGCGATGCGCATGGTGAGCACCCTGGTCTTGCCCGACCCGGCGCCGGCGAGCACAAGGATCGGTCCCTCGAAGTGCAGCACGGCCTCGCGCTGCGCGGCATTGAGCCCCTCGAGGGCATCGGGCTCGGCGGACGTTGCACTCATCCCTGAAGTATAACGTCGAACGTCGCGCCTTTCTCCGACGGTACGAGCACCAGACGACCGCCGTGATTTTCCTGGATGATGCGCTTGGCCAGCGAGAGACCGATCCCCCACCCCGACTGCTTGGTGGAGAATCCGGGCTCGAAGATGCGCGTGCGCAGCTCGCGCGGCACACCGGGCCCGTCATCGGCCACGCGCACGCGCACGCGGTCGGGATCGAGGCGTTTGGTCGTGATGTAGAGCCGGCCGCCGCGCCCGGCCAGCGCGTCGAGTCCGTTCTTCACGAGCACCTCGAGCGCCCACTCGAGCAGCACTTCGTCGCCTTCGATGATGAGCGGCTCGTTGCCGCGCGACGCCACGAGGGCGACCGCGTGCGCCAGGGTGGGAACGCGGACCTGAAAATATGCACCCACGCGCACCACGAGATCACCCAGGTCCAGTTTGTCGCGACGCGGCGGCCGGCCAATGCGCTCGAAGCGATGCGACACGCGCTCCAGTCGTACGAGGTCGGCCTCCATGTGGCGCGCCGCGGACGATGAGACCTCGTCGCCGGCGTGATCGCGCAGCAACTCGATCCACCCGCTGAGACTGGAGAGGGGCGTGGCCAACTGATGCGCCGACTCGCGCGCCATGCCTGCCCACACACTCTCCCGGTCGGCACGGCTGCGCGTGCGCAGCACGTACACAATCGCGGCGCCGGTCACCACGAGCAACGACGCGAGCAAAATCGGAATGAAGCGCAGGCTCGTAATGAGGACGCTGTCGCCAAAGTGAACCTTGCCGATGCCGGGCTCGACGACCGGTGGGTTCTGGCGATCGAGAAGCGCGATGTACGCGCGCACTCGTGGATCGGTGAGTGCCGCACGGAACGGAAGATTCACCGCCGCCGTCGGCATTCCGGCGGTGTCAGTGACGACGACGGGTACGCCGAGGTCGTTGATCTGCTGCGAGAGCGCGAGGAGCGCGGTGTTGCCCGACTCTTCGCTCGGGTCGGCGAGGGCCTGGTACACGCGCGCGTACATGGCACCGTATCGTCCGGCATCGCTGCGCAGCTCGCGCACCACGCGCCGCGAGTACACGATGTACGCGCCCAGGAGGATGGCGAGCAATCCTCCGAGGAGGATTACCGGCGCGCGGCGCCGCATGGGCTCAGCCGAGCGTGTCCGCGCCCAGATAGCGACGCAGCGCCTCGGGAACGGTCACCGTGCCGTCCGCGCGCTGATGATGCTCGAGCAGCGCGATGATGGTCCGTGGAAATGCGAGTCCGGAACCGTTGAGCGTATGCACGAAGCGCGGTTTGTCGCCCGGCGCGGGGCGGTAGCGGATGTTCGCGCGCCGCGCCTGAAAATCGGTGAACGTCGAGCACGACGACACCTCGAGCCACGTTCCCACACCGGGCGCAAAGACTTCGATGTCGAACGTCTTCGCGCTCGAGAATCCCGTGTCGCCGGCGGCGAGCAGCACCACGCGGTACGGGAGCTCGAGGCGCTGTAATATCGCTTCCGCGTGCGCGGTGAGCAGCTCGAGCTGCGCCGCCGAATCCTCGGGCGCGCAGTACCGCACGAGCTCCACCTTGTCGAACTGGTGTACGCGAATCATGCCACGCGTGTCTTTGCCATGCGCGCCTGCTTCGCGCCGGAAACACGGCGAGTACGCCGTCATCGCCTTGGGCAAGTCGCCCGCGTCCAGCACTTCGTCGCGATACAGATTCGTGAGCGGCACCTCGGCCGTCGGAATGAGGAACAGATCATCCGTGGCGATGTAGGCATCGTCCTCGAACTTGGGGAGCTGGCCGGTGCCCGTCATCGATTGGCGATTCACGAGCGACGGCACCCAGACTTCCTCATAGCCGTGCTCGCGCGTGTGGAGATCGAGCATGAACGCCATGAGTGCCCGCACGAGGCGCGCGCCGGCGCCGCGGAGGACGATGAACCCCGAGCCCGAGATCTTGGCGCCGCGCGGCAGGTCCAGGAGTCCGAGCTGCTCGCCCACTTCCCAGTGCGGGCGCACGCCATCGTGCGACCGAGGCGTGCCCCACGTGCGCACCACGCGGTTCGCCTGGTCGCCTCCTTGGGGCACATCGAGCAGCGGAACGTTAGGCAGCTCGTATTGCAGCCGTTCCAACTCGGCAAACCGCTCGTCGTACTGGCGTTGGAACGCCGCGATCTCGTCACCCAATCCACGCGTTTGCGCGATGAGCTTGGTGGCGTCCTCGCCCGACTTCTTGCGGCGCGCGACTTCCTGGCTGGCCGTATTGCGGGCCGCTTTGCGCTCTTCGATCTGCTGCAGCAGCACCCGGCGATCGCGGTCCAACGCTTCGGCGCGGTCGATCACGGGGCCGAGCACATCGAGCTGTCCGCGGCGGCGCATCCCGTCGCGGAGCGCCTCGATATTCTCGCGGAGGAGCTTGAGGTCGTGCACGTCAGAACGTTGGCAGGCCGGACAGGAACGAGATGAAACCGCAGTTCGGATCTACCCGGATCCGAAGGTAGATCGTGCTGCCCGATGGATTCGTGAAGGGGTCGTATGGCGTGTAGTGGACGCTGTCAATGACAATCTTGGAGTAGATGACCTGGCGTCCCGTCACCAGCTCCGAGCTGCAGGCGAACGACAGCGCTAGCACACTCACGACATCCCCAGCCTTGACCGGTACGATGGTGCTGTCGTTGTACCCGTTCACCGGCGCCTGAGTGATGGCGTCGAACGTCTGTGTCGTGTCCCTGATCAGGCCGGCGTTGCCGAACGACGCGACCGCGCGCGGCGGCAGTATGTACGCTGTGGGCGTGCCAGCACTGTCGGGACGGACATCGAACACGACGTCGTAATTCTGGGTCGGATCGGTGCGCACAGCGAGGGGCACGAACGTATTGATGGCGGTCGGACCGTTGAGCGGCGCCTCGGACAGACCGTACACGGCCATCGTGTCCTCGACCACCGGGGCTGTAGCGGTGATCGCGAACGGGTTGCCGCACGCCGAAGCAGCGAGCACGGCGAGAACGCCAACAACAAGGACCAGCAGTCTGGCCGGCATTGGGCTGCGCGAAGAGAGAGGTGCGACTGTCAGCTGAATCGCCGAACGATACCGACCGGGCAATGCGTATTCAAGTTGTTCTCCGTGCTTGACTTCACCTTTTGTCTGGTCTAGCTTCGCAGCACTCGCAGCCGGAGTTCTCATGCCCACAATTCGCGATCTCGTCAGTGCGCTCCGCCAGCGTGACGGCGTCGAAGCAGCGGTCGTGTTGGGACGCGACGGACTCCTCATCGACAGCCAGACGGAACCAACGGTGGACGCCGAACGCGTCGCCGCGTTGATCCCGTCCATTGTGGCCGCGGCCGACGACTATGGTACACACGACGGACGCGGAGCGCTTGCGACGGCGATCCTCGAGTTCGCACAGGGGATTGCCATCATCTCCGTGCTCACCAGCGATGCGATTCTGGTCGTGCTAACGCGACCCACCGCGAGTCTCGGTCCCCTGCTCTTCGAGCTGCGTCGCAATCGAGAGAACATCGCCGCCCTCGTCTGAGATGCACGCCGACGTGGCGCCGTTGCGCGTGCTGGTGGCGGACGATGAGCCGCACATCGGGCGCATCATCAAGATGAAGCTCGAGCAAGGACCATTTGTGGTCACGCTCGCGTACGATGGCCAGGAAGCGTTGGACGCACTGGCCCAGGATCCCGACGTCTCGCTGGTACTCCTGGACGTCATGATGCCGTACCTGACGGGCCTCGACGTGTTGTCGCGTATGCGTGCCGATCCGAGGTGGCAGCGGCTGCCGTGCATCATTCTCACCGCCGCCGGGCAGGAACAACATCATCGCGAAGCGATGGCGTTGGGCGCGAACGAGTTTCTCACCAAGCCATTCAGTCCGAAGAAACTGTACGCGCGTGCCATGGAGCTGCTCGGCGTCACGGAGGACCACCTTGAAGAGGGTGGGGCGCACCGGTCGTGAGCCGATGGGCGGTGATCCTGGCCGGGGGCGCGGGCTCGCGATTCTGGCCACTGAGTACGCCAGAGCGGCCCAAGCAACTTCTCCCGCTGGCCACGCAGGATCCGCTGCTCGTGGACGCGGTGCGCCGGCTCACACCGCTGGTGCCGCCCGAACGCATCCTGGTGATCACCGGCGAGGCGCTGGCCGACACCGTGCGCGGTGCGGTGCCCGAGCTTCCGCCTAACAACGTGATCGGCGAGCCCCGAGCCGCGGGCACCGGTCCGGCGATTGCGTGGGCGGCGGCCGAGATCGAGCGACGCGATGCCGATGACCCGACCATGCTCTGCGTCCACGCGGATTGGGCGATTGGCCAGCCCGCCGCGTTCCGCGATACGCTGGGGCGCGCGGCCGCGACGGCCGAGCGCCACGCGGCGCTGGTGACGGTCGGCATCGTGCCTACGCGTCCCGATCCGGGCTTCGGCTACATCCAACTGGGCGAGCACGTGAATGGCGCCCATCGGGTGGCGCGCTTCGTCGAAAAGCCGGATCGCGCCACCGCCGAACGCATGGTAGCCGACGGGTATCTGTGGAACTCGGGAATTTTTGTGTGGCGCACGGCGATTTTTCTCGCGGAGGTCGACGCGCACGCACGCGAGATCGCCCCGGCGCTCCGCTCCGCCGCGCTCGGCGACATCGCCGCGTTCTTCACGGCGGTGACGCCGGTGTCCGTGGATCACGGCGTGCTCGAGCGGAGCCACAACGTGCTCGTGGTACCCGGCGATTTTGCCTGGGATGACGTGGGCACGTGGGCCGCGCTGCGCCGCGTGCGCGCGCGCGACGCCGCGGGAAATGCGACGACCGGCGACGTGCATCCCGTGCAGACGCGGGATTGCGTGGTCTACGCCGAAGAGCAGACGGTGGTGCTGTACGGCGTCGCCGATTTGGTGGTCGTGGCGCGCGACGGCATCACGGTAGTGACCACCGTCGAGCGGGCCGCCGACCTCAAGAGCATGCTCGACGCACTCCCCCAGCGCGTACGCGACCGCCGGTGACCATGCTCGTGCTGTACGACGATGCGCGTGCCCGCGCCTTCGCACCGTTCGCACTCACCCGTCCGTTAGGCGAAATGCGCGCCGGGGTCGAGCTGCTGCGCCGCCGATGGGAGGCGGCATTCGACACGCGCGCCGCCGGCGCGGCCGCGGCACCGCATCTGGCGCAGTTCGACGAAGCCGATGCGCCGCCCGCCGCCGCGGACGTTCTTCAGGCCGGCACGGTGCTGGTCAACACGAGGTGTGCGGTGCCCCTCGGCTGGCGGGCGCAGGACGTCGATGTATGGACGTGCGCCGACGAAGTGGCCGCGGTGCGCCTGGCGCGCGATACGCCGCTCGCCGCGCTCGCGGGCGGCGAAACGCCGCTCGAGTCGTTGGGTGCGTTAGGCGCGCGCGGGCAAGACATTCCCGGCCGGTGGTTGACCGCCGTGTGGAGCTTCGTGGCCGACCTTCCCAGGCAGCTGCGCGACGACATCGCCGTGCTCGGCCCGCGTACCGCAAGCGGAACGCCTCCCGCCGCGGCGATCGTGATCGGCGATCACCCCATCTACGTGGCAGCCGGTGCCGTGGTCGAGCCCGCGGTGTGTTTCGATGTGAGCGCCGGCCCCGTGCTGGTGGCCGCGGGCGCCACCGTTCGCGCGTTCACGCGGCTCGTTGGACCCTGCGCCGTCGGACGCGGGGCCACGATCCTCGGCAGCCGCGTGTCCGGCTGCTCCATCGGCGAGGGTGCGACGATCCGTGGCGAGATCAGCGAGACCGTCGTCCTCGGCCACGCGAACAAAACACACGATGGCTTCGTGGGGCACTCGTATTTGGGACGCTGGGTGAATCTCGGGGCCGGGACGATTACCAGCAACCTGAAGAACACCTACGGCACGGTGCATCTGTGGACGCCCGCCGGCCGCCGTGACACGGGGTTGGTCAAGCTCGGCACGATGTTCGGGGATCATGTGAAAACCGGCATCGGCACGCGGCTCACGACGGGGAGCGTGATCGGCGCGGGGAGCAACATCTACGGCAGCCACATGCCTCCGCACTACGTCCCGCCGTTCTCGTGGGGCGAAGGCGATGCGTTAGGCATCTACCGCCTGGAGAAATTTCTGGAGACCGCCGAGCGGGCGATGGGGCGGCGGGGCATGCCGCTGAGCGACCGGACGCGCCGCCAGCTGGCCGCCGCGTTCGCGCTCGCGACCGGAACCGCCGTATGAGGATGTGGGTGCTGGGCAGCGGCAGCGCCGGAAACGCGATCGTGCTCGAGGCGGGGGATGGTCGCGTGCTCGTCGACGCCGGTTTCGCGCCGCGCGAGCTGTCGCGCCGCCTGCGCGCGGTGGGGATCGCGCCGGAATCGATCGAGTCGCTCGTGCTGACGCACGAACATCACGATCATTCGCGCGGCATCGCCGCGGCGGCGCGCTGGCGGTGGACCGTGCATGCCAGCGCAGGGACCGCCGCCGCGCTCGGCGGCCTAACTGAAGCCGCGGTACCGTTCGAAGGCGGCGCGACCGTGGCGCTCCGCACGATGTCCGTGTGCTCGGTGCGCGTGGCGCACGACGCCGTGGAGCCGGTGGCCATCGTCGCCACCGCCGCCGACAGCGGCGCCCGCATCGGCATCGCGTACGATGTGGGTCACGTGACGCCCACCTTGCGTACGGCCCTGGCCGAGCTGGACGTGTTGGTGCTCGAGTCGAATCACGACGAAGGATGGTTGCGCGCGGGTCCGTATCCCCCGTCCGTGCGCGCGCGGATCGCCGGCCCCGACGGCCACCTGAGCAATCGCGCCGCTGCCGCGTTAGGCGCGGACTGCGCGCACAAACGCCTCACGCGGATCGTGCTCGCGCACCTGAGCCAGCGGTGCAACAGCCCGCGCCTCGCCAGCGACGCCGTATGCGCCGCGTTGTCGCGTACGGCGTTCCGCGGGCAGGTGCTGGTGTCTGCGCAGGACACGCCGCTGGCGGTGCCGCCGTTCGCGTCCGGGACCGGCCAGCTGGCGTTCTCGTGGTAGGCGCCCCTCCCCCCCCCCCCCGACGCCCCCCCCGGCGGGCCTCA
>JANWIF010000084.1 GCA_025450035.1 Gemmatimonadaceae bacterium
ATATACCGTATGCGAGGGAGGGGGCGTTTTGACACGCCGCCTTCACAATCCCACCCCTCCGTCGCATCCGAAAAAGATGTTGTGGTACCTCCGTTCTTCCTGAACAGATCTCCAATCCACGCGTGGATTGCCGGCGTCCCGGCCAGCACGCTGGACGACGACAACGGCAGCGGCTCGCCATCGACGGTTGTCGCGATGCCACCTGCTTCGCGGATTATCAGCGCGCCAGCGGCAAAGTCCCACGGCGAGAGATACAGCTCCCAGAACCCCTCGAATCGGCCGCACGCCACGTCGCACAGATCGAGCGCCGCCGAACCCGCGCGGCGGACGCCCGAGGTGGCCCGGGCGATCGCGTCCAGTTGGCGTAGATAGACCGGAAGTTGGTCCAACGTGCGAAACGGGATGCCGGTGCCGACGAGCGACAACGCCGGGTCGTGGATGGTCGACACCGAGATCCGTGCGCCGTTCAAGCGAGCCCCCTGCTGCAGGACCGCGGTGAAAGACTCGCCCGACACCACGTTGCGCACCACGCCGGCGGCGGGCGTGCCGTTGAGCACGAGTGCGATCGACACGGCGTAGTGGGGGAATCCGTGGAGAAAGTTGGTGGTGCCGTCGAGCGGATCGACCACGAACAGCATCTCGGCGTCGGCCCGCGCGTTGGGCGAGAGCTCTTCACCCAGGATGCCGGCGTCCGGCGCGCCGGCCCGCAGCGATTCGCGCACCACGCGCTCGGCGCCGGTGTCGACGTCGCTCACGAAATCCTGGTGCGCCTTGGCGCGCCACTCGAGCGTGCCGCGGTCGGCGGTGCGCTGGATGATGTACGCGGCCGCCGAGTCGGCGGCGGCGATCATCATCGGCAACAGCTCGGCGCCGCGCGCGGCGGTGTCTGCTTGCATGAGTTTCGGAGCGTTCATAACTTGCACGGATGTCCAGGATCTTCAGTGGAATCCAGCCGTCCGGAGAGCTTCACGTTGGCAACTATCTCGGGGCGGTCAAGAATTGGGTGCAGCTGCAAGACCGTCACGAGTGTATCTACTGCGTCGTCGACTACCACGCGATCACCGGATCGTACCAGCCCGACGACCTGCGACAGCGAACGCGGGACATGGCCGTGTCGCTGCTGGCGGCGGGGCTGGATCCTGACAAATGTACGCTGTTCGTCCAGTCGATGGTGCCCGAGCACACCGAGCTCGCCTGGATCCTCAACACGGTGACCCCGCTCGGCGAGCTGGAACGCCAGACACAATTCAAGGACAAGGCGTCGCGACAGGAAAGTGTGTTGGCGGGACTGCTCAATTATCCCGTGTTGCAGGCGGCGGACATCCTGTTGTATCGCGCTGAGCTGGTTCCCGTGGGCGAAGACCAGGTCCAACATCTCGAGCTCACGCGCGAGATCGCGCGCCGGTGGAACGCCAGGTTCGGTACGCAGTTCTTTCCGGAGCCGCAGCCGCTGCTCACGCCCACGCGGCGGATCATGGGGCTGGATGGGCAGACGAAGATGTCGAAGTCGTTGGGCAACACGGTGGGCCTGTTGGAATCGCCCGAAGCGGTGTGGCAGAAGCTGCGACCGGCGATGACCGATCCGGCGCGCGTTCGGCGCACGGATCCGGGGACACCGGAGATCTGCAACATCTATCATCTGCACCGGGCGTTCAGCGATGCGGCAACGGTCGAGCACGTGGCGGTGGAGTGCCGCACGGCGGGTTGGGGCTGCATCGACTGCAAGAAGGTGCTCTTCGAGTCGATGATGGCGCAGTTGACGCCGATCCGTGAGCGGGCGGCCGAGCTGCGGGCGCATCCGGAGCGGATCACGGAGATTCTGCATGATGGCGCGGCGCGGTGCCGCGCGTTGGCGCAGGATACGATGCGTGAAGTGAAGACCTGGATGGGATTGGCCTAACGTGGAGGCGGCGTGTTCCTACCGGATATTCCCAGTGTTGTTCCGAATGCCGGCGTGCCCGATCCATTGCATCTGCATCTCCTCCTCAAGCTGGTGGCGGCGGCGGTGCTCGGCGGTGCGGTGGGCTTGGAGCGGGAGCTGTCGGGGAAGGCGGCGGGCCTGCGGACGACCATCCTCATCTGCGTCGGCGCGGCGCTGTTCACGCATCTCTCGATCAGCATCGGTCTCATTGGCCTTACGGCGACAGGCCAGCCGTACGGCGATGTGACGCGCATCGCGGCGCAGATCGTGGCCGGTGTCGGGTTCCTGGGCGCCGGGGCCATCCTCCATTCGGGGGGAAGCGTGTTGGGCCTGACGACGGCGGCGACGATCTGGGCCGTGGCGGCGATCGGTATGGCGGCTGGCGCCGGGGCATTTGTGGACGCGGTGGGCGCCACCGCGCTCGTGGTGGCAGTGCTGGTCGGGCTTCGGCCGCTCGAGCGCCGGCTGTTGGGCATCCGTCGCAAAGTCTCTGCCACGCTCCGCGTCCCGCCTAACGTAGACTTCGACACGTTTGCCGATGTGTTTCGTGCGGCCGGTGTGCACGTGTTGTCGCGGCGCACCTTCGATCACATCGGGGACCGGACGTTCGAGCTCACGCTCGTCGGCGCGCCCAAACGGTTCGAAGCGCTCGCCGAGTCGTTGCGACAGCGCACCGATGTGGTGAGCATTCACGTGGACTGACGTGACGCGCCGCCTGGTCGCACATCTGAACGCCGATGCACCGGCCTGGACCCTTCCCGCCGCCGGCGTGGAGCGGCTGCGCGGTGCCGCGCCGTCAGGGTGGGAGGCGGTGATTCTCGATGCCCCCACTCGGTCCGAGGGCGATGGCGGCGCACCGGCCACCGAGGCGGCGGTCGCGGCCATCGCCGATGCGGATGCCTATGCCGGATTTGGCATGTCGCGCGCGCTGTTCTCGGTGGCACACCGGCTGCGCTGGCTGCATACGGCGGCGGCCGGCGTGGGCGCCCTGCTCTTTCCCGAGATGATGGCTAGCGATGTCACGATCACCAATTCCGCCGGCGTGCACGCGATCCCGATCGCCGAGCATGTGTTGGGCGGCGTGCTGCTGCTGTTGCGCGGACTCGATCTGGCGCGCGATCTGCAGCGCGCGGCACGATGGGATCGCGAGCCGTTCGTGGGAGCGCACAGTGTGGTGCGCGAGCTGGGCGAGTGCCGGGCGCTGATCCTCGGTGCGGGCGGCATCGGGTCGGCTATCGCGGAACGCTTCGCGGCGCTCGGCGCGCACTGCACCGGCGTGCGGCGCCACCCCGAGCGCGGTGTGCCTAACGGATGCGATCGCGTCGTCGGCCCCAACGCGTGGGACGCGCTGCTCGGCGGCATCGATGTGCTCATCGTCTCGGCGCCGGCCACCACAGAGACGCAGGCACTGGTGTCGGCGGCCGCGCTCGATCGCTTGCCGTCGCACGCCATCGTTGTGAACGTGGCGCGCGGAACATTGGTGGACGAAGGTGCGCTGGCCGAACAGGTGCGGCGCGGCCGGTTGCGCGGCGCGGTGCTCGACGTGTTCGCGCACGAGCCGCTCAGCGCATCGAGTCCGCTGTGGGGGCTGTCATCGGTGGTGATCACCCCCCATGTTTCGGGGGTTTCCCCGCGCCGTTATTGGCAGCGGGAACTCGATCTGCTGATCGACAACTGGCACCGGTTCGCGCGCGGCGAGCCGCTGCGCAACGTGGTGGACAAGACGCTGGGCTACTGACTCACACATGACAACACGAAGCACGAAATTCTTCGCGGGCGTCCTGTCGCCCGTGGCGACTCCCTTTGACGCCAACACCGGTGACGTGGCGCCTGACGCGTTCCGGACGAACGTGCGCGCGCACCTGGAGCAGGGTGCGTCGGGTGTGCTGCTGGCCGGCTCCACGGGCGAGGCCGCGCTGCTCGTGGATGCGGAGCGCGATCAATTGGTGGAATGGGCGCGCCCGCTGGTGTCCGCGGAGCAGTGGCTGCTCGCCGGCGTGGGCGGCGAATCCACTCGGCACACCATCGCACGCGCCCGATCGGCCGCGGCGCGTGGCGCCGATGCGGTGTTGGTCGTCGCCCCGCACTATTACGCATCGGCGATGACTAACGAGGCGCTCTCGGCCCACTACCGGGCCGTCGCCGACGCGAGCCCGATCCCGGTGCTGCTGTACAACATTCCCAAGTACACGCACTTCGCGCTCTCGCCCGATCTCGTCGCCGAGTTGTCGGCGCACGAGAACATTGTCGGGATGAAGGACAGCTCGGGCGATCTGCCCATGTTGCGCGGGTATCTGGCGTCGCAGAGCGGGGAGTTCACGGTGCTGACGGGGAATGGCGGGACATTTCTGCCGGCGTTGGAACTGGGCGCCGCGGGCGGCATTCTCGCGGTGTCGCTGTTCGCGGGTGAGTTGTCGGTCGCCGTGTACGACGCCATTCGCGGGGGCGACCGGGCGCGCGCGGCGGCGCTGCACGAGCAGCTGGCGCACCTGTCCAACGATATCGTCGGCGGGTTAGGCGTACCGGGAATCAAGGCGGCAATGGACGCGGTGGGATTGCGGGGCGGTGCGCCGCGGCCGCCCCTGCTGCCGGTGAAGGCGGCCCAACGGCAACAGATCATGTCGCTGCTCGAGGCCGCGGGCGCGGCGCGCGCCGCCTAACGGAAATGCCGAGCGCGCGCGAGCACCTCGAGCGGCTCGCGGCTGCGCCACGGCCCGCTGGCTCGCGCACCGAAGCCGATGCCCGCGCATGGTGCGAAGCGGCGCTCGGTGCGCAGGGTTTCACCGTGTCGGCCAAGCCGTTCGAGTATTCCGCCGTACCCGGCCGGCTGGCCACGCCGGTGCTGGGTGTCGCCGGAGTACTGTTACTATGCGCTGCCGGCCACCTCGGATGGCACGACAAGCCGGTACCTGCGGCGGCAATCCTGCTGGTGGGCGGCGCGTGCATCGCCGTGCTCGCCAGGTGGCTGGCCCGGCGGGGCGCGCAGCGCTTGCCGTGGTTACGGGCCACAGCGGTGAATCTGGTGGCCACGCGAGGACCGGAATGGCCACATTTCTGGCTGGTGGCGCACATCGATTCGAAAAGCCAGCCGGTGCCGATCCTCGCGCGTGCGTCGGGAATCGCGTTGCTGCTAGCGGTGTGGACGGTGAGCGTCGTGGTGGCCCTCGCGCAGAGCACGGGCATCATCGAGAGCGTCGCCCACTACGCGTGGCCCTGGCTCGCGGTGACGGCGCTGGTGGCCGGCGCGCCGGTAGCGGCAAGCCTCGTGGGCGCGTACTCGCCCGGCGCCTTGGACAATGCGTCAGGCGTGGCAACCGTACTCCGCGTGGCGGAATTGGCTCACCGTGACGCGAAATTCGGTGTGCTCATCACGAGCGCCGAAGAGCTGGGGCTGGTGGGCGCGCGCGCGTGGGTGGACGGTGCGGCGCGCGCGGCCGCAGTGAACGTGGACGGAGTGGATGATGACGGCCCGGTACGACTCATGTATGCCGGTCGACGTCCGACGCACGCGGGTATTTTAGCGCGACTCACGCGTGCGATGCCGGAAGCACGGACGGGACGAATTCTCCCGGGAGTGCTCGTGGATGGAGTGGCCTTTGCGGTGGCGGGATGGAGCGCCGCGACGGTGAGCAAAGGAACGTGGCGGACGCTGGCACGGATTCACACGTCGCGCGACGATCTGGGGGCTCTGTCGGGTACTGGTGTCGAGAGCGTGGCTCGGGCGCTGGCCACCGTGGTTGAGGCATCGGACTGACGTGCAATCCATCGTCCTGGTCCTTGTGCTGCTCGCGGGTCTTGTCATGCTGCCGTTTGGACTGCCGGGCCTTTGGGTGATGGCCGGCGCCGTACTCATCGACGCCGCGCTGCCGGGCCACGTGGCAGGGCTCTGGCTAGGTGTGGCGCTGGCGGTTGTCGCGGGATTGGCCGAGGTTGTGGAATTCGTCCTGGCCGGTCGGTTTGCGCGGCGGTACGGCGGGTCGCGGCGCGCCGGGTGGGGCGCGATCATCGGATCGCTCGTGGGCGCGGTTGTCGGCGTTCCGGTGCCGGCTGTCGGCTCAATGGTTGGCGCCTTCGTGGGCGCGTTCGCGGGCGCGCTGGTTGCCGAGTTCACGCTGCGCGCTCGGCTTGGGCCTGCCGCTCGAGTGGCCACTGGTGCCCTGCTCGGCCGCGTTGTGGCGGTGGCGATGAAGGTGGGCGTGGGGTGCGCCGTGATTGTCTGGGTGGTGCTGGCGCTCATACTCGGCAAATCGAGTTGACGCGTGGTGGGAGCAGGGGGATCTTTGGTTGTCTGGAGTTTGGTGATTGCCGGTTGGTGACCTGGGTCGCCGGCCCATTCGATATCTCGTAGTCCAGAGTAGCGTCATGTTTGACTCGAAAGTCCGAACGTTGTGTGTGGTAGGCGCTCAATGGGGCGATGAAGGAAAGGGGAAGCTCGTCGACGTGATTGCCGAGCAAGCGGACTGGGTGGTGCGATATCAGGGGGGGGCGAACGCCGGGCACACGGTGCAGATCGGCGGGCGCGCGTTTGTGTTGCATCAGATTCCAAGCGGCATCTTGCACGAGGGTGTGCGGTGCGCGATAGGCAACGGCGTGGTGCTTGATCCCGACACCCTGTTCACGGAGATCGACGAGTTGGTGCGTGAGGGCGTAGACGTGGAGGGTCGCCTCTACGTGAGCGACCGTGCGCACCTGGTGCTGCCGTATCACAAACTGATGGACTGCGAGAGCGCGGCCAGCCGAACGATCGGCACAACCGGCCGGGGAATCGGGCCGGCGTACGAGGACAAGGTGGCGCGTCGCGGCATCCGGGTGCAGGACCTTCGTCACTTGGACCGGACGCGCGCGCTGGTGGCGAGCGGTGTTCAACACGCCAACGCGCAGCTGGCGGGTTTTGGGTCGGAGCGGCGCGCGGATACGGAGTCGACGGTGGAGCTGCTCGAGGCCCTTGCTCCCCGCCTCCTAACGCTGGCCGAGGATGTGGGATTGGCCGTGCACCGGGCGCGGCAGGCGGGCGCGGCCGTGCTGCTCGAGGGGGCGCAGGGTTCGCTGTTGGACGTGGATCACGGCACGTATCCGTTCGTGACGTCGAGCAACACCACGTCGGGCGGGGCGGCCATCGGCGCCGGACTGGCGCCCACGTCCATCGACGCAGTGTTAGGCGTGGTGAAGGCGTACACCACGCGGGTGGGGAACGGACCGCTGCCCACGGAGCTCGACGAGCCGATGGCGAGCGCCGTCCGTGAGTTAGGCAAAGAATTCGGCGCGACGACGGGGCGGCCGCGGCGGTGTGGATGGTACGATGCGGTGGTCGTGCGCTACGCGGCGCGTGTGAACGGGCTCAGCGGGCTCGCGGTCACCAAGCTCGACGTGCTGGATACGCTGGACCGCATCGCGATCTGCACGGCGTACGAGTGCGACGGCGACGTGTACGAGGAATTTCCGGGAGATCTGGTAGTGCTCGAGCGCGTGGTGCCGCGCTACGAATGGTTCGACGGGTGGAAGCAGAGCACGGCGGGCGCGCGCCGGCTGGCGGACCTGCCGGCTGCGGCGCGGCGCTATCTGGACCGGGTGCGCGAGCTGGCTGGTACCGCGATCTCGTACGTGAGTGTGGGGACGCGCCGCGACCAGATCATCGGGCTCGACTGACCGTGGCCGAGCAGGTGGACGTCGTGATCATCGGCGCGGGGCCGTGCGGACTGGCGGCCGCGGTCGCCATGAAGCGCGCCGGGCTGAGCGCGGTCGTGATCGACCGCTCGTGCGTCGTGAGCGGCATCGCGAGTTATCCAACGTACATCACGTTCTTCTCGACGCCCGACCGGTTGTCGATTGGCGGCGTGCCGTTCATCGTTGCGACCGAAAAGCCGACGCGCCGCGATGCGTTGGCGTACTATCGCGCCGTCGTGACGTTGTTCGATCTGGCGGTGCGCCAGTACGAGACCGTGGAGCGCGTGACCAACTGCGACGGGACATTCGTGGTGGCGTCGCGCTCGCGGTTTGGCGAGTTGCGCGAAACGCGCGCGCGGGCGGTGGTGGTAGCGACCGGGTACTTCGGCCATCCGAACCGGCTGGGCGTGCCGGGTGAAGACCTGCCGCACGTGACGCACCTGTTCACCGAGGGGCACTGGGCGTTCCGGCAGGATGTGGTGGTGGTGGGCGGCGGCAACTCGGCGGTGGAGGCGGCGCTCGATCTGTATCGCTCGGGCGCGCGGGCGGCGATCGTGCACTTCGGGCCGTCGCTCGACCCGAACATCAAACCATGGGTGCTGCCCGACGTGACCAACCGGATCAAGGAGGGGAGCATCGCCGCCTGGTTCTCGTCGCGCGTGCGGGCCATCACGGCCTCGCACGTGGAGCTCGACACGCCAAACGGAGCGGAGCGGGTGCGCGCGGACCAGGTATACCTGATGGTCGGCTATCAGCCCAACGCCGAGCTGCTGGTGGAGCTGGGCGTGCCCATCGATCCGCGCACCGGCGTCCCGGCGCACGATCCGGAGACGATGGAGACCGCTGTGTCCGGCGTGTTCATCGCCGGTGTGATCGCATCGGGCAACGATGCCAACAAGACGTTCATCGAAAACGGCCGCTTTCACGGCGACCTGATTGCCCATCGGCTCACCCGCGACCGGCCGGCACACGATCCGGCGGCCGCGTGATCCGCGCTCTTTCCCGTCACGATGCACATGCCTAACGCAACATCGCCCGACGTCATGGATCGCCTCGTGTCCCTCAGCAAACGCCGGGGCTTCATCTTCCAGTCGTCGGAGATCTACGGCGGCACGGGCTCGGTGTGGGACTACGGGCCATTGGGCGTGGAGCTCAAACGGAACCTGAAGGATCGCTGGTGGCAGGCCATGGTGCGCGCCCGCAGCGACATCGAGGGGATCGATGCCGCCATCCTCATGAATCCGAAAGTGTGGGAGGCGAGCGGCCACGTGAGCGGGTTCGTGGATCCGCTCGTCGACTGCCGCAATTGCAAGAAGCGCTTTCGGGCCGACGACCCGCGCATCAAGGGGGAGCCGGGCACACCCGATGCGCAGTGTCCCGCGTGCGGCATGAAAGGCACGCTGAGCGCACCGCGCCAGTTCAACCTCATGTTCAAGACGTTCATGGGTCCGGTGGAGGACACCGCGTCCGTGATCTACCTGCGGCCGGAAACCGCGCAGGGGATTTATGTCAATTTCGTGAATGTGCAGCAGGCCACGCGCCAGAAGGTGCCGTTCGGCATCGCGCAGATCGGGAAGGCGTTCCGCAACGAGATCACGCCCGGAAACTTCATCTTCCGGACGCGTGAGTTCGAGCAGATGGAGATGCAGTTCTTCGTCGAGCCGGGCACGGACATGACCTGGTTCGAGTACTGGAAGGACCAGCGCATGCGCTGGCACCACGAGCTCGGACTCGATCCCGCGCGGCTGCGGTTTCACGAACATACCAAGGAAGAACTCGCCCACTATGCCCGGGGCGCATTCGACATTCAGTTCGACTTCGGCGGCACGTTGGGATTCCAGGAAGTGGAAGGCGTGCACCACCGCGGTGACTTCGATCTCACGCGGCATGCGGAGTACTCCGGCAAGAAGCTCGAATACTTCGACCAACCGAATAACCGCCGGTACGTGCCGAACGTGATCGAGACGTCGGTGGGAGCGGACCGGGCGATGTTGGCGGTGCTCGTGAACGGGTATCGCGAGGAGACCGTGGAGGGTGAGTCGGAGGGGCGCACGGTGCTCGCGCTGCACCCGGCGTTGGCGCCGATCAAGGCGGGGATCTTTCCGTTAGTCAAGAAAGATGGGATGCCGGAGATGGCCGAGCGCATCGCGCAGGATCTCCGGCCCCGCTTTCCCGTGTTCTACGATGAATCGGGGGCGATCGGCCGGCGCTATCGGCGCCAGGATGAGGTCGGAACGCCGTTCTGCATCACGGTAGATGGGCAGTCCGTGAGCGACGGCACCGTCACGGTGCGTGAGCGCGATACACTGCGCCAGGAGCGGGTGGGCGCGGACGCGCTGCGCGCCGTGTTGGAGACACGGCTCTCGGTATGACGACCTCCGGGCTCGACGCGCTCCGGCGCGACGGCGAACACCTGATGGAGGAGCTCGCGCGCGAGTATTACGAGGCGCAGGCGGGCCTCCGCTCCGAGGCGCACTTCCAGTCCGTGTATGCGCGCCACCCACGGCTCACCAGCGACGACGCCCTGGAGGCGGCGCGCGAAGCCTTCCGCGGTGCGCCATCGGGAAGCGATGATCGCCGCTCGGCGCGCATGATGTTCGACTGGGTCGCGGAGACGCGCGTATCGCGTGCGCTCGCGGAGTTGGACGAGCGCGAGATCGCGTGGGAGGGCACCGCCATGGTCCGGCTCGATGACGGCGCGCGCGTGCCGTACGCGAGGATCGCGATCGAAATCGCGAATGCCGGGGACCGCGGCAAGCGGATGGCGCTTGAGCGGGCCCGCGCGGCACTCGTGCGCTCGGAGCTTGCACCGCTCAGGCGCGAGCGCTTTCAACGCGAGCGCGACCTGGTCGAAGCGTTGGACATAGGCCCAACCTACAATGGCACGTTCACCGAGCTGAGCGGCATCGATCTGGCCGGCCTCGCTGCGCAGTGTGAGAAATTTCTCCGCGACACGCAGTCGATGTGGGACGACGTGTATCGGGACACGGTGCGCGACAAGCTGGGCATCGATCCGCGGGAGGCGACGCGCGCCGACGCGCTCGTCATCCTCCGCGCGCGCGAGTTCGACGCCGCGTTTCCCGGCGCCGCGCTCCAGACCGTGGTGGCGCGACAGATGGCCGACATGGGCATCGACGCCACGGCCGGCGGCCACATCATCGTCGATGCCGAAGAGCGGGAAGGGAAGCGCGCGCGCGCCTTCTGCTCGCCGGTGCGTGTGCCCTGGGAGGTCTACCTCGTGCTGCGCCCGCACGGCGGTCAGGCGGACTATCGCACGTTCCTGCACGAGCTGGGACACGCGCTCCACTTCGGCCACACGAGCGCCGACCTGCCGTTCGAGTATCGCTGGTTAGGCGATAACTCCGTGACGGAGTCGTACGCCATGCTGTGTGACCATCTGCTCCATGACCCCGGGTGGTTGCGGCGCTACACCGCGTTGGGGAGCAACGGGTCGAGCAGCCGCGGCGACGTGGGAGCGTTCCTGCGGGCGTCGGGATTCGAGGAGCTGCAGTTCCTGCGCCGGTACTGTGCGAAGCTGCTGTACGAGGTGACGCTGTACAGTGGCGACGTTCCCTGGGATGCCCTCCCCGATCTCTACGTCGAATCACTCGGCCGCGCGACGTCGTTCCGGTACGATGCCGCCGATGCGTTCGTGGACGTAGACCCGCACTTCTACTCCGCGCGCTACCTGCGCGCGTGGCAGCTCCAGGCGCTGCTCACCGAGACGCTGCGCGACCGGTTCGATGACGATTGGTTCCGGAACCCGCGCACGGGTCCGTGGATCACTACCGAGCTATTTGCCGAAGGACAGCGCGAACTGGCCGATGAAATCGCGGCGCGCGTCGCGTCGCGCCCGCTCACCTTCGACCCGCTGGTGCGGGCCACGGAAGCGCTGGTGACCGCATCGTGAGCACCGCTCTCATCACGGGCGCGTCGCACGGCATTGGGCGAGCGATCGCCCAACAGTTGGCCGACGGGTGGAACATCGTCGCGGTGGCCCGCTCGCAGAGCGAGCTGGAGGCGCTCGCGCACGACATCAGCGCGCGCGGCGGCCGCTGTCGCGCGCTCGCCCTCGACATCACCGATCACGCGGCGGTGTCGCGCGCGCTGTCCTCGCTCGACGTCGATGTGCTCGTGAACAACGCCGGCATCGGCATCATCAAGCCCGTGGCCGAGATGTCGGTTGAAGAATGGCGTACCCAGGTCGCGTTGAACCTCGACGCGATGTTCTACGTCACGCGCGCGCTCCTCCCAGGAATGCTCGCCAGGAAGCGCGGCCACATCGTAAATATCGGGTCGCTCACCGGCCGAAATCCCATCGTGGGCGGCGCGTGCTACTCGGGCACCAAACACGCCGTGGTCGGCTTCACCGAATCGCTGATGCTCGAAGTGCGCGACGCCGGCGTGCGCGTGTCGCTCATCATGCCGGGCTCCGTGGACACCGGCTTTGCCGGGCACGGCAAGGGAGCGCCGTGGAAATTGACGCCGGAAACGGTGGGCAGGGCTGTACGGTACGTGCTGGAGCAGACGGATGAGGCGCTCATTTCGAGAGTAGAACTGCGACCGGCAAGAGTGGAAAGTAGTAAGTAGTGTTCGGCGCGGCTGCGTGGTGTGGGCGGTGGGGCGGGGCGAGTGACGACGCCTGTGTGAACCGGATGAGGCGGATGGAAGCGGATCGTGCTGGGAGCGGAGTGAGAATTACCCGCGCGCACAGCATCCGGCAGCCGAGCCAGCATGGCTCGCCTAACGGTAGCTCTTACCTTTTTCCGGCGTCCGCGAATGCCAACCGTTCTCCTCATCATCTCCGACCTGCTCTTCCGTTCGCGAGTCGATGACGCGTGTCGTCACGCGGGCGTCGACCTTCGCGTCGCAAAATCTATCGAGCAGTTAGACCGCCATCTCGCGCGCGATGAGCCGGCGCTCACGATCGTCGACCTCGAGATTGAGACCATGGACGCGGGCGCGGCGGTCCGTCGGCTGCGCGAAGGCGAAAAGGGCGCGGCGCGGCGCATCGTGGCCTACGCGGGACACACCAACCTCGCCGCCATCGAGCTGGGGCGCGCGGCGGGAGCGGACGTCGTGCTCGCCCGATCGGGGTTCGTGGCGCAGTTGCCGTCGTTGCTTGCGAGTGCGGTGGCCGAAGAACGATCCCGCGCTGAACCGTGAGTGTTGGGAGGGGGGTGAGCCTGGCCATTCCCCGGCGCCCGTCCGTAGATTGCAGGACGTGATCGAAACAGGCACGCGTTCCCCGTCCCCCCCTTCCCCCCTCCCCCCGTCTCTCAATGAGCCGGCGGATTCGGCGATCCGCGAGCTCATGGCAGTGCGCGAAATCGTGCATGCGTTCCTTACCGCGGACCGTCCCGAGGATGTGCTGCAGTTTGCGCTCGATCGGGTCAGCCCGCTGGTTGGCGCTTCGTTCGCGTCGGTCTACCTCATCGATGAGGGCGACGACGTCATGCGCCTGGCCGCTGCGTATTCCTGGCCGGAGCGATTTCGTCCGTTCCTCGGCCAGATGCGCGTGCGGCTCGGGCTCGGACCGTCGGGCGAAGCGGCGAGCGAGCGACGCATTGTCCAGATCCCCGACGTATTCGCCGACGAGTCGGCGGCCGCGTGGTGCGATGTCGCGAGTGAACTCGGTTTCCGCGCCCTGGTCGCCATTCCGTTAGAAACGCACGAGCGCGTGTTGGGCACGGTCACGTTCTATTTCTCCGACGCCGGCGCCGTGAGCGCCGAGCACGGATTGCTGCGCATCGTGGCCGACCAGATGGCGGCCACGGCGGAGAAGTCGCGTTTGATTCATGATCTGCGGCGCGCGAACGCGGCACTGGTCGAGACCAACGCGGAGCTCGAGCAGCAGTACCAGGCGGCGATCGAAGCCCGCCGACTGAAGGATGAATTTCTGGCCAACATGAGCCACGAGCTGCGTACGCCGCTCACGGCGGTGCTCGGCTACACCTATCTGTTGCAGGAGGGGCTGAGCGGGCCGCTTACCGACGAACAGCTGCAGACGCTTGGCCAGGTGACCGTGTCGAGCGAACGATTGCTTGCGCTCATCGAGGACCTGCTCGACCTCACCGCGCTCAAACGCGGCGAGCTGCGTGTGTCGACCGAAACCTTCGATGCCCGTGCGGCGCTGCATGAGGCGGCTGCGAGCACGCGCGGCCGGGCGGCGCCGGTGGAGCTGCGGTTCGAGCTGCCCGAATCCGACGTCAAGGTGTGTAGCGATCGCAAGAAGGTGGTCAAGATCCTGGCCAATCTGCTCAGCAACGCGTACAAGTTCACGATGCACGGCGAGGTGACGGCGAGCGTGGACGCGCGGAACGATGTGATCCGCTTTTGCGTAAGTGACACGGGCATCGGCATCGGGCCCGATGCCCAGGATCTGGTGTTCGACGAGTTTCGGCAGGTGGATGGATCGAGCCGCCGTGTGTTCGGCGGATCGGGGATCGGGCTGGCGCTGTCGCGACAGCTGGCTCGCATGCTGGGGGGAGACATTCTGTTGTATTCCACGGCGGGGGTTGGCTCGGCGTTCACGCTCGAGTTGCCGTTGGCCTATGAGCCGGCGCTGTCGCGTCTGACGCTCGACCCTCCGTTTTCCGAAGGGCCGGCGCGCGCGTCGGACCGGTGACGACTTTCACGATCGAGATCGACATGATTCAGGAAATCACGACGACGATGCACCCCGGGGATGTGTTGGCGGCGGCGAAGGAATTTTTCGTCACGCGCAACCCGTTGTACGCGGTGTTTCTCGAGTTGGAGGGTCCGGCGTACCTGACGTTTCGCGGCCAGGGCGGCGAGGAGCTGGTCATTGGCGTTTCCGCCGCGGACGGCGGCACGCGCGTGAGGGGTTCGACGTACCTGTACGACGCCCAGATCTCGCGTTTCTTCTCGACCCTCGATCCGATGCCGATGGCGGAGGAGATGGTCGAATGACGATACCCTTCGTGGATACGCTGCGTGCGCGGCGCAACACCATTCAGTTAGGCGAGCCAAACGGCGCGGCGATATTGGTCCGGGTCGAGGTGCCGGAGCTGTGGGACGTGGTGCGGATCAGTGCGGCGCCGTCGGAGCACGTGCGCGCGGTCAAGATCGCGGCGCTGGCCGTGATCGATCCGCGCGCCGATGCGCGCAAATTCGTCGTCAAGTTAGGCGGCAGCGAGGTGCTGGACGAACGCCGGTCTATCGCCGATGTGGGCGCGCGCAACGGGTCGATCTTCCTCGTCACGCACCGGCGCCGCCGTCCGGTCCGGTGAGTACCGCGTGAGCACCGCGCTGCCCCCCGTCGAGCGTGCCGCGCCGCCGGGAGGAGGCCCCGGCCAGCGCGAGCGCCTCGCGGACGCCGCCGTTAGGCTGCGGGCCGAGGTCGCCCGGCGCATCGTCGGGCAGGAACGCGTGCTCGAGGACATTCTGATGGCCATCCTGGCCGGCGGGCACGCGCTGCTGGTGGGGGTGCCCGGGCTGGCCAAGACCCTGATGATCCGCTCGATCGCCGAAGCCATGCGGCTGGAGTTCCGCCGCATTCAATTCACCCCCGACCTCGTCCCCAGCGACATCACCGGCACCGAGATCATGGAGGACGACTCCGCCACCGGCGCGCGACGCTTTCGCTTCGTGCGCGGGCCGATCTTCGGCAACATCATCCTCGCCGCCGAGATCAACCGCACGCCGCCGCGTACGCAGGCGGCGCTGCTCGAGGCCATGCAGGAGCACAGCGTCACGGCGGCCGGCGATACCATGCCGCTGCCCGAACCGTTCTTCGTGCTGGCCACGCAGAATCCCATCGAGCAGGAAGGCACGTATCCGCTGCCCGAGGCGCAGCTGGACCGCTTTCTGTTCGACATTCGCATCGGCTACCCGAACGAAGACGAAGAAATCGCGATCCTGCGCTCCACCACCGGAACCGGCGACGTACAGCTCACGCCCGTGCTGGATGCGGAGCACGCGCTGGGATTGCAGCGGCTGACGCGCGAGATCCCGGCGGCCGAGCCGGCGTTGCGCTACGCCGCCGCCTTGGTGCGCGCCACGCGGCCCGACGTACCCGCGGGCGGCGCGCCGGAGCTGGTGCGGCGGTACGTGCGAGGGGGCGC
>JANWIF010000085.1 GCA_025450035.1 Gemmatimonadaceae bacterium
TGGCCTGGCGAAAGTCCAATCGGCCATCGGGTGCGCACGAACTTTCTCCGCGATACGACGAGTGCCACGATCATCGGTGTAGTCGGCACGATACGATCCGCCAATCTGGGTGGGGGGGGGGAGCCGGCACCGCAACTCTATCTGTCGCTTCGGCGGTATGGGTCGAGCCTTCAGACAGCGGTGCTGCGGACGACCGTGCCACCGGCAACGCTTGTCAGTCAGATTCGGCAGGTGATCCGGTCGGACGCTCCAGATGTGGCGATCGGCGCGATTTCACCGATGCGCGACATCGTCTTGTGTACGCTGGCCCAACGGCGTGTAGCGGCGCTCCTGATTCTCGTGCTTGCCGTCGAGGCGACGCTGCTCGCCGTCTCCGGCGTGTATGGCGCGGTCGCCCAGTCCGCGGCCGAGCGCGCTCCGGAAATGGGGATACGAATGGCGCTCGGCGCGAACCGCCAAACGGTGTTTCGCCTCATGGTAGGCGAGGGAACCGCGATGGCGGGGTTCGGGATTGTCGCTGGGCTACTCCTGTTCATGGCGTTCGCTCGCGTACTTCGGAATCTGCTCGTGGCGACCCGCGTGCTCGATCCGATCATCGTTGCCACTGTGTCGATCATCATTCTGCTCACGGCTCTTCTGGCGAGCTATCTACCGGCGCGACGCCTGAGCCGTGTGGATCCGATGGTTGTCTTGCGTGCGGAGTAGTTCGGACCGCGCCCCTACAGCTCCAACCGTTCCAGCCGTCGCACCGCGACCTGCAGCGGCACGAACGTCCCCGCCAGGCACAGCGCCGCGGCGAGCGAGAAGCCGATCACCATCTCCGTTGGATCCGCCACGGTGCCAAACGTCTCCTGACTCAGATACGCGTACACCGGCCGCGCCTCCAGCAGCACCACGGCGCCGATGAGCGCCGCCGACGAGAGCATGAACACCAGGCCGCCGAAGCACGTCGGAATCTGGGCGGCGCTCTCCGACTCGTACCGCGGAAAAATCGTGCCTAACCCGAGAGCCAGACCGGCCACGGCGAACGTCAGGAACGCGATCGTGAACACCGACACCACGAAGATGAACTCGCTCACCTGCAGCAGCGCATCGGTCACACCCACGATGCCTAACGCGAGAACCAACAGCGGCAGCGTGCCGGTCCAATACTTGGACCACAATAGCTCGCGCATCGGCAGCGGGCTCGACTTGAGCAGCCACAAGGTGCGTCCCTCGACGCTCACCGCCGGAAAGATGAACCGCGCGGCGATCGACGCGAGCACGAACCCCGACAACCCGAGGTTCAGGAACGGGATCACGTTCACCAGCAAGAACCCGATCCCCTGGCCGCGCAACGGCAGGAACTTGATGTTGAATACGTACACCACCACCAGCACGGCAAGCAGACTCAGCTGCGACCACTGCGTGGTGTCGCGAAAGAACACCCGGACTTCCTTGAACACCAGCTCTCGGCGCAACACGCCTAACGGAGAGAGCACCCACCGAGCGAGCCGCGTGCCCACACCGGCACGGGTCCACTGCTGGGCGCTCTCCTGGGCCTTGGAGAATCCGCCGGCGTAGAGCGCCCGGTGCAGCAGCGCGCCAATCACCACCAGCGCCGCCGCGGTGCTCCACAGCAGATAGAGCGGCAACACGTCCAATTTGTCGGTGAGCGATGTCATGATCGCCCGCTGCACCCAGTCGCTGGGCAAGAATGGCGACGTGGGCGTGCGCAGCAGCGCGATGAAGTCGACCAGCGACCGCAACCCCTCGGGGCGCGCCAGCTGCTCGGGACGCAGCAGCCGGAACAACAGCACGAGACCGCCGGCCGACAGCACGGCCACCACGCTCAACAAGTCCCGCGTCCGCCGCGCCGGGAACATGTTCACCAGCAGCAGCGTCATCGCCGTGCCCAGCACCGCCGGAATCACCAGATACGGAACCACCGTGCCTAACGCAACGAGCACGAACCCCGCGCCGCCCTCGTACACGTAGCCGTACGCGGCCAGTATCGGAATCGCCATCAACACCACCATCCAGCTCGAATGCACCAGCGTCTCCAGCAACTTGGCGCCGTACAGCGTGAGCCAGTCGACCGGCGCCGAGACCAGCATGTCCAGATCGCGGGCGAGAAAAAAGCTCGACAGCGCCGTGATGATGTTGGACAAGAGCAGGATGGCCAAAAAACTCACGAACACGAGCCCCAGTAGCTTCCCCGCGAGCAACGCCCCGATCTCCGGCGTGTTCTTGAAGTAGCGGAGCAGTCGCACCAACACCAGCATCACCCCGGCCCAGAACAGCACGCCGATCGCGATCAGCACAACCCACCGCCACCCGCTGTGCGTCTCTCCCGCTTTCACGCGCGCCCGGTTCCGCACCGTGCGCAGCTTGGGCGACAACAGGTGCAGCAGCGACGGATTGGGGAGCGCATCAGCGATGTCCGGCGACACCGTCTCAGGCATCCAGGACCTCGACCAGCTCGCGCGCCGCGCGCTCCCCCGTGAGTTGCAGAAAGTACGCTTCCAATCCGTGTTGACCCGTCGCTTCAGCGCGCGCGGCCAGCTCGGCGACCGCGCCGATCGCGCGGACCTTGCCACCTTGGATGATCGCGATGCGGTCGCACACGTTCTCCGCCACCTCGAGCGTGTGCGTCGACATCATGATCGTGTGCCCGCGCCGCGTGTACTCGCGAAAAAGATCCTTCAAGATGCGCGCGGCCTTGGGGTCGAGTCCCACCATCGGCTCGTCGACGACGATCACCTCGGGGCGATGCAGAAACGCGCTCGAGATGATCAACTTCTGACGCATGCCGTGGCTGTAGCTCTCCACGAGCTCGTCCTTCCACTCGGTGAGATCGAACAGCGCGAGCAGTTCGTCCATGCGCCGCTCCACCGCTGCGCCATCCTGACCGTACAGTCCGGCCACGAATCGCAGAAACTCGGCGCCGCTCAGCTTCTCATAGATGAACGGACGGTCGGGGATGTACCCCAACGTCGCTTTCGCCGCCATCGGGCGCGCGGCGATGTCGATCCCGCCGATGTGCACGGCGCCGCTGGTGGGACGCAGAATCCCGGCGATCATTCGCAACGTCGTGGTCTTGCCCGCACCGTTAGGCCCAAGGAAGCCGAACAACTCCCCCTTCGACACCTCGAGGTCGAGCGCATCGACGGCGGTGAACGAACCGTACCGCTTGGTGAGCGCCTGGAGCTGGATCATGGCGAGGATGGTATGGGTGAGGAGTCCCTACCGGCAGGGTGCCCGGGCCGCGGTTGGCTGCGCGACCAGTTGCTGTACGCGAGTTCGTACGCGCTGCGTCGCATGCGCATTCGCGGAAACGGCTGCGCTTCGACCATGCGCCCGCTCGCGTCGATCCATCCCGTCAGCCGGCCGCCGCTGGTGTCCTCGATCCGCCACGCGCGCACGGTGTCGACGTGCGCTTCCGTCCAACGGCCAGTTCGCGTGTCCAACGTCGCGCTGTCGGGAAGCACGAACAACGACTCGGCGCGCACGGCAATGGTCGTCACCGCGGTAGAATCGGTGAGCGGATCGAATATGTCGTACGAGTACGATTGGCCGACGCGCGGGCGATCGCCGAGTGCGATGACCATGGGAACCATGGTAGGAAGAAAGAGCGGTCCGTGCAGCGGGATGCGTCGACTGATGGTACGCGTGCCCCTGGCTCTCACCGTGAGCACGAGAACACTATCGCCAAGCACCGCCCCCGTTACCGCGTACGGGCCGGCGTCCGCGCCTAACTCGTAGCGGAAACCCTTGAGGAGCAGCGTGCGGCTGAGGCGGATCGTCATGCGCGCCGAGAACCGTTTGCGCGTGACGACGCTGTCCATATCGGCCTCCACGAAGTCGACGATCTGGATGTTGGCCGCGCTCGTGTCGATGGTCGATGAGGCGAAGCCGATTTGGTGTGAGCTGTCCGACACCACGTAGTAGTCGGCGCCAGGGGACACGAACAGCGCGGCACGCGCCAATCGTGCCGCCTCGCCGCCGGGCCGCTGCCGGCGCGCGAGCACGGCGAGACCGCCGGCCCAGAGCGCGAGAATGGTCCCCGCAGCCAACACCCGCGGCCGCATCACGACACCACCCGCGCCAGCGTGGAGCGAAACACTTCTTCCTCCAAGGGCGTCTCGACGATGATCGTCACGATGGCGGGGAATCGCGCCTGCGCCAAGTGGCCGGTGATCACCTCGGTCATGATCGCGGCGCTGTCCTCGAGATCCAGGTTGCCCGCGCCGAGCCCGAAAGGAGCACACACCAGATGCTCGATCTGCCAGTCGGCGGAGCGCTGCAGCGCGCTCCGCAGCGCCCGACGCACTCCGGATTCAGACACCGGCTCGTCATCGCTCGAGATCACGGCGTTCACCAATAGGTCGACCGCCAGCGTGCCTGCGCCGGTCACCACCGCCGATCCAATCGGGAGCGGGTCCTGCACGCGGAGTTGAGACGTGAGCTGCTCGCCGCCGGCCGTGGCCAGTCGGAGCAGCAACGGCGTCGTCGCCCGAAGGTCGGCCGTCACCGGCCACGCAATAGCGTCTCCGGTTGCGAAGGCCAGATCGTCCACGCGCACACGGATTGCGCGCTCGGCTTCCATGGACCTGCGGTCGGGCGCGCTCACGACGCGGTGGCGGACGGGGGGGAGGGCGACGTCTCGTGGTCGATCCATGCCAGGTAGCGGTCGAGCCCGGCGGTGACCGGCAACGCCAGCAGCTCTGGCACTTTGTACGGGTGCAGCTCGCCGAACGCCGCCTCGAGCGCGTCAAGGCGCGAGGCGCTTGTCTTGAGCACGAGCACCACTTCCTGCTCGTCCGCGATCTTGCCGTTCCACCGGTAGAGCGAGCGCGCGCCGGAGAGCATCGTCCCGCAGGCGATGAGGCGGCGATCGAGCAAGGCGCGAATGAGTGTCACCGCCTCGTCGACGCTCGAGACGGTGGTCAGTACGACCAGGGCGTCCGTGTGCGACATTCTGGATTCGAGGGAGAGAGACCGGAGGGCGCGATCGCGCCACGGAAATCTAACGCCCGGGTCCCCTCGCATCTGCGCAGGGTCCGTCGGGCGCCCGCTGTAGGACGAGTCAACAAGCGCCGCGCAAGCGGGCGTCGGGGGGGGGCGGCTGCCGATGCCGCCGCTTGTCTCGACCCTCGCGGGCGCTAACCTTTATCAGGCTATGCCTGAAGAACAGCTGATCGTTCGCGGCGCCCGCGAGCACAACCTCAAGAATATCGACATCGCCATCCCGCGCGACCGGCTGACCGTCATCACCGGTCTGTCGGGCTCGGGGAAGTCGTCGCTTGCTTTCGACACGATCTACGCGGAGGGGCAGCGCCGGTACGTCGAGTCGCTGTCGGCGTACGCGCGGCAATTCCTCGGCTTGATGGAGAAGCCCGATGTCGACGCCATCGAAGGATTGTCACCGGCCATCTCCATCGAACAGAAGTCGGCGGGCCACAACCCGCGTTCCACGGTCGGCACCGTCACAGAGATATACGATTATCTTCGCCTGCTGTACGCGCGTGCCGGCACGCCGCATTGTCCCACGTGTGGCCGCCCGGTGCAGCGTCAGAGCGCGACCCAGATCGCGGACACGATCCTGGGCTGGCCGGCGGGATCGAAGATCGAGGTGTTGGCTCCATTGGTTCGCGGTCGCAAGGGCGAGTTCCGCGACCTTCTCGAGGCGGCGCGCAAGCAGGGTTTCGTGCGCGCGCTCATCGATGGCAAGCCGGCCGAGCTTGCCACGCCACCGAAGCTGGCGAAGACGGTCAATCACAGCATCTCGGTGATTGTCGATCGTCTGGTGGTGCGCGCCGAGGACCGCGGTCGCCTAACGGACTCGTTGGAGACGGCGCTCAAGCTCGCCGATGGGCTGGTGGAGGTGGGGCGGCACGGGTCCGCCGAAGGCGGCGCCGCGAGCACGCAGCTCTTCTCCGAGCGATACGGCTGTCCAGAATGCGGTATTTCACTCGCCGAGTTGGAGCCGCGCCAGTTCTCGTTCAATTCGCCGTTCGGCGCGTGTGCGGCGTGCGGCGGCCTGGGGACGCGTCGCGAAGTGAGCGAGGATCTCATCCTCGGCGATCCGCGGATCTCGATTCTCGAGGGCGTGATTCTCCCGTGGGGCGAGCCGTCAGGCCACCTGCGCAAATCGATGCTGCCGGCCCTCGCGAAGCAACACAAGTTCGACTTGAACGCGCCGTGGGGCGAGCTGCCTCCGAAAGTGCGCGACGTGATTCTGCACGGCGCCGCTGGCCGCAAAACGACGTTCAAGCTCGACACGGAGTCGTTCCACGGCGAGTACCAGGGTGCCTGGGAAGGCGTGTTGGGACTGGTGCAGCGCCGCTACCGCGAGACCACGTCGGATGCGGTGCGAGTGGAGCTGGAGGAGTACATGATCGAGGCGTCGTGCACCGCGTGCGGCGGTCGCCGGCTCAAGCCCGAATCGCTTGCCGTGACCGTTGGCGGAAAGAACATCAGCGAATTGACCGAGCTCTCGATCACCGACACGCTCCGCTTTTTCGAGTCGCTGCCCGTGCGTCGCAATGGAAAGGCCGGCCTCGATCCGGAGATCGCCGGCCCGATTCTCAAGGAAGTACGCGACCGCCTGCGGTTCCTGGCCGATGTCGGGCTCGACTACTTGACGTTAGGCAGACCCGCGGAGTCGCTCTCCGGCGGCGAAGCCCAGCGCATCCGGCTGGCGACGCAGATCGGATCGCGCCTCGTGGGTGTCTTGTACATTCTCGACGAACCATCGATCGGCTTGCACCAGCGCGACAACGCGCGGCTACTCGCCACGTTGCGTCAATTGCGCGACCTCGGCAATACGGTCATCGTCGTCGAGCACGACGAAGAGACCATGCGCGAGGCGGATCATCTCATCGATCTCGGACCCGGTGCCGGCCGCCACGGCGGCGAGGTGGTGGCGCAGGGCACCGTGGATGAGGTCGCGCGCGATCCGCGGTCCCTCACGGGACAGTACCTGAATGGTCAGTTGCGCATCGAGGTGCCCACCGTCGGCGAACGCCGGAAAGCGCAGCGCGGTCGCGCGCTCCGCATCGAGGGGGCGCGGGCGCACAACCTGGCGAATCTCGACGTCGAAATTCCGTACGGTCTGTTCGTGGCGGTTACCGGTGTGTCGGGCTCCGGCAAGTCGACGCTGGTCGAGGACATCGTGCACAACGCGCTGGCCCGCCATTTCTACCGCGCCCGCGTCATTCCCGGTGCGCACGATCGGATGCTGGGACTCGAGCACATCGACAAGGTGATCGACATCGACCAGAGTCCCATCGGCCGCACGCCGCGCTCGAATCCGGCCACGTACACCGGGTTGTTCACCCCCATTCGCGAACTGTTTGCCGAGCTGCCCGACTCGAAAATTCGCGGCTATGGACCGGGGCGCTTCTCGTTCAACGTCAAGGGCGGCCGCTGCGAGGCGTGCCAGGGCGATGGCCTCGTCAAAATCGAGATGCACTTTCTTCCGGACGTGTACGTCCCATGCGAAGTGTGCAAGGGGAAGCGGTACAATCGCGAGACGCTGGAGGTCCGCTTCCGCGGGGCGAACATCGCCGACGTCCTCGACATGCCGGTGGAAGATGCGGCTTCGTTTTTCGAGCATCAACCACGCGTTAGGCAGAAGCTCGAGACGTTGGTCGACGTCGGGCTGGGCTACGTCCATCTCGGACAGAGCGCGACCACCCTATCGGGCGGTGAAGCCCAACGCGTCAAACTGGCGACCGAGCTGTCCAAACGCGATACCGGACGCACGTTCTACATTCTCGATGAGCCCACGACGGGTCTGCACTTCGAGGATGTCCGCTTGCTGCTCCGCGTGCTCCACCGCCTGGTCGACAAAGGGAACCCGGTGCTGGTCATCGAGCACAATCTGGACGTGATCAAGACCGCTGACTGGATCATCGATCTCGGACCCGAGGGCGGAGCAGCCGGTGGCAAAATCGTCGCCCAGGGCACCCCCGAAGATGTCGCGCGCACGCCAGGGTCGTACACCGGAGAGGTCTTGCGGAAGGTGCTGAAGGCGGACGAAAACAGGAAGCGTCCTGGCAGCCTTCGGCAACCGGTTCCACGCCCCGTGGGAAGCGGGGCCCCGACGCCGTAGGACCAATCCTTCTCTCTTCTCCTGTCCCCCCTTCCCTCGTTTCTCGCTCTGGGTCAGAGTATCTTCCCGCTAAGTTTCGTCCGTCCGGCTGAAACGCCCCGTCCGCATTGTCCGTAGGGGGGGCAGGACGGGCCTTGCCGCATCTCTCACGGTTCACACGTTCACGCTTCCGACTCCACGGCCCATGGTCAACAGAGAAGAGATCGAAGACTTTCTCGACCGCCTGACGGTCGACGGCGCAAGCCACTCGGAGATCCATCCTGGCATGTGGATCGTTCGGCCGGGTGGAGAGCTCGATGCCGACGTGGTCGTGCACTACTCCCCGCCGGTCCTCCTGCTCCGCATGAAGGTGATGGATCTCCCCAAGGACGCGCGCGCCGGCGCGACCCTCACGCATCGACTCCTCGAGCTCAACGCCAGCGAGCTGGTCCATGGCTCGTACGGCATCGAGGGTGACGCCGTCGTGCTCACCGAGGCGATGGAACTCTCGCACCTCGACTATGAAGAGTTCCTCGCCGCCTACGAATCCATGACGCTTGCGTTAGCGTCTCATCTGCGGGAGCTCGCGCCGTATCGCGAGGATCGGTGAGCCATGGGCCTCTTCGACCGTCTCTCGAGTCTCATCAAGTCCAATATCAACGATCTCATCTCCTCGGCGGAAAACCCCGAGAAGATGCTGAATCAGATCCTCATCGACATGCGCTCGCAGCTCGCCAAGGCCAAGCAGCAGGTGGCCGCCGCGATCGCCGATGAGCGCCGTCTGCGCGACCAGGTAGACGGCGAGTACAAGGAAGGCCAAGAATGGGAGCGGCGCGCGATGCTCGCCGTTCAGGAAGGGCGCGACGATCTCGCCAAGCAAGCACTCCTGCGCCAGAACGAACACGGCACGCACGCCCAGCAGCTCGAGGCGACGTGGAACGCGCACCAGGCGGAAACGGAAAAACTCAAGAACTCCCTGCGCGACCTCAACGACAAGATCGAAGAGGCCAAGCGCAAGAAGAACCTCCTCATCGCGCGTCAGAAACGCGCCGAAGCGCAGAAGCACATCCAGGAGACCATGTCCTCGATGTCGGAGAAGTCGGCCTTCGAGGCATTCGAGCGGATGGAGGCGAAGATCGAGGACAACGAGCGTCGCATGCTCGCCAACGCCGAGATCGACGAGGAATTCACCGGCGACCGGCTGAACAAGGATTTCAAGGTGCTCGAGAAGGGTGCGGTGGCCACGAGCGCCGACCAGCAGTTGATCGCGCTCAAGCAAAAGATGGGGATGCTCCCGGCCGGTCCGCCCTCGCCGAGCAAGGCGCTCGGAACCGGTAACAATTCGCATCCTGACGAGGAGACGGTGAACGCGGACATCGAGGACGCCGGAGGGGATAAGAAACCCGCGTGAGTTCTTCCCCGGTAGGCGGTGGCGGAGCGCGCTTTCGCTTCGCCCCCGTACTCGCGGCGACGGTCCTAACCGTCCTCGCGCTGCTCCTGCTCCACTCGACGGCGGAGTTGTTCCTCCTCCTCTTTATCGCCGTCCTGATTTCGTTGTACCTCGGCGCCATAGCAGATGTCGTACACCGGCGCACAGGCGTCCCCCGTCGGATCGCGGTCGTGCTCGCGATTCTGGTCTCACTGGCCGCGGTCGTTGGATTCATGTGGCTGCTCGTGCCGCCGATCGTGGAGCAGACGCAGGCGCTGGTGAAGGTCCTGCCGGACGCCATCCTCCGCTGGGACAGCGCCATCGATCAGGCGCTGGCGCGCAACGCCGCGCTCCGCTCCCTCTGGAATCCGGGACAGCACCGCGTGCTGCTGGCCGTGTACGAGCAAGGCTCGCGCTACTTCACCGACGTGCTGCCCAAGCTGTTCGGCGCCCTCGGCTACACCGTCGAGATCGTGTCCGTCGCCATCATGGGCATCTACCTCACGCTCCATCCCGGGCTCTACCGCGAGTACTTGATCGCGCTGTTTCCCCCCGTCCACCGCGATCTTGTGCGCGACGTCCTCGCCGACCTCTCGCGCACGCTCCGTTCGTGGAGCGTGGGCCAGCTCACGTCGATGACCCTGTTAGGCGTGCTCACCACCATCGGCCTCTGGGCGCTCGGCGTCCCGTACTGGCTGACCTTCGGCTTGTTCGCCGGCCTCGCGGCCATCGTCCCGTTCTTCGGGACGCTCGTGTCGACCATCCTCCCGGCGATTTTCGTGCTGGGGGCCGATGGCGGTGCCGCGCGCGCCTTGGCGGTCGTCGCGTTAGGCGTGGTGGTGCACCTCATCGAAGGGAACGTCGTCTCGCCGCTCATCATGCAGCGCCAGGTGAATCTGCCGCCGGTGCTGACGATGCTGAGCGTACTGATCATGGGCAAGCTGCTCGGTCCGATCGGCCTGCTGGTGGCCGTTCCCACGCTGGTGCTGGTCGACGTCATCGTGCGCCGAGTGCTCATGAACCGGATTTACGAAGGACACGGGTTCCGCCGAAGGGTGCGCGACCGCGCCTTCGTCGTCCAGGCGCCGGCCCGCGAGGTCGATGTGATCGTGCCCTCCCATCCGCCTAACGTGCTCGACCAGGTCGAAGACTCGATTCGCGCACGCGTTGCGTGATCCTCCCTCACGTCTACTGAACGCTCCCTCTGGTCATGCCTTCCGAACTGCGATTTCTGATTCTCGTGGAAGGGCAATTCGGCCCCCTCACGTCCAAGACCGCCAACTCATGCATCCGCTATACCCCCGATCGCGTCGTCGCCGTGCTCGACTCGCGCCGCGCCGGCAAGACCGCGCAGGACATCCTCGGGTTTGGCGGCGCGATCCCCGTCGTTGCGACGCTCGAGGAGGGACTGCGGCCAAGCCCTCCGCCTACCGCGCTGCTCATCGGCGTCGCCCCACAGGGCGGACGCCTGCCCAAGGAGTGGCGCGCGACCATTCTCGGCGCCATCGATGAAGGACTCGATGTGTGGAGCGGCCTCCACACGTTCCTCACCCACGACGCGGAATTTGTGGACCACGCCACACGGCGCGGCGTCACCCTCCACGACCTCCGGCTCCCGCCTAACGACCTGCCCGTGTCCAGCGGTCGAGTGCGATCGGTCGACGCCACCGTCGTCCTGACGGTCGGTACCGATTGCAACATTGGCAAGATGACCGCCGCCCTGCAGGTGCGTGATGGGCTGCGCCGCCAGGGACGCGCGGTGCGGTTCGCCGGCACCGGCCAGACCGGCATCCTCATCGAAGGCTGGGGAATCGCCGTCGATGCCGTGATCGCCGACTTCATCGGCGGAGCCGCGGAACACCTCGTGCTCGAGGCCGCCAAAGGCGCGGACATCGTGCTCGTCGAAGGACAGGGATCACTCCTCCACCCCGGCTACTCCGGAGTCACCCTTGGATTGCTGCACGGCGCCCTCCCCCATGCCCTCGTGCTCTGCGCGCAGCCCTCCCGAGAGCACATCACCAATAATCCGTGGATCAAAATCCCGCCGCTCTCCGACGTGATCACCCTCCACGACATACTCACCCGTCCCCTGCGCCACGCACCCGTCATCGCCGTGTGCCTGAACACCTACGACCTCGGCGAACGCGCCGCGCGCGATGCCGTCGCGCGCGCCCACGACGACACCGGCCTCCCCGCCACCGACCCCGTCCGCTTCGATCCCGCACCCATCGTCGACGCCATCGACACGTTCCACCGCGCACGCAATACAACGCCACACGCCGCACTCGCGTGATGATACACGATCACAACACCGGTCCTACGTTCGTGCCCGATACCAGCGGCCACAGCATACCGCACCTTACCCGCAGATGGGAATCGGGCTCATGTTCGACATCCACACCGAACGCAGCGCACAACTCACCGTAGGCCCACACGCCCTACTCCTGCTCGGCGTTCACAAAACATTCCACGCCGGCATTCCCGGGTGTACCGCGCGCGTCGATGTGCTGCGCGGCATCGATCTGGCCGTCCGATGCGGCGAAATCGTCGGCATCGCGGGAGCCGTGGGCACGGGGAAAAGTACCCTCTTACTCTGCGCCGCCGGCCTCCTCAAACCAAATGCCGGCAGCGTCACCGCCTTCGGCCAGCTCACGCCCGGCAATCCCCCCCTCGTTGCCTACGTCTCACTCGCTGGAGAACTCGGCGCCCGCATCAATGGTACCCAGGCGCTCGGTCGAGCACTCTCCACAGGCGCACACGTGCTGCTGCTCGATGACCTGCTGACCCACCTCTCGCCAGGCGCGTGCAAACTCATCGGGGCACTCGCCAGCCGCGGCATGACCATCATTGCCGCTGAACGCGATCGCACTCGCCTCGACGCACTGGCCGAACGCACCCTCGTGCTGTCCGAAGGCGCTCTCCGGACACGAGCACATCCCGGTCGCCGGCCCGCCGCACAACGCAGCAAGGAAGGTGAGGAGCCGCGGCGCGCCGCCGTCCCGGCACGCGTTGCCGAACCCGCCGTAACAAGGAGCTCCCGATGTCCCGCCTAACGCTGCCCCATTTGCCGCCCGTTGCGATGCGAGCCGCGCAAACCGTCAACGCAAAAACCGCTCGGCAGCCTTCGCGAGCGCGTCATCCCCGCGCGCGCGCGCCCTCTGAAGGATCCGCTCGACGGGCGCTCGCAACCGCTCGGCGCCCCAATAGTATCCCGTGGCCTCCTCGGCGCTCTCCGTATCGCCGTCGAGGGCGGCGCTCAACAAGGCCGCCGCCGCGGAATCGTCGAACCCCGGATCGTCACGCGCAGGAAGGTCGTATCGGTTTCCCCGCCCGAGCGGCCGCCCACCGGCGTCCTCATTCACGAATGCTCGTGACATCGCTGCCTCCAAGTCACTCGGCCAACGCCATCCGGCGCGCTCGAACCGCACTGCGCATTCCGTTGACCGTGTCGCCCCGCACGCCTAGCTTGCCCCCACGGCATCGGCTTGGTGCCGACCCCTTACGTCGCACATGCCCGATTTCCGCCTCTACAACACACTCGCTCGCCGCGAGGAATCGTTCGCGCCGCAAGATGGCCACACGGTGCGGATGTATACCTGCGGACCCACAGTCTACAACCCCGCTCACCTGGGGAATTTCCGCACGTTCCTCTTCGAAGACCTGCTGCGAAGAACCATCAAGCTCGCCGGCTGGAACGTGTACCAAGTCATGAACATCACCGACGTCGACGACAAGATCATCCGTCGAGCGCACGAAGCCGGCACCACTATTGGCCAGATCACCCAACCGATCACCGATACCTTCCAACGCGACCGCGAATACCTGCGCATCGAACCCGCCGAAGTTTACCCCAAAGCTACTGAACACATAGGCGACATGATCGCGCTCGTGCAGCGCCTCATGGAGAAAGAGCTCGCCTATCAGGCGGAAGACGAATCCGTGTACTTCGCCATCGCACGCTTCCCCGCATACGGACGGCTCTCACGATTAGATACACGCGTCCTGCGGCCCGGCGCGCGCGTCGCGGCAGACGACTACAACAAAGAAGACGTACGCGACTTCGCGCTCTGGAAAGCCGCGAAACCAGAGGACGAACGCGCCCACGCAGCCTGGGACTCGCCCTGGGGACGCGGGCGCCCGGGCTGGCACCTCGAATGCTCCGCCATGGCGAAACGATACCTGGGTGACACGCTGGACATCCACGCCGGTGGAGTAGACCTCATCTTCCCCCACCACGAAGATGAGATCGCCCAGTCCGAAGGCGCCAATGGCGTACCCCTTTCCCGCTTCTGGTGCCACGGCGAATTCTTGCTCACCGATGGCGAAAAGATGGCCAAACGAGTTGGCAACGTCATGGACGTGGCCCACCTGCGCGAGGCCGGAATCGGAGCGGCGGCACTTCGCCACTTCATGTTCTCCGTTCGATATCGACAGCAACTCAACCTCACTGAGGACGCGCTCGAAGCATCCCAACGAGCCGTGCGCCGCGTCGGAGAACTCGCCGAACGATTGACCACGGCCGAAGCGGGCACCGAAGCTCTTGCCAACGCCGCCGATGACCTCGAGCGAGATGCCAAGGCCGCCCTGTTCGATGACCTCAATGCCCCGCAAGCCATGGCCGCCCTGTTCGAGTTCATCCGCCGAGCCAACGCCGAGCTCGACCAGGGCGGCAGCAACCTCGCCGCACTCGAACGAGCCCGGTCCGCCTTTGCCCTCATCAATGGAGTGCTGGATATCGTCCCCGATCAGCCCGCTGTCGACGCAGCCCTCCGGTCGTGGGTAGAAGCTCAATTGGCCGAGCGAGAACAGGCGCGCGCCCGTCGTGATTTTGCTACGGCTGACGCCATCCGAAAATTGCTCGAGGTCCGCGGAATCTCGATCGAGGACGGCCCGCGCGGGACACGATGGAAGAAGGTGCGGTAGCACGAGATAGCTCGCTCCATCAACCTTGACTGACACGGTGAGCCGGTGTATGCTAAATGTCTCGCGCAAAAAGGCCGTGTGCTGACGTAGCTCAACTGGCAGAGCACCTGATTTGTAATCAGGCGGTTGCGAGTTCGATTCTCGCCGTCAGCTCTGGGGCGTGGGCGCGTCGTTGGGCGACGACCTCGATCCGGCGGCTGCGGGCGGGCGACGGTGGGGTACCCAAGCGGCCAACGGGAGCAGACTGTAAATCTGCCGGCTATACGCCTACGAAGGTTCGAATCCTTCCCCCACCACTGGCGGTGCGTGCCGTCTCCGGAGCAGGGGCCTGGGAGCAATCGCGGGCAGCAATTGCGGGAGTAGCTCAGTTGGTAGAGCGCAAGCCTTCCAAGCTTGATGTCGCGGGTTCGAACCCCGTCTCCCGCTCCTCGTCGGTGAGTTTCGAGGGATGCTGGACGGGGGGGGCGAGTGGAGAGGTGGTGGGAGGGGGGGGGACACGCAGTTGGTGCGTTCGCATTCTGTCGGGATGTCGCTCGCGTAGCTCAGTTGGTAGAGCACACCCTTGGTAAGGGTGAGGTCATCGGTTCAATCCCGATCGCGAGCTTACGGCGGAAGTAGTCGTACGAAGTAGTCGTACAGAGAGTCGAAAGCAGACAGCCGACAAGAGCGGAATTCTTTCAGAGTACATCCAGAGTACATCCAGAGTACATCCAGAGTACATCCAGAGTACATCCAGAGTACATCGCGAGCGACGGCGCTTTCGTGCAGCGAGTCACGCAGGGCTGCGGGCAGACCAGGCGCTCCTAACACTGCTTCTAACACTGCTTCTAACACGGCGAGAATCGAGAATATGGCGAAGGCGAAGTTTGAGCGGACGAAGCCGCATGTGAACGTGGGGACGATTGGGCACGTGGACCA
>JANWIF010000086.1 GCA_025450035.1 Gemmatimonadaceae bacterium
CCACAAAGCGAAAGAGCCGGTCGACACCGGCCCCTCTGGTATTCACCGTAGCACGTGGACCCGCCAGCGAAATTATAAGCCGGAGCCGGGCCCGCTCCCCGCCCCGTTCCCACTCGACACGCGCTCGCGGCCTTTCGACGAGGCACCCGATGAAACGCGCCGGGTCGCGCCGAACAGCATCGCTTCCAGCTCCGCGGGCGGCAGTGGACGCGAGAAGTGGAAGCCCTGGCCAAGGTCGCAGCCCAGCTCCTGGAGCCGCGCGAGCTGCTGCGGCATCTCGATGCCCTCGGCGATCGTGCGCACGGCGAGGGTCGCGCCCAGCGTGATCACCGCCTGCGCGAGCGCGCGGCCGTTCGTGCCGTTCGATCCCTCGGTCACCTCATCCACGAACGGCTTCGCGATCTTGAGAATGTCGATCGGGAAGCGCTGCAGATAGCTGAGCGACGAATACCCCGTGCCGAAATCGTCGATCGCGAGCCGCACCCCGACCGCCTTGAGCGCGCGCAGTGTACCGAGCACGGTGTCGGTGTGATCCGTCAGGACGCTCTCGGTGAGCTCGAGGATGAGCGCGTGAGCCTCGAGACCGGTCTCCACGAGGATGCTCCGGACGTCGTCGATGAAGAGGGGACTCTGGAGCTGCCGGCCCGACACGTTGACGGTGATCGCCAGCGGCGCGCCTCTTCCGCGGCGCAGACGCCACTGCGCGGCCTGATGGCACGCCGCGCGCAGCACCCACGTCCCGAGCGGCAGGATCAGTCCCGTCTCCTCCGCCAGGCCGATGAATTGCGCTGGCGGCAAGAGCCCGCGGGTCGGATGCTGCCACCGCACCAGTGCTTCGACGCCGGTGATGGCACCAGTCTCGAGGATGACGATGGGCTGATAGTGGAGGAGCAACTGCCCCTGGTCGATCGCCTGGCGCAGATCGGTCTCGAGCTCGATCCGCTCCAGCGCCATGGCGTGCATCTCGGGCGCGAACCGCTCGTAGCGCCCCTTGCCGCGCGTCTTCGCCATGTACATCGCCACGTCGGCGTTGCGCAGGAGGTCGTCCGCGCCGTCGCCATCGAGTGCGGTGGCGATGCCGAGGCTCGCGCCAATGAACACTTCCCGGCCGCTGATCGTGAACGGACGCGCAAGCGCCGCGATGATGCGCTCGGCCACCAGCGCGCACCCGGTGTCGTCGGACGGGTCCTCCACGAACACGGCGAACTCGTCGCCGCCCAGGCGGGCGACGGTGTCCGAGGCGCGCACACAGGCGAGCAGCCGGCGGGCAGCTTCTTCGAGCAACGAGTCCCCCGCGCCATGTCCGAGGCTGTCGTTGACGGTCTTGAAGTTGTCGAGATCGAGGAACAGCAGCGCGAGCGGCGGCTGGCCGCGGCGGTGCGAGCGCGTGAGCGCGTGCTCGGCTCGGTCGCGCAGCAACGCGCGGTTCGCCAATCCCGTCAGCGGATCATGGAACGCCTGATGCGTGAGTTGGGCCTCGAGCGCGGTGCGCTCGCTCACATCGCGCGTGTTGAGTACGACGCCACGCACGGACTTGTCGTGCAGCAGGCTCATGCCGATGCTCTCGACCGCGCGCCATGTCCCGTCGCGATGCCACATGCGCCACTGCAGCGGTACGAGCGCACCCGCCCCGGCGACAGTGCGCTGCAAGAAGACCTGAATCGTCGCGACATCGTCGGGGTGCGCCAACTCCGCCAAAGCAACGCCTTCCAGCTCCGACGGCTGATGGCCGAACAGCCGGGCCACCGAAGGACTCTGGTAGACGACACGATGCGCGGCATCTACCACGGTGACGAGATCGGAAGCGTTCTGCACCAGCGACCGGAACCGCGCGTCCTGGCGCACACGCTCGGTCATGAGCCGCCAGTTGTCACGCGCGGCAACGATCTGGCGGCCGACCACGAGCGCCGTCAGCCCGAGCGTTCCGAAAATGATCTTCCCCAGCTCCTCCCCCCAGACTTCTCGTGAAGCGATGAGCAGCAGAGCCACGCCCGCCGCGACCGATGCGTAAGGAAGGATCCGCACGCGTGGCACGGCACTCGTCTCCAGCACCTGCAGATCGTGAGGCCGCGAGGCCACCACCCATTGCACCCGGGCTGCCAGCGCGAACAACGCGCCGCTCACCAGCCACAGCGAGTCGATGGAATCGCCCGCGCGATACGTGCCGGCGAGGCGCATGTGTCCATAGGTCAGATCGGCGACGAACTGCATCACCGCGGCCGCGATCAGCAGATGCAGCGCCCGCCGCGACCCCTCGGCAGGCGCACGCGCGAGGATAGTCGCCGCGCCCAACAGCAGCACGAGATCGCCGACGGGATAGGCGAGTGACAGCAGCAGTGTCTCGGTGTCGCCGTGCGCCGCGATCCCGCCCTGCCGGAGCACGAGGTACCAGGACAACATCGTCCCGCCCAGCAGCACCGTCGCGACGTCGAGCCAGAACTTCGCGCGCTCACCCCGCTCGCGGGGCGCCGTCGGGAAGGAGAGAAAGGCCCACACCCACAGCGGATACGCGAGCAGCGAGACGGCATCGACCCACACGCCCATCTGCTCCGTGCCGATCACGACCTCGTAGAAGATCTGGCACGTGTCGCTGGCGAAAATGCAAAAGGATGCGCCGGAGAGCAGCATCCAGGCGCGACGGGTCGCCGCCCCTAGTGCGGGATGGCGCGACGCGCGCCACGATAGCACCGCCGCCGCCAGATAGACGGGCAGGTAGTACAGCGAGGTCGCGGCGCCTTCGCCCGTCGCGGTCCCCCACCAGCACAGGCGCAACGCGACGTACCCGAGCACGAAGATGCACGCGACCGCGATGCTCGGCGCCGCATCGTCTTCGCGCCACCAGGCACTGACTGACGGAGGGTACCGGTAGTGCGGCCCGGTGGGCGGTTCGGTAAGCTGAATGGGACGGGAAAGTTGGAGTGGTCACACGCCCGGGGCGGACTGGCAAGGACCCGCCCGCGTGGGCCTCGCCGCCCCACGGGTAGAAGACGATCCGGGGCCGCCGGCGTCAGCCCTGTTTCGCCTCGCCTCTCCCGTCCTGTTGCCGCTCTCCCCGCCCCTGGCAAGGCCCCGCCCGGCCCCTCGGCCTCTTAGCCGTGCATGCCCACCGCCCGGGCCCACTGCGCATACACGAAGGGCGAGATCTCGGACGGCTTGATCTCGCTCCGTCCACCCCAGAACACGTTGGTATAGCTCACGGGGATCCTCACTTCCGTGAGGTGGGCGTCGATCGCCGCCTTGTGCGCCAAGACCGCGGCTTTGTCCGTCCCATGGGCGACCGCCATGATGTTCACCTCCTGGAACTCGGGGCCGCCCTCGCGCCAATAGGCGTGCGTGATGATGTGGTGACGCCCCACTTCGCGGCCCGCATCGATTTCCCGGCCGGCCGGCACCCGCCAGTGGAAGAGCGCGTTGTAGCGCGTCACCCGGGTCCCGCCAACCGACGGCTTCACGTGCTCGAGAAATGTCGAGAACCGGCCGATGACGCCGCGATCAGCCAGTTGCGCACCCACCCGGCAGAACTCCTCCAGCGTCACGCCCGCTTCAGCGGCACGGTCGCGCCACGGATCATCGCGAATCTCGTCGGTGGTGAACTCGCGTTTGAGTGGCTCCAGCACTCGCCACTCCAGAGGCGACAGCTCCACCAGTTGCGTACTGATCACGTCGCCCAGCTCGTCCGCCCGGCTCCCCGGCTCGATCGTTTTCCGGCGCACGTGGCCGACGCCGAGCGCGAACAGACACTTGGCCGGCATCATCCGGAACCCGAGCGCTCCCACCCGGCGCCCGAGAAACTCGCAGTGCGCCTGCATCGCGTATCCCTGCGGTACTTTGAGCGTGGTCCAGAGCCGGTATGCCGATCCAGGCGTCTCGGCATCCGTCGACCGGATGACCACATGTCCTGAGAATGGGTCGTCGCGCACCATCGTCTCGACCGCCGCATCGAGCCGCTCGGCCGGGACTCGCCACGCGACGAGAGCGCCTGGGGCAAGGTTGGTCGCCATGAGTGTCTGCCGGATCCGCCGGATAGTCCCGGCGGCCAGCATCGAGCGCAGCCGCTCTTTCACCTGTCCCACCGGCACACCTGAGCGCGTCGCGATCTCGGTAAATGGGTCTCGGAGAAACCCGGCAATGCGGTCCTCGGACACCGCCAGGATCCGGGCGTTGACGGGGTCGGTGATCTCGGCCGGAATTTCGGTTGGCGGGATCTCTAGCACGGCGAAGGGGAACGGGTGAGCTTATCTGAAGATCGCCGACCGCCCGAGCAAAAGGGAGACACTGCATGCGTCCGTCGCAACGAGCCTCCACGTTCACCGAGTCCGTCATCCGTGAGATGACCAGGGTCGCGCGGGCGCACGGCGCCATCAATCTCGCACAGGGCTTCCCGGACTTCGCGATGCCGGAGCCGATGAAGGAAGCGGCCTGCGCCGCGATCCGGGGAGACATCAACCAGTACGCCATCACCTGGGGCAGTCCGGTCCTGCGCCTCGCGATCGCCGAGAAGTACCGGCGGATGTACGAGATGGAGGTCGATCCCGAGCGCGAGGTGACGGTCACATGCGGCGGCACGGAGGCCATGGCGGCGACGTTCCTCGCCCTGATCGATCCGGGCGACGAGGTCATCATCCCCGAGCCATTCTACGAGAACTACGGCCCCGATGGGATCCTGGCCGGTGCCCGGCCCGTGTTCGTGCCGCTCGATCCGCCGTCCTGGACCCTGAACCCTGAGCGGCTTCGCAAGGCGTTCACGCCGCGGACCCGCGCGTTCGTCCTCAACTCGCCGCACAATCCGACCGGCCGCGTGTTCACACGCGACGAGATCTCGCTCATCGCGTCGCTCTGCATCGCGCACGACGTGATGGTCATCACGGATGATCCGTACGAGTACATCACGTACGCCGGCAAGCACCACCCGATCGCGACGTGGCCCGGCATGCGCGAGCGGACGGTCACGATATCCAGTCTCTCCAAGACGTTCAGTTGCACCGGCTGGCGGCTCGGCTACGCGATCGCGCCGCCCGAGACGACCGACGCCATCCGCAAGGTCCACGATTTCCTCACCGTAGGCGCACCCGCGCCGCTCCAGGCGGCCGCCGCCGTGGGCTACGCGTTCGATGCCGAGTACTTCAACCACCTCGCGCGGGACTACCGCCTGCGTCGCGACCTCATAGTCCAGTCGCTGTCCGCAGCCGGATTCAAGTTCACGGTTCCCGAAGGCGCGTACTACATCCTCGCCGATTTCTCCGAGTTGAGCGACATGGGCGATGTCGACTTCGCGACGTGGCTCACCCGCGAAGGCGGCGTGGCGACCGTTCCCGGATCGAGTTTCTATCACGACCGCCTGAATACGAGCCGCTACATCCGGTTTGCCTTCTGCAAGAAGCGCGAGACGCTCGAGGCCGCGGCGGAACGGCTGGCGAATCTGCGAGCGCTGGTCTAGGACCACTCGACCAGCGCGTGTAGGGGCGGGTCATGACCCGCCCAGTACGACTGTAGGTGCCGTCTCTCCACCGCCTGTCTACCGCACGTTCGAGGCGTCCTTCCCGCAAAGTCCGACGATTCCGCCCTCCAGCCACGTGTGCTGCCCGTCCAATACCTGCCGGGCGAGCCGCGAGAGCGCGACATCGTCCGGCCCAAACAGTTGGCTGAAGGTCCGCCCGATGCGTCCCCGTGCCTCGCGGCAAAACACGTCGGCTAACGCCACCGCCTCCGCCTGGCCGTCCTGCGCCAGCATCCGCGCACGTACGCAGGCCGCCGACATCGCGAACAGCTCCGCGCCGATATCGACGGCACGGAACAGCACCATCTGGCGGCGCTCGAGCTTGGGACCGAATCGCACCATCGCGTGCAGGATCGCGCGCCCGAGCCGCCGCGTCGTGCGCTCCGCGTACCGCAGGTGGGTGGCCAGCCTGCCGAACTCGCCGTAGCTCGGCAGTTGCCCCCGGCCCACGAGACGGCCGGCATACCACGCAGGATAAAACCGGGCCACGCGACCAAGCGCGCGCATCCGATCGGCCATCGACGATTCGGGATCGACGAGCGGAAACGCGGTGCGCATGTGGTGGTCCACGGCCTCGCGCGCGATGAAGAGACGCATGATCTCCGAAGACCCCTCGAAAATCAGATTGATGCGGTAATCCCGCATTGCGCGCTCGATCGGAATCGGCCGCTCCCCCCGCCGCGCGAGCGATTCCGCCATCTCATACCCGCGTCCGCCACGGATCTGCAGGGTGTCGTCCACGATGCGCCAGCCGGCCTCACTGTTGTACAGCTTCGCGATCGCGGCCTCCAGCCGAATGTCGTAGCCGCCACGCTGGTAGAGCAGCGTCGCCAGCTCGGCGACTGCTTCCATCGCGAACGTGGGCGATGCCATCCGCGCGTTCTTGTGCGCAACCGCCTCGTGCCGCCCGATGGGCTGGCCCCACTGCACACGCTCCGTGGACCAGGTGCGCGCGACTTCGAGCATCGCCTTGCCCACCGCCGCGCAACTCGCCGGCAACGTGAGCCGGCCGGTGTTGAGCGTGGTCAGCGCGAGTTTCAGCCCCTTGCCCTCGCCCCAGAGGATGTTGTCGCGCGGGACGCGCACGTCCCGAAAACGGATGACACCGTTCTCGATCGCCTTGAGCCCCATGAACCGGAGCCGGTGCACAACTTCGACGCCCGGCATGTCGCGCTCGACGATGAATGCCGTGATCTGCTTGCGGGGCTTCCCTCGAACCACGACATCCGGCGTCCGCGCCATCACGACGAACAACTCGGCTGCGGTGCCGTTGGTGCACCACAGCTTCTCGCCGTTGATGATGAAGTGCGATCCGTCGCTCGTGGGGACGGCGGACGTCGTCATGTTTGCCGGATCGGAGCCCGCATCGACCTCCGTCAGCGCGAACGCGGAGATCGCACCCTTGGCAAGACGGGGGAAGTATCGCCGCTTCTGTTCATCGGTTCCGAAGAGCGCCAACGGCTGCGGCACGCCGATCGATTGCGACGCCGACAGCATCGCCGTCAGCGAGCCGTCCTTGGATGTCACCATCGCCATCGCGCGGACGTAGGCCAGAGGCGACAGCCCCAATCCGCCGTATTCGGCCGGGATCTTGATCCCGAACGCGCCCATCGCGCGGAGCTCGTCGACGACGTCGGCGGGGATCTGTCCCGTGCGATCGATCTCTTCGGAATCGATGCGCTCGAGCAGCGCCCGCAGGCGGTCCAGAAACGGCTGCGCCCGGACCATCTCGCCGGGATCCGGCCGTGGATGCGGATGGATCAGGTCCAGCCGGTACCGGCCGAGAAACATTTCGCGGACAAAGCTTGGATGCGCCCACTCGGTCTCGCGCGCCGCTTCCGCAACGGCCCGCGCTTCCTGCTCGGATGCCGGCGCGGATCCACCTGACTCGGGCGGGGCGATGGTCGTAGCCATTCGGACGCCTCCAAGACTCGTCGTTCGCGGCTGGTGGCCGATATTGGTCAGCCGTGCCCCGTACCACTCGCCACGATCGTGCCGGAGATCATGCCGGAGCGCGCCGTCCCACGCTAGTGCGCCTAATTGCCGGCCAGCATGGGAATGTCGACCAGCTACGGCAAGCGCTATTCCCGCACCACGCCTGACCGTGCCCTCTGCCGGCTGACTACCATCTAGACGCTATCTAAACGTCCCGGGGCTCACGTCGTACTGCAACTGGTACGTGCCCACTTCGTCCTCGGAACTCCAGAAACCGAGTTGTTGGGACCACCGGACGTCCTGCAGTTTGCGACCGCCAAGAGTCAGAAATCCCGCCGCACGCGCGGTGACCGCACCCATCTTGCGGAGATCGGCGAGTCCGCGGATGCTCACCGACTGCCGCTCGGCCACGATCCGGCGCGCGGTACCGGGACCGATGCCTGGCACGCGTAAGAGCTCCTCCATCGGCGCAGTCCGGATCTCGACCGGAAAGCGCTCGGGATGCGCGAGCGCCCAGGCGCATTTCGGATCGACCTCCAGGGGAAGATTACCGCTCGGGTCATATGCGATCTCGCCAGCCCCGAACCCGTACCGGCGCAGCAGATGGTCCGCCTGATAGAGGCGATGCTCCCGCAGGGCCGGCGCCGCCTTCATGTCTTCCATCGGCGTCTCGCGGATCGGCCGGAACGCGCTGAATTGTGAATGATGAATGCCGCCTCCGGCGTACAGGCCTGTCACGGTGTCGAGGATCGTGCGGTCACTGTCGGCCGTCGCGCCGACGACGAATTGCATC
>JANWIF010000087.1 GCA_025450035.1 Gemmatimonadaceae bacterium
GTATTCCGAGGAGTACTACAACAAGCGGTTCGGCCCGCGGGGGTGGAACACCTCCGTCGTGCTCAATCTCGCGATCGGGCAGGGAGAGAACTCGCAGACCGTGGCCAGCATGGCGCGTTTCTACACGGCGCTGGCGACCGACGGCGAAGCGGCCCGCCCGTCGATCGTCCGCCGCACGCAGCCGCAGCGGACGCGCCTGTTCCAACTGACTGACGCACAGATGTCGGGACTGCGCCGCGCGCTCACCGGCGTGGTCGCGGCCGGCGGTACCGCGGCCGCGTCGCATGTCGAGGGACTCGTCATCGCCGGCAAGACAGGCTCCGCGCAGAACACCGAAGACCAGACCAAGACCCACGCGTGGTTCGTGGGCTTCGCGCCCGCCGACCACCCGAGGATCGTCGTCGCCGTGTTGCTCGAACTCGGCGGTCACGGCGGGCACGCCGCCCGCCTCGCCTCGGCGATCATGGCACGCTACCTCAAGGCGACGCCGGTGTCGCTGCCGCCGACGACGGGTTGATGCGAGTCGAGCGCAAGGCAATCCCCGACTTTCCGCTGGCGGCCATCGCGCTGTTGCTGTCGGTCTACGGCATCCTGATGGTCTACTCGGCCGGCCAGACCGACGTGCCGACCGTCGTCGCGCGGCTGTACAAGTCGCAGATCATCTGGCTCGCGGTGTCGATCGCCGGGGCGTTCGCGATCAGCCGCGCCTCCGTCCGGTTTCTCGAATGGGCGGCGTGGCCATCGTATCTGGCGACATTGGTGGTGCTCGCGTCGCTGTTTCTGCTCGGCAGCGGCGCCGGCGATGCGGCGAGCTCCAAGAGTTGGCTGACGATCGGCGGGCATCGTATCGGCCAGCCGTCCGAGCTGGCGAAGATCACCGTCGTCCTGATGCTCGCGCGGGTACTCGCGAGCGTCCGTGAGCCGCCCAAGCTGCTGGTCGAACTGTGGCGTCCGGCGCTGGTCGTCGGCGTGCCAATCGTCCTGATCCTGGCCGCGGGGGACCTGGGCAGCTCGATCGTATTCGTCGGGATTCTCTTCGCGATGCTGTTCTGGGCCGGGGTGCCGTGGCTCACGCTCGTGTTGCTGGCGAGCCCGATCGTGAGCCTGATCGGCGCATCGAGCACGTGGGTGTGGGGGGCGTGGTTCTTCTTGCTCATTGTGCTCGTGTGGCGGTACCGGCCATACCTGATCGAAGGCATCGGCGTCGTCCTTGCCAACGTCTTCATGGGCATCATTGCGCCCATAATCTGGGACCACAAGCTGAAGGCCTACCAGCGGCAGCGGCTGCTGGTGTTTCTGGACCCGTCCAGCGACCCGCGCGCGTCAGGGTATCACGTGATCCAGTCGCAGGTCGCCATCGGTTCCGGGGGGTGGCTCGGCAAAGGCTTCACGATGGGGACCCAGAAGCGGCTGGCCTTCCTGCCGGCCCAGCATACCGACTTCATCTTTTCGGTCGTGGGTGAGGAGCTGGGGTTCATCGGCGTGATGCTGGCACTGTCCCTCTTCCTGGTCCTGTTTCTCCGCTCGGTGCGAATCGCCACCCGCGCGAACGACTCGTTCAGCAGCCTGGTGGCGTTCGGTCTCGCGGCGAGCTGGTTCGTGCATGTGGGCGAGAACGTGGGGATGACGCTCAACCTGATGCCGATCACGGGGATTCCGCTGCCGTTTTTCAGCTATGGCGGCTCCTTCATGCTGTCCAGTTGGCTCGCGGTGGGCATCCTGCTTCGGATCTCCAGTGAAGGGCGTGGGCGGGCCGATACACTGGCGATCTGAGCCGCAGCCGGGCACATTACATCGATGTCCTGGTGGCGCAAGGATAAGAAGCCGCGGCGCCCCCGTCGCGAGAGTGTGGAGCGGCTGGAGATCCCGGCGGATGTCTGGGAGAAGTGCGAGGCCTGCGGCCACACCGATTTGCGGGAGAAGTTCGCCCGCAACCTCAATGTCTGCCCGGCGTGCGACTATCACCGCCGGATCCGCGCGCACGAGTATGTCTCGATCCTCCTCGATGAGGGCAGCTTCAAAGAGGTGGAGGCGAATCTTCGATCGACCGATCCGCTGGGTTTCCCCGAATATCCGCAGCGGCTGAAGAAGGCGACCGCCGCAGCGGGTAGCGGCGACGCCATGCTCGCGGCATCGGGCACGCTCGGCGACATGCCCGTCAACCTCGGCGTCATGGACTTCGGGTTCATGGGCGGCTCGATGGGGTCGGTCGTGGGGGAGAAGATCGCGCGGTTGGGGCAGCGCTCGCTGGAGCGCAAATATCCGCTCGTGCTGGTGTCGGCGTCGGGCGGCGCGCGGATGCAGGAAGGCGTGCTCTCGCTCATGCAGATGGCCAAAGCTTCGGCTTTGCTCTCGCAACTCGGTGAGCGGCGGATTCCCTATGTGTCGATCCTCACGAATCCGACGATGGGCGGCGTGAGCGCGAGTTACGCGATGCTGGGCGATGCGATTCTCGCGGAGCCGGGCGCCGTGATCGGCTTTGCGGGGCCGCGCGTCATCAAGCAGACGATGGGCCAGGACCTGCCCGAGGGATTTCAGGCCGCGGAGTTTCTGCTCGATCACGGCATCGTGGACGACGTGGTCCATCGCCGCGACCTGAAGAAGACAGTTGGACAGTTGCTCCGGCATATGAGTGGCAAGCCGGCGATGACGGGGTGGTCGGCGCCCTGAGCGCCACCCGTCCCGCCGGGCACGCCGAGTCCGCAGGCCCCCTCGCGGACAAATCCGTGGACATACCGACCCGCAGCGGTGTGCACAGTGGTGCGCATAGTGGTGCGTATCACGACGCGCTCGAGTATCTGTTCGCGCGGACGACCGGAAAATGGCGTCTCGGGCTCGAACGGATGGACGCGCTGCTCCAGGCGATGGGCCAACCACAGGAGTCGCTGCGGGCGTTCCACGTGGGGGGTACCAACGGAAAGGGAAGCGTGTGCGCGACGCTCGAAGCCATACTCCGGGCGCGTGGATTCCGGACCGGGTTTTACAGCTCGCCGCACCTCATCGATTTCCGCGAGCGGTTTCTGGTCGACGGCGTGCCGATTTCGGAGGACGACGTCGTGTCCTGGATCGAGCGCCGCACGCCCCTGGTCGAGCGGCTGCACGCGACGTTCTTCGAGGCGACGACAGCGATGGCGTTCGAGCTGTTCGCGCAAGCGGGTCTCGACGTCGCGGTCGTCGAGGTCGGACTCGGCGGGCGGCTCGATGCCACGAACATGCTGGCGCCGCTGGTGGCGGGCGTTGCGTCCATCGGGATCGATCATGTGGAGTTCCTGGGAAACACGCGGGAGCAGATCGCGTGGGAGAAAGCCGGGCTCTTCAAAGCGGGCCGTCCGGCGGTGATCGGTGAACGCGATCCGGCGATACGCGACCTGCTCGCGCGGTTCGCGCGTGAGGCGGGCGCGGCGCCGGTTCACGTGGTGACGGACGAGTGCACGATCACGGGCGTCGAACTTCATGGCGAGCTCGGACCCGATCCGGCCGCGCCCTGGGGGGCGGGGACGTGGTTCACCCTGGAGCTGGCGGGAGAGCGCGCGCGGTTGCACACCCCGCTCGCGGGGCTGCACCAGGCGGCCAACACGGCGATGGCGCTCGTGATGCTCGATGCGGCGGGCCCGCCGTACGCGACCTCGATGGCCGATGCGGGGGCGGCACTGGCACGGGTACACCTGCCCGGGCGGTTCCACCGGTACGGCAAGTACATCTTCGATGTTGCCCACAACCCGGACGGCGCTTCGGTGCTGGCCCAGACCATCGAAGCGATCCGGCCCCCAGCGCCGATCGTAGCCGTGCTGACCGTGCTGGCAGACAAGGATTGGCGCGGCATCATGGAGCAGTTGTCCCGGGTGGTCTCACAATTCGTGGGGACGACGGCGCCTACGGCGCCCGCCAGCCGGGCGTGGGACCCCGAAGCGGCGCGGGCGTTCGCCGAGTCGCGCGGATGGTCCGTGCGGCTCGAGCCAGATTTCGATCGTGCGCTGGCGGATGCGGCGACAGCAGGGGCGACCGTGCTGGTCACCGGTTCGTTTCACACCGTGGGTGACGCCATGGCGCGCTTGCAGGCTCCTCCGTTACACACGTAAGTTCCGTGATGTCGACGGGAGCACTCCCCGGGTTCCGCGATTTCTATCCACAGGAGTTCGCCGAACGGGCCGCCCTCGCCCGGTCGTGGCGTGACGTTGCGCGCCGGTACGGGTTCACCGAGTACGACGGGCCCCCTCTGGAACCGACCGAGCTTTATACGAAGAAAAGTGGCGAGGAGATCGTCGGCCAACTGTACGCGTTCACCGACAAGGGTGGCCGTGCGGTCGCGTTGCGCCCCGAGATGACGCCGACATTCGCGAGGATGGTGGCCGCGCGCGCGAACGCATTGCCCAAGCCAGTGCGCTGGTTCTCCATTCCACAGCTGTTCCGGTACGAGCGCCAGCAGCGCGGTCGTTTACGCGAGCACTTCCAGCTCAACGTCGACATCGTCGGCGAGGCCGGTGTCCGCGCGGATGCGGAGCTCGTGTGCTGCGCACTCGACGTGATGCGCTCACTGGGTCTGACGGCCGAGGATGTCGTCGCCCGATTCTCGGATCGCCGGGTGCTGAATCTGATCCTTCTCAACCACCGGGTGCCACGAGCGGCGTTCCCCGCCGTGTATGCCGTGCTCGACAAGTTCAACCGCCAGCCTCGCGACGTGTCGGCGGACAAGCTCGCGGCGGCCGGGCTGACGACGGCCCAGACGGTCGCGTTGTTCGCGGACGTGGACACAGTCGCATCAACGGGAGGCGGCATCTCGCCGGCCACCGGCGATCAGACCGAGGACCGTGCCGGGGCAGAGGTGCTGGCGGCGATCGATCAGTACCAGACCCACATCGGGGCGTTGATGGGTGCACCGGCACGCGAGTGGGTACAGTGGGATCTGACCATCGTGCGCGGGCTCGCGTACTACACGGGGATTGTGTTCGAGATCTTCGACCGGCGCGGCCAACTGCGAGCGGTGTGTGGCGGCGGACGATACGATGGACTTCTCGCGGCCGCGGGCGGACCGGACTTGCCCGGACTCGGGTTCGGCATGGGCGACGTCGTGCTCACGGAGCTGCTGCGAGACCGGGGACTGCTGAAGCCAGACCTGGCGCGCCTCGACTACTGGGTCGCGGCCGACGCTGACGATCCGGACAGCTCGTTGGCCGTAGCGTCCATCGCGGGACATCTCCGGCGTGCGGGCCGGTCCGTCGAATACGCGTTCCGGTGGTCGTCGCTCGCGCGGCAGCTCAAGGCTGCGTCCAGCGCGCATGCTCGCCGTGCCATCATCGTCAAACAGGACGCGGTGGCGACTGGCGTCGTGACGGTCAAGGATCTCGACTCGGGGGATGAGGAGACGGTGCGCCTCGACTCCTGGGTCGCGCAGGCATGACCCACTCTTCATCGCAATTTACGGTACGGGTATGGCAGACGATCAGAAGCTGACGACACGCGAGGCCGACTTCGGCGCCTGGTACAATGAGCTCGTGCTCAAGGCCGAACTCGCGGACTACAGTGCCGTGCGCGGATGCATGGTGATCCGTCCCAACGGGTACGGGATCTGGGAGCGGTCGCAGCGCGCCCTCGACGACATGTTCAAGGAGACGGGCGTCGAGAACGCGTACTTCCCGCTGTTCATTCCCGAGAGCTACCTCAAGAAGGAGGCGGAGCACGTCGAGGGGTTCGCACCCGAGACGGCGGTCGTGACCATCGGTGGCGGCAAGGTGCTCGAGGAGCCGCTTGTCGTGCGGCCGACGTCGGAGACGATCATCTATTCCAGCTTCGCGAAATGGGTGCAGAGCTATCGTGACCTTCCTCTTCTGGTCAATCAGTGGTGCAACGTCGTGCGGTGGGAGATGCGGACGCGTCTCTTCCTGCGGACGATGA
>JANWIF010000088.1 GCA_025450035.1 Gemmatimonadaceae bacterium
ACGCCTCGAGCTCGTCACGCCCGATCTCGATGCGCGCCACGTCACCATGGTGTCGCACGCGCAGGTCGCCGCATACGCCGAGCGCGCGCAGAGCCTGCTCGGCGCGTTCCACCTGGCGCAATCGTTCGACGGTGACAGACGTGCCGTACGGCAGCCTCGACGAGAGACACGGGGAAGATGGTTGCGACCATGTGGGAATTTCGCGCTCGCGCGACAACAAACGGATTTCCGCCTTGGTGATGCCGAGTTCGGCCAGAGGAGAGCGGACGCCGTGCTCGCGCGCCGCCTGCTTGCCAGGGCGCCAGTCGTGCACGTCGTCCGCGTTCGTGCCATCCACGATCGTGTTGGTTCCCCCCCGCTCTGACGCCACCCGTTCGAGCACCGACCAGAGTTCCGTCTTGCAGAAGTAGCAGCGGTTTGACGGGTTGGCCACGTATCGAGGATCGCGCATTTCCTGCGTATTCACCTCGAGCACCGGGATGCCGAACCGTGCGGCAACATCGCGGGCCGCGTCCCACTGCGCATCCGGGTACGAGGGGGAGCGTCCGATCACGGCGAGCACGCGCGCAGGCCCCACGGCCTGGAGTGCCACACAGCCGAGGTAGGTGGAATCGACGCCGCCGCTGAAGCCGAGGATAACGGAGGACTGCTCGCTGAACCAGGCGAGCAGCCGCTGCTCTTTTTCACGCGCGGTTTTGACCGCGGTGTTCTCTTCCGTCCGGATTTGCTGCATGCGGAGAAACGTAGTCTTCGCCACCGCGCGGAAGGAAGTGCGCGACCTGCCAGCGTGTCAATCGGTATTCGCTCTGACACTGCGGTCGGCAAGATCTAAGACGCGACCTACTTAGTGCATCACGATTGTGATCGGGTGTAGCACGCCGCCATCGGGGCCGCGCGCGGCGGCATCGAGAGAATCGACGTCCCAGACGACGAGTACGGCAGCGTCATCGCCCTTGGAGAAGGTGGCGAGGTCCTGCTTTGACAGTCCTGCCTCCTTGAGCGCGTGGCCATCGGGGGCGGCGCGGTAGGGATGGGTGTGCCACGTGCCCACAAAATCATCCACGCTGTCGCAGGTGCCAGTGACCGCGAACTGCAGCTGGCGCATATTGTGGGACGGTACCGAACCGGTGACGAACAGGGTGTCGTGGGAGATGGACCCCTGCATGCAGCCGAGGTACTCGCGCTGTGTCGGCTTCCCGGTTCCGAGCATCTGCGTGAGGGTGTTTTCGCCGGCCAGCTCGTTCCAGTGTTCGTTGGACCGTTGCCAGATGTGGTTCATGCTATCGCGCACGGTTCCGGTGAGGACGATGGTGCCGAGCTGCGGAGGTGCGGCGTAGTGGCGCGCGGCGATCAGCGCCGGCGCCAACAGCGCCAGCCACGCCACGCGCCGCCAGACATTCGGCGGCGGTTGAGTGGAAGATCGATCGGACATCGGTACTGCGCTCCTGATGCGCGAGGTTGAGCGGGTGCATGGTAGATATACCCTGCCGTGCGGCGCTCGATCCACGACGGCAGTGAGACACTTTACACGGCGCGTGCCGCGAGTCCGTCCGGTGTACGTCGGACCGCGGGATTCGGATCTGTATTATTGCGACGGTGGCAAAGGTCCGCGGGTCACAGGAGCGGTTGGGGCCGGCAGTGACGAAGCATGCGCGCGGGCCTTCGTTCGCGCTCAGCGGATGGGCAAGAGGCTGTGCGCCGGAGGAGTGACCGCTCCGTTGGGAAAACGGATGAGGCAGGTTACAACGCCTGCACCGTACTCAACCCTACCACGGTGCGTTAGTCAGTGCGTTAGCCCCATCGAGCGGAACATCGGCCGGCCGATAGCGCAGCGCCTCGGCCAGATGCGGCATGCCAACCGTGTGTTCTGCGTCCAGGTCGGCAATCGTGCGCGCGACTTTGAGCACGCGGTGATAACCGCGTGCGGTGAGCACCAGCCGTTCGGCGGCAGCGTCGAACAGTGAGCGCGCCTCGCGAGACAATGTGGCGTCGTCCGCGAGCGAGCGCGGCGGCGCTTGGGCATTGCACGAACAGTTGGGCGTGTGTACATAGCGCTCAGCTTGCCGAGCACGCGCCGAGGCAACGCGTGCGCGAATTGCGGACGAGGATTCGCCGAGGGGAGCGGCGACGAGCGTGCGCAGCCCTACGGCGCCCACCTGGACATGAAGGTCGATCCGGTCGGCCATCGGCCCGCTGAGTCGAGCCCGGTAGCGTACGATGTCGCCTGCTGCGCAGTGACATCGTCGTGCGGAGTCGCCCGCGTTCCCGCACGGGCACGGATTCATAGCTGCGACGAGCGTGAATCGCGCTGGGAACGCCACGGTATGCGCGGCGCGCGCGATCACGACGCGACCGTCTTCCATGGGCTGTCTCAGCGACTCCATGACGTGCCGTCGAAACTCGAGCAGCTCATCCAGAAAGAGCACGCCGTGGTGCGCGAGGCTCACTTCGCCCGGGCGCGGCGGATTGCCGCCGCCGATGAGACCCGCATCGGAGATGGTATGGTGCGGTGCGCGGAAGGGTCGGGCGAGCGTGTGTGCGGCACGGGGCGACAGCGCGCCCGCCACCGAATGGATGGCGGTGACCTCGAGGGCTTCCGGTTCGGCGAGCGCGGGAAGAATCCCCGGCAGGCGTCGGGCGAGCATCGTTTTCCCAGCGCCTGGTGGACCGACCATGAGCACGTTGTGTCCACCGGCCGCGGCGATCTCGAGCGCGCGTTTGGCGCTCTCCTGTCCCACGACGTCGGCGAAGTCGAGCGCATCGGCGCCGTTCTCCTGCGACGCGGGCGACGCGAGGACTAACGGAAAGTTGCGAGCGCGTAACGCGACAACCAAATCGCCGAGCGTGGCGAGACTGCAAAGCGACACCGCGCTCACGAGACGCGCTTCCGCCACGTTCGCCGGTGGGACGACGAGGGTGGTATCCGAGGACTGGGCCACGCGTCGCGCGACCGAGAGTGCCCCGCGAACGGCGCGGAGCGAGCCATCGAGGCCCAATTCTCCTACGGCGACCAGGCGGGTAACGAGATCGGGCGCCAGTTGTCCGGTGGCGACGAGGATGCCGAGTGCGATGGGCAGGTCGAACGCGGTTCCTTCTTTTCGGACATCGGCCGGGGCGAGGTTGATCGTGACGCGACGCGGCGGGAGTGAAAACCCGGAGTTGACCAGGGCCGCGCCCACGCGTTCGCGACTCTCCTTGACCGCGCCCGCGGGTAGCCCAACGATGGTCCACGCGGGCAGTCCACGCGCCGAATCCACCTCGACCGTGACGTCATAGGCATCGATGCCGAGGATGGCGGCGGACCTGATCGCGGCGAGCATGAGCGATGATAGCGCCGTGTCGGCGATGCAGCGGGATCGAAACAATGCGCGGCGGAGCATCGGGATTCGGGACTAACGACCAGGGAACGGCGGTAAGACGCGATACGACCGAAGGGATAGGAACAGGAGGGCACTTCCGACGAACGCCTAGTGGGCCGCGTCTCAGATTCTCGTGCACGACGGGGTGTCGGAGTAGCGAGGAGTGCGGTCGAGGCGCACGGCGTGCGAGCCATACCCGAGAGAGACGGGAGGAATTATGGCTCGATCGAAGCGTGCGGCGGTTCCGTGAGGCCGGACCCGTCCGGCGACGCGCTGTGCACCTCGATCGGAAATGCCACGTGTGTATCGAGGGCCAGCGGGATGATCCACCGCAGGTTGTCGATCACGGCGTTCGGCAGCCGCTCGACCTCGGTCACGAACACGCGCTGATCTTCCGCGGTGTGGGCTTGCACCGCCGCGTCATCGAACGCGCGCACGACGGTCATCGTGTACTCCCGGTCGCGCCACACGAGCACGTCTTCCCACCGCGCGACGTCGACCCCCGCCTCCTCGCGCACTTCGCGCCGGGCCGCGTCTACCGCCGACTCGCCCGCCTGTAATTTCCCGCCGAGTGCGTTCACCCGCCCCGCTTGCCACGCCGGCCGCATCTTGTCGACCAGTACCACGCGCCGCCGATCGAGAGTGAAGAGGAGCGCGAGAACGTAGGAGTACATTGGAGGGTGGTGGTTGGTGGTTGGTGAATCACAAAGCTACGAGCGTAGTTCACAGCCACCAACCACCACCTACTGATACATGATGAACACCGGGACCGGCACCAGCTTCAGTACCTGCTCCGGCGTCAAGAGCGGCTTGTCATTCTTGTAGAACAGCTTGAACCCGGCGAATTGCACGGGATGATCGAAGATGTATCGCGCGTATGAGCTCCGCTTCAGCACCGGCGCGCCGAAGCCATCCATGTCGATCACCACCTGCACGCGCGGGTCAAGATGGATCCGCTCATGGTTCGTCAACATGGGACTCGTGAATCGGTGCACGATCAACATCTTGGGCGGCAGCTGATACTCGCTCACCAGTGCAGCGAGCGTGTCGGCGGCCACATTCACCTGCGCCGCGTCGAGCGTACCGATCACGCGGCCGGGAACCTTGCCCGCTCGCATCGCGAATTCGGGGTCGAGCGCCAGGTGCACCGTTGGGCGAACAAGGTACTTCATGAGCGGCGCCAACTCGCGACGCACGGAACTGCGCCCAACCTGCACGTCGAGAATGAGCAGGTACCCCCGTCGCTCGGCCCACGACGCAACCTTCTCGATGACCGAGTCGGGCATGCGCGCGCGATACATGCTGTCGCGCCCCGCACTGCCCTGCGCCACCGTCACGATGAGCTCGAGGGCCGGAATCACGGGCGTCGCGCTGTCAGCATGCTCGTACGCGTCCGCCTGCCGCTGCAGGCGGTCGAGCATCGAGTCCGGTTTGATCTCGCCGAGGATGCCCATGCGCTTGGAGAATGGATTGCCGTAGTAGGACACTACCCGGCACCCGGGAAAGAGCGAGCCGGCAAGCGGCGTCTGCGAGACGGCGCGCTTCGCGACGGCCCCGTGCCACGCCGCGGGGCGCGGGGCGGCCATCGCGACGACGTGCCGCTTGGTGCGATGCGATGAGCGGTGCCGCGCCGCGGGCGCGCTGTCGCGCGACGCGACACGCGCGCGCTCGGGAGCCAGCGACGACATGGCGTGCGTGGACTCGCTGCCCACCGGCGTCGTACTATCCGCCGTCACCCGGCGGATGCTGTCCGTGCGTGCCGAATCGCTGTCCGCGCGCAGCGCGGCGGCCAGGCGCGTCATCTTCGTGTCCGACGCGCATCGCTGCTCGATGCGCGCGCTCACCGCGCGCGCGGAATCCGCCATCGTGTCCGCGTGGGTCCGGGTCGGAGGCGCGGTGGCCGCGTGCCGGCCGGGCGGCGCCGCGTCACGTGGATCGCCACGTGCATCGCCGCACGCCAGCAGCACGCCTAACGCCAGCAGCACGCTTAACGTCAGCAGCGCGGCTGCGGCGCCCATCCCTGCCACCCGCACGATCAGAGCGACACGCGCATGGCCGCCGGATCCAGCCCTTCGCGCAGGCACCACGCCTCGTACGCCACGGGGGAGATCTCCGACGGCTTGATCTCGCTCCGGCCGCCCCAGAACACATTGGTGTAGCTCACCGCGATCCCCGCCTCGGCCAGATGCTCATCGATCGCCGCCTTATGGGCCATCACGATTGCCTTGTCCGTGCTGTGCGCCACCGCCATGATGTTCACGTTCGCGAACGCGTCGCCGCCTTCGCGCCAGTAGGCGTGCGTCAGGAAGTGGTGCCGCCCGACCTCGCACCCCGCATCCATCTCGCGGCCCGCCGGCACGCGCCAGTGGAAGAGCGCGTTGTAGCGTGTCACGCGCGTCCCCTGCGCCGACGGCTTCACGTGCTCCAGGAACGTCGAAAACCGCCCGATCACGCCGCGCGCATCCAGCGACCGCGCCACCCGTAAGAACTCGTCGCGCGAGACGCCGGCCTCTTCGGCGCGCACCCGCCAGGGGTCCTCGTGGATTTCTTCCACCGACAACTCGCGCTTGAGGTGCTCGAGCACCCGCCAGTCCAGCGCATCGAGCTGCACCAGGTGCGTATCCAGTACGCGCCCCGGTTGGTCCGAGCGGCTACCCGGCTCCATGCCGCGCCGGCGTACGTGGCCGACGCCTAACGTAAACAAGGCCTTGGCCGGCATCATGAGAAACGCGCCCGCGCCCACATGCCGCGCCAGGTGTTCGCAGTGGCGCTGCATGGAGAAGCCCTGTGGCACCTTGAGCGTGGTCCACAACCGGTACGCCGAGCCGCGCGTCTCGGCGTCCGTCGAGCGGATCACGACATGTCCGGAAAAGGGATCGTCCTTCACCATGAAGTCGAACGCGGCGTCGAGCCCATCGCCGTCCACGCGCCATGCCACCAGCGCGCCCGGCGCGAGATTGGTGGACAGCAGCGTCTGCCGCACGCGGCGGATCGTGCCCGCGGCCAACATCGCCCGCACGCGCTCGAGCACTACGCCTAACGGAACGCCGGAGAGACGGGCGATCTCGGCGAACGGATCGGCGTGAAAGCCCGCCACGCGATCCTCGGATGCCGCAAGGACGCGTGCGTTGACGGGCTCGGCGATCTCGGCGGATAGGGTAGGTGCGGTCATGATGCGTGGATAGAACACTAATCACCTTGCGCCCGGTGCGCCGGTCACCAGAATCGCGACACCGTGTAGATCACCAACCCCGCCAGACCGCCCACCAGCGTGCCGTTGATCCGGATGAACTGCAGGTCGCGACCGATCGCCAGTTCGATGCGGCGCGACGTGGCCTCGGGATCCCAGGCCGCCACCGTGTGCGCGATGAGCTCCCCCACTTCGTGCCGGTGCTGTTCGACCATCGTGAGGACGGCGCCGGAAATGAACCGGTCGACTTCACCCAGCATCGCCTCGTTGCCGCGCATGGCCTCGGCGAACGACACCAGGCCGCGCTCAAGGGCGCCCGGCTCGCCGTCCATCTGCTCACGCTCTGCGTACCGCACCAGGCCTGCGCGGGCATTTCTCCAGATCGATGTCGCGATTTCATCGAGCACCGGCTCGCTGAACAACTCCGCCTTCAACGCCTCCGTCTTGGCAATCATCTCGGGAGAGGTCTGCAATTTGTCCGCAAACCGGGCGAGCGCCTCGTCGAACTTGGCGCGCAACGGATGATCCGGCGTCATGCGAACGTCGTGCAGCAGACCTTCGACGGCGCTCAGGATCTTGTGGTAGATGCGTTCGTCCACCACACCGGGCACCCACCATGGACTCTCTTCGGCCACCTTGACCCGGATCAGCTCACGGTTGTCGTCCACCGACTGTTCGATGAGCCGGAGGGCATCGTCCAACAAGTCTTGATGCCGGCTGTCGGCAGTGACGAAGGACATCACGCTGGCCAGCACCGGCGCGACGTGCGTGGCACGGACACGAGCCGCGAGCGCGTCGCCGATCAACAACGTGGCTTGGCGGTCGGGCAGCGCCTCCGCCGATCGGGCCAGGCCCAACGCCACCTGGTGTGCGATGAGGCGCGCGTTGCCGGGGTTGGCCAGCCAGTCCACCGCGCGTACGGCCAGGTGCATCGACGCCAGCCGCCTGGCCACCACGTCGGCCGACAGGAAATTGAATTGGACGAAATTGCCCAACGTCCGACCGATACGGTCCTTCCGCGAGGCAACGATGGCCGTGTGCGGAATTGGCAGGCCCAACGGATGGCGAAAGAGCGCGGTTACCGCGAACCAATCGGCCAGGCCGCCGACCATTGACGCTTCGGCCGTGGCGCGAATGAAACCCAGCCATGGGAGGCGGGACTCGTACCAGCGCGTGACGCCGAACACCGCGGTCGCGAGCACCAGCAGGCCCGTGGCCCGCCGCTTCATGCGGTCGAGCTGGGCCTGCCGGACGTTGTCGTCGGGCCGCGGGAGCGGCATCGAGGCTGGTTCCATGCGGTCGGACACCACCTCGAAATCAGGCGCATTGGCGGCGGCGCGGCAAGCGCCGCGCTTCGCTTAGTGCAACACGTAGCCCGCGGAAACGCGAATCGTCGTCACGTCGGACAGCTGCGAATACACCTGGGCGGACAGTTCGAACGCGCGTGTGACTTTCGCCGTGACACCGCCGAATACGGTGCCGCGCGTGAGGTTCACCTCCACTCGGGTCGAGTCGGTCACCGCGTCGCCGTTCACGAAGCCCACCTGGAAGCGCGGACGCAGCCAGGTGATGCCGGCGCCGGCGTACACCGAGACGCGGCCGTTGCGCGTGGTGAGCGAGAGCGCGCCCTCGCCGCCCACCATGTACGGATGAAACGTGTCGCGCGACGGCACCGTCCCGAAGCACGGCGCACCCGGATCGTCCGTCTGGAGCGCCTTGGTTGGACAGGTGATGGGGCCGCGCACCTGGCCCACCGTGCCGTGCGCCCGGACGAGCAGCGTCACGCTCCCGCCCCAAGGGACGGCGGGGAGCCGCTGCGCGCGCGAGAGGGCGAAACTGCCTAACTGGGGATCGGCATCGTAGAATCGAATCGGCGGCACGTAGCTCGCTTCGACGATGAACCCTGCCGGCAGGCCAACGGTGATCCGCGGCCGCGCGAAGATCGGCGCCAATCGAGTGTTTTCGTTCTTGCTCACGAAGCACGGAGGTCCCGTCTGCTGCAACGCGGCGCTGGGGATGGGCATCGGCTCGAGCTCGCCCTCGATGCGCACCGCGCCCGGCGCCATTACCTGGGGCGCCGCGTCCATCGAAAAGGCGATCGGCGCCGAATAGAAGGCCAGCAGCTTGGCGTCGTTGCTGTTGGCCGGCGGGCGACATTGCGCCACCGCCGCCGGCGCCGCCGCAGCCACGAGGCCGACGATCGCGGCCACGCGGCGCACACGCGTCAGGATCGGGGCAACGATCCGCTTCGACATCGGCGAGGCGTTGTCGTTCGCTCGCAACGGGACAGGCATGCAGGCTCCAGGGGTAGGGGCGATAACCGAACATCGATCGGGACGGACACGGCGCCCGATCATGGAATCCAATGGCGGTACGTGTGTGTTCCCGCGGGGCAAGGCCGCGCGGCCGGTGCGTACGGTTACAGGCTCTGCCGCAGGAACTCCTGGACGTGGGGCCGGTGGCTGCGCCCGGACGTTAGGCGCGTCCCGTCGGACAGAATCAGCACGAAGTCCCCGCCAAACCACGGCTGCGCCTCGACCACGCGATTGACATTCACCAGCGTCGAACGGTGGATGCGAAGAAACCGGCCCGCGGCCAGCCGGCGTTCGAGCGCGGTGAGCGTCCCCCGCACTACGTGCGTGCGCGCGCCGATGTGCACGCGGACGTGATTGTCCATCGCTTCGACCCAGTCGATCTCGGCAATGCGCAGGAACAGGATGCGCCCATCCACGCGAATCGCCAACCGTTCGGGGTCCGATCGCTCCGGCGACGGCGGATCCATCTCTTCCGTTAGGCGCGCGGCCAGGGCGTTCCGGTCCTCCGGACGCAGCAGCGACTTGGCGCGGAGCAGCGCTGCCTGCAGCTGATCGGGCTGCACGGGTTTGAGCAAGTAGCCCAGCGCGAACACGCCAAACGCTTCCATCGCGTACGAATCGTGCGCCGTCACGAAGATCACGCCGGGCATGCAGTCGGCGCCGATCTCGCGGACCACATCGAACCCGCTCAACTCCGGCATCTGGATGTCGAGCATCACCAGCGACGGCTCGAGATCGCGAATCAGCCGGACCGCGTCGCGGCCGTTGCCGGCCTCGCCGGACACGTACACGTCGGGATCCACGGTCAATAGCTCGCGCAGGTGCGCCCGGGCAAGCGGTTCGTCGTCCACGATCAGCGTGTTCAACCGCGTCGTCATGCGACGCCCTCCAGAACGGCCGGTGGAGTGGGAACGCCGGAGTCACGGAACGGGATCACGATGAGCACCTCGAATCCTCCCACGCCCGCACCGCGGGCGCCGGCGTCGAACCGATGCCGATCGCCGTAGAGGTGGCGCAATCGTGCCCGCGTATTGCCCAACCCGACTCCTTCGCCTAACAGGCGCGAGGGTCCGGCCACGACCGCCGCGCCAACGCCATCATCCGTCACCGTGATCCGCACATCATCCGCCAGCCGCTCCACGACCACGCGCACCGTCCCGCCCGATGCGCGCGGCGCGATCCCGTGATGAATCGAATTCTCCACCAGCGGCTGCAGCAGAAAGCTCGGCACAAGCGCCCGCGCGGCCCGCGGATCCACCACCAGCTCAACTGTCAGCCGGTCGGAGAACCGCATCTGTTGAATCTCCACGTACCGCCGCAACACCTCGAGCTCTCGCTCCAGTGCCACCACCTGTTCGGCGGCACCGCGCAACGAGAACCGCAACAGCTCGCTCAGCGACGCCACCACCCGCTCGGCACGGCGCGCGTCCGTGTGCAGCAGCGCCGTGATGGTGTTGAGCGTGTTGAACAGGAAATGCGGATGCAGCTGCAGCTCGAGACTGCGCAGCTGTGCCCGAGCCAGCTCGGTCTGCAGTTGCTCGCGATCGCGCATCTGCGCGTGGTAACTGAGCAGCAGCCGCTCCTGCCACGCCGTCGCGTACACCGCCACCCCGCCCGCCACCGCCAGCAGCAACAGCTTGGCGCACTCGTCGAGCAACGAGATCCCCCCACTCGCCGCCGCCACCACCGGAGTCGCCGCGAGCTGCACCCCGCCAACAACGATCAGCATCACGGATAGCGCCGCATACTCCACCACGCACAACGTCGCCGTCACAGCGGTGAGCCGTGTGGATGACGTGATCGGACGCGCCGCAAGCACCGCGAAATAGGCAAGGAACATCGGCGACCTCAGCCCCAGTTGGGCCGTGTCGACGAGTCCGTACGCGCCCACCAGCAGCGTGATCCACGTGACGTCGATGAGCGGGTTCGCGACGGTGAGCCACCGCGGAAGGCGGTCCCTCCGATGAAAGACCGCCCACTGCGCGATGGTCCAACCAAGGATCGGCACCAGCACCAACAGGTTGACGCGAGTCACCGCCGCCGGGAGCGACGACGCGTAGAACGCGGCGGCGGTCCCCAACAACAGCAATATCATGGCCCGCATATCGTTGAGCAGCCGCTCCGCGCGCGAGCGGTGCTGGTCGAGCAATGGACGGATGCCGGCGTCTTCTCTCGCGCTCATGGTCGACCGCAGTGTCGGGGATGCCCGTTCGCGCCGCAACCGATGCCCGCGACGCTATACATGAAGCCGGATGCCTGCAGAGTGGTTCGCGTCCCCCCCCCCCCTTCCCACCCCCCCCCGGCCGTTCCGCCTTCCTCTCTACTTTTTTCTCGCGTCTTCCAGCTCGACGGTAACCCTGGTGCCCCAACTTTGCTCGCTCGCGATCGCGATCTTCCCGCCCCAACTCTCCACCAATTGTCGGCTAATCGCCAATCCGAGCCCACTTCCCGAGGTTCGAGTCGAGAAATGCGGCTCGAATATGCGCGGGAGCACCGCCGCTGGTATGCCCTGGCCGTCGTCCGTCACCTCGAGGACGATCCGGCCATCACGCCGAGCACACGACAGCGACACGCGCGACGCCGCGGCCAGGCGCGAGTTCTCGAGCACGTTGAGCAACACTTCGCGCAACTCATCGGCGCGGGCCAGCGCCGCGAGCGGTGCGTCCGCGCCGTCAATGGTCCACTCGAGATTGCCGCTCCCCATGCGTTCCAGCGCCACCACATCGCGCGCGACGGCGGCCACATCCACGCGCTCCGGCGCCGCGCGCTCGGCGGGCGCGGTGCCATAGCGGCTGAAGCTGCGCGCGATCTCGTCCAAGCGGTCGATCTCGGACAGAATCCGCGTCGCGTTCTGATCGAGGATCTGCTCGAAGTCGCCGCGCGCATCGGCGAACGCGCCCCAGAGATCCTGCACGCCTCACAGAAAACGCGAGAGGGGAATAAAGAGCTCGATCCCCCCCAGACGCGCCCTCTC
>JANWIF010000089.1 GCA_025450035.1 Gemmatimonadaceae bacterium
ACATCACCAAGCGATTCGGAGATTTCACCGCCGTCGACGCGATCTCGTTTGCCGTGAGCGACGGCGAGATTTTCGGCTTGCTGGGCCCGAACGGCGCCGGCAAGTCCACGCTTATCCGGATGCTCACCACGCTGCTGCTCCCCACCAGCGGCACCGCCCTGGTGGCCGGCACGGACATCGTCCCCCAGGCGGACGACGTTAGGCGGGCAATCGGCGTCATTCCCCAAGCTATGACGAGCGATCTGGAGCTGAGCGCCGAAGAAAACCTGTTGATCTTCGCCAAGCTGTACGGCGTACCGCGCGAGCGGCGCAAGCCGCTCATCGCCGAGCTGCTGGCGGCGGTGGAGCTCACGCAGTGGGCCGACAAGCCGGTGAAGAACTTGTCTGGCGGCATGCGCCGGCGCGTGGAGATCGCGCGCGGATTGGTGCACGAACCGAGCATCCTGTTTCTCGACGAGCCCACCACGGGCCTCGATCCGGTATCGCGCACGTCCGTGTGGGAGATGCTGCGCGCGATCAAGGAGCAGCGCGAGCTCACGGTGTTGATCACCACGCACTACATGGACGAGGCCGACAAGCTCTGCGACCGCATCGCGATTGTGGATCACGGCAAGCTGATGGCGCTCGACTCGCCCATGAAGCTCAAGGCCGCGATCCCCGGCGAGAATACGCTCGAGGTGAGCTTCTCCACAGTGCCGCCCACGTGGCGTGCTCGACTCTCCTCGCTGCCTGGCGTGGTGCGCGTGGACGGCGAGGCGCCGGTATTTCGCATCGAGTCCACGAGCGGCCCCGACACGACCTTGGCGTTGATGACCGCGGCCGCGGACGCCGGCGTGTCGGTGCGATCGTTGTCGGTGCAGAGCACGTCGCTCGACGACGTGTTTGTCCACTACACCGGCCACCAGCTGCGCGACGCGCTCCAGGATCCGGCGCCGAGCGATCGCCACATCATGCTTCGGCGCTGACGGGCACATGCAACGCACCTGGGCCATCGTCGAGCGCGATCTGCGCCGCTTCCGCCGCAGCCCGGCGCTCATCATCATGTCGCTGTTCATGCCCGTGGTCCAACTGATCGTGTTGGGCTACGCCTTTGGCGGGAACGTGAAGCATCTCAAGGTTGCGCTCGTGGATCAGGATGGCGGCGTGCCGGCCGTTCGGCTGCACGAGCTGGCCAACGCCGTTGCCCAGAATGCGCAGACCTTCGAAACCATCCCGTACAGCGACCGCGGGCAGGCACTGGCCGCGCTCCGCAACGGGAAAGTAAACGGCGTCCTCACCATCCCACCCGGATTTTCGCGGCGCGTGCTCTCGGACGACGATCCGCGGATCGCGTTCATCGAGGACAACACCGACAACTTCGTCACCGCGTCGCTCGCCGGCACCTTCACCAGTCTCTTGAGTGCCTACAACCGGCCGGCGCCGAGCACGCGCCGTCTGTCCGCCGAGCCGACGCTCGAGACGGTCGAGTTGTATCCGTACGTACCGTACATCCAGTATCTGCTTCCCGGCTCCATCGTGATGTCCATCTTCATGATGGTGATGATCGGCGGCGGGATCATCTACATCGATGACAAGGCACGGGGGCTTCACGAGGGCTATCTGGTCACGCCCATCACGCGCCTCGAGCTGATCTTCGGCTTTACCGCGGCGGGCGCGATCAAGGCGATTCTCTCGGGCGTGGTGCTGATGACCGTCGGCACGATGATCGCCGGCATCCCCAATCCCTTCGAGCCGTTGCGGCTGGTGCGGTTGTTCATCGTGATCGCGGTGACGTCGGTGGCATTGGTGAGCATGATGTTCTTGATCATGGTGCGCATGGACGATCCGCTGCTGCCGCGCGCGCTGTTCGGCGTGTTGAACACGCTGCTCTGGTTCCCCAGCGGCGCGGTGTATCCGCAGCAGGCATTCCCGAAGTGGATGCGTATGCTGGCCATCGCCGATCCGTTCACATATGCCGTGCACGCGCTCAAGAGCCTGCTGCTCAAGAATACCGGGTTCGCGGCCATCTGGTTCGATCTGCTCTATCTCGCGGTGTTCTCGGTGCTCACGATGGTCGCCGCGACGTTCCTCTTCAAGCGGACGCTGTCGTGACTCCGGCGCGGCGGGCTCCGGCGGCGCCAACGGTTAGGCGTGCGCGCGACCTGGCCACGCGCGACCGGCTGCTGCGCGCGGCCACGCGTCAGTTCGCCGAGCACGGGTTCCGGCACGTGACCGTGCGCGACATCTGCCGCGAGGCACCGGCGAACGTGGCGGCGGTGAACTATCATTTCACCGGCAAGCTGGGTCTCTATCGGGAGGTCGTGCGCGCGGCGATCGACGCCATCCGGGAGGCGGGCGACCTGTCCATGACGGCGAGCGGCGACCTGTCCGCCGCGGACCGCCTGCGCCACTATGTGCGGACGTATCTGCCGCGTCTCGTGAGTCGCGACAGCCGGGTAGCATGGATCCACGATCTCATGCAGCACGAGATGTCGGACCCGACTCCGTTGGCGCCGTGGATTGCCGAGCAGGGAATCATGCCGCGCATCCACTACCTGAGCGCGCTGGTCGCCGAGCTGCTGGGGTGCAAGTTAGGCGATCGGCGAGTGAAGTGGTGCGTGGCGAGCATCCAGGCGCAGTGTCTGTTCTACGCCCCGCACCGCTTTCGCGCCGCCGCGTTTCGCAACTGGTCAGTGAGTCCCGCGGAACTCACAGCGGTGGTGGACCATGTCGCGGAGTTCTCTCTCGCCGGGATCGAGCGGGTTGGCCGTGGGCGGTAGGCGATGGCTACCACTCCTCATACCGATACACCAGCGCCGGCGCGCCAGGGCGCTTGCCGCAGCCGCCCCGCCCTGCCACAGCCGCCATCGCCCGCGGTTGCGCGCTACTATTCGTCGTAGTAGCCGTTGCATGACTCGTAGAGGTCGCAGTTGCATGCCGCCGCTTGCCAAGCGGACACACTTGCCGCACGAGGGACCATGTCGACACGCATACTTCAGGTCGCCCACACGATACGTGCGATCGCGCTCGGGACCATCATCGCCGTCCCCGCCGCCGCTCAGACGACACACGATGCCAGCACACCTGCGACCCGTGCGGTTGCACGCGGAGGACATCCTATGACATATCAGAAGCCGACCGACGCCGAGCTCCACACCCGCCTAACGCCGCTCCAGTACGAGGTCACGCAAGACGCGGCCACCGAAACGCCGTTTCACAACGAGTACTGGGACAATCACGCGGCGGGGATCTACGTCGACGTCGTCTCGGGCGAACCCCTGTTCAGTTCGCTCGACAAGTTCAACTCGGGGACCGGATGGCCCAGCTTCACCAAGCCGCTCGAGCCCGGAAACATCCAGACCAAGACCGATCGCTCTGACTTCATGGTCCGCACCGAGGTGCGCTCCATGCACGCCAACTCGCACCTGGGCCACCTGTTCGACGACGGCCCCCCGCCGACCGGACTCCGATATTGCATGAACTCGGCGTCCTTACGATTTATCCCGGTGGATTCACTCCACGCCGAGGGGTACGGACAGTTCCTGCCGCTGTTCAAGAGGGAAGCATCGTCGGCCGCGAAGGCAGCCAAGCCCTGACGGCTGGCGGTTCACATCAGACCGCCGGAGTTCTCGCCCATGCGCTACCGCGTTCTCACCGCGATGCTCGCCTTCGCCGCCGCCCTCCCGCTGCCCGCCGGCGCGCAGGTGATGGCCAGCGAACACGGCGTGGTAGCGCAACGGGTCGACGGCACCACCATCACCATCGAGTATTATCGTCCGCAGCGCCGCGGCCGCGATCACGTGATCGGCAACGTGGTCAAGTGGGGGAGCATGTGGACGCCGGGCGCCAATTGGGCCACCACCATCGACGTCGATCATGACGTACGCGTGGACGGCCACGTGCTTGCCAAGGGGAAGTATTCCATCTGGATGATTCCCCAGCCTAACGAGTGGACCGTGATCCTGAGCAGCGCGTGGAAGCGCTTTCACGTCCAGGGGCCGGACTCCACCGCGCCCGAGGTCCGCTTCACCGTCAAGCCGGAGGCGGCGCCGATCGTCGATGTCCTGACGTTTACGTTCCCGTCGGTGGCGGCGGACTCCACGACGCTGCTGATGCAGTGGGGAACCGCAGCGGTGCCGCTGCACATCGAGGTCACTCCATCCAATAGCGTGGCACCCACCGGGGAGTAGCGCGAACCCCGTTGCCCTTGGAGCCCGCGACCGCCAGCGCGGCGGCCGTTCCCTGGGCGCAGCGGCTGCCAGCTTCCTCCAGGCGTGGCGCCCTTACACAACTGGCCCGGCGCACTTGATATTCTGCTGCCACCAACCGGAGCCGATTCGATGAGCGCGACGCGACCCTCCTTGCCGTTGCCGCCACGATCCTCGCCCTCGCTGCATTCTGTCCATTCCCCAGCGACGGCCTCTCGCGGCCCGGGATCACTCAGTTAGCCACTAACATGCACCGGCCTGCGGCCGACGATGCCTGCGCGGTGAAGGTGGGCGGGAAAGACCTGACCATTGCACAGAAAAAGACCATGGAGAAAACACTCGCGGGGTTCGTGGTGGCGAAGCTCTGACGCGTCATCAGTGCTCCTCCGCGAGTTGGGCGCCCGTCACACGTCCAGCCAGCAGCGCAAACACGACCAGGGCGGCGGCGCCCGTCAGGGCCTCGGTGTACAACATGCCGCTGCTGCCCCAGCCGTCATGCGCCCAACCGGCCACGCGCAGCATGCCGAAGCTGAACAGCGTGTTGAGCGCGAAGTACAGGTTGATCTTGGTCGCCGCCGCGGTGTGTCCGATGATCGCCAGCACCAGCGCCGTGAACGCGACAGTCGACATGCCTAACGCGAAGGTGTAGAACAGCGTCGCCAACGCGTAGCCCGCCGGCGTGCGCGGCGACACGGCCATGGTCAGGCACGCCACGAGGCCGAGCCCGCAGGCCAGTGCGTAGGCCGTAGGCTTGCGCGCCCGGTCCGCCAGCATGCCGCCGGCAAAGCAGCCGGCGACAATCGCCGATCCTCCGCCCAGGCCGAGCACGAGCGAAACCGTGTCGGCCGAGACCCGCCACTCGGGCGCTAGTGAACCGAAGAGGAATTGCGCCGCCCCGGTGCCGATGGGGAGAATGGCGAGGATGAGGCCGATGCGTCCCGGTCGAGAGCGCACGAGCGCCGCCAGGTGGCGCCACGCATCGAGTGCCCGGTCGCGCACCGATGCGCCGGGTGCGGCCCGCGGCGGCTCGTTTAGGCGGCGAAGGACGAGTGCGCAGGCGCACACGATGCACGCGAGCGCCACGCCCCCCATCCAGGGAGATGGCATGTGTCCCATGAGCCAGAGGCCGGCCCCGCCACCCGCCGTCTGGCCAAACTGATTGCCCGACTGAAACCACCCTGCCGCGCGCCCGCGCGATGCGGGCAGGGTGTTGTGCACCATCAGTCCCTCGGTGGCGAAGGCCAGAAAGGTGCCCGCGATGCTCGTCAGCAGCACGATGAGCGACACCAGGGGCACCGTGCGCACGGAGAACGGGACAACGGTGAGCAGAACCAGGCCCGCGGATGTCATCGCGGCCGCGAGCACGTACCATCGCTTTCTTGACAACGTGTAGTCGCCCACCGGCGCCCACACGAATTTCCAACCCGCGGCGAGGAACGACATGCCCACGACGCCCGCGATCGCCGACACGGGTACGCCGGCTTTGCTTCCCAGATAGCCAAGCGCGACGGCGGGAAATCCGAAGGTGAGCCCGTACGGAAAGTACAGTACGGCCCATACCCACGGGTGTCGCTCGGGCACGGCAGGCGCGCTATGCGTGTGGAGTTCCGTGTTAGGCGAAGCCTGGCCATGCCGTCAGATGCCCAGGTGCGATGGTCGGCATGGACGCGCCCTTGAGGAGGCAGGTGGACAATCTGTGCGAACCATCAGCGCACGTCCAGCACATCGATACGCGCGTCCGAGGCTGCCGGGTTGTCCCTTGCCCGCTCCTTGCCAGCTCTGCATTGACACGAACTGCCGAGGTCGCTACCATCGAGGGCTCGGGTACGGTTACGTGGCGCGTCTCACTTGCGGGGTACATATGCCGAACGTGCTCTCGGTCGTCGCGGCGTCGCTCGTGTACACGTCCCTGCTCTTCGTTACCGGCACTCCTCGCGACGCGGCAACGCACGTCTCCGGCAGAACCCGCAGCTACTTCATTGCCGCCGATGAAGTGATGTGGGACTATGCGCCGTCCGGCACCAATCAGATCACCGGCCAGCCGTTCGACGCGATCGACCAGACGTGGACCAAACGTGGGCCGCATCGCATCGGGACCGTCTATCAGAAGGCGCTTTACCGCGAGTATTCCGATAGCACCTTCCGCACCCTCAAGCCGCGACCCGCGGCTTGGGCGCATCTCGGTTCCCTCGGCCCGCTCATTCGCGCGGAAGTAGGCGACACGATTCGGATCGTGTTCAGAAACAACGGACACCATCCGTACAGCATGCATCCGCACGGCGTGTTTTACCGGAAGGATTCAGAAGGGGCCCTCTACAGCGATGGCACACCTGGCGCGCTCGCGCGGGGTGATGCCGTCGCGCCAGGTGGAACGCGCACGTACGTGTGGCTGGTGCCCGAGCGTGCGGGTCCGGGCGAGGGCGATGCGAGCTCGGTGCTGTGGATGTATCACTCGCACGTGAACGAGGGGCGCGACGTGAATGCCGGCCTCGTTGGCCCCATCATCGTGACGCGCCGCGGGATGGCGCGCGAGGATGGATCGCCCTCCGACGTGAATCGCGAGTTCGTGGTGGCGTTCGCGGAAACCAACGAGAACGTCAGTTGGTACATCGACGACAACATCAGGAGCTTTGTCGGCGATCCGACGAGCGTTAGGCGGGTGATCGGATTCCCGTTTCTCGATCCGTTCGGGCTCAGCAACGTCAAGCAGTCGATGAACGGCTTCATCTATGGCAATGGGCCGATGCCCACGATGCGCATCGGTGAGCACGTGCGCTGGTACCTCATGGCCACCACCAACGCGGAGTTGCACGCCCCGCACTGGCACGGCAACGTCGTGGTCTCCCAACACATGCGCACGGATGTCCTCACGCTGGCCACCATGGGTATGCTGGTCGCCGACATGGTCCCGGACAATCCGGGCATCTGGCTCTTTCATTGTCACGTCGAGCCGCACCTGAGGGGCGGGATGCAGATGCGGTTTCAGGTGACGGATAGCGCGGCGGCCGTGCAGTAGCTGGGCGCGGCGGCGCGACAACTTTGAGCGTCAAGGGGAGCGGGAGGGAAAGGGGGAGGCAGGGTGGGATAGGCGCTGCGGCGCGAAGATCGTGACGGCTGATCCATTCGCGAGGAACGCGGAATCGGGACCGGAGGCCAGTGCAGCGGCCACGTCGGCACCGTACAGCGACGCGAGTTCGCCTTCGAGCCGCGCGCCCTGTGCCTGCCAGACGCGCCACGACGCGTGCCTAACCCGATACTCCACGGTCCCGCCGTCCCGCTGTCGCGTGTACCCCCAGTAGTGCTCCGTGATGAACTCCTCCTGCGAGCCGGGGCGGGCCGGCGCGCCCGCGCCGCCGGGCGTGATGACCAATCGACTCCAACCGGCGTTCTGCCGCCATGCGTACTCGACGGTCGCGGGCGCGCCGCTTGCGTCGTCGACCGGGCCGATGGCGTGGCGCATTGTCCGCACCGTGTACGGTTCGTTGTACGCGAGCCGTGCGACCGCGGCGATGGCGCGCCGTGGCACCAGCTCGCGGAGGAACGTCACCGCTCGGCGCACTTCGCCGGCGACCTCGCGGCGCACGTAGCAGCGCAGGTTGACCTCCTCGAAGTGCCGGTGAAATGGTACCGGCACGCCGAGCACACGCGTATCCCGAAACAGCAGTCCGACCACGCTCAGGTACGCGTGACCCTGCCAGGTATCCAGCTCCGTTCCCGCCGGGACGTATTGCTGGAGCAACTCGGGCGCGACGCGGTAGTTCAGCATGGCGAGATGCAACCAGTTGGTCGTCAAGAAACTGCGCGGTGCCGTCATCCTGTCGCGTCTCCCGTGTGCGAACGCATGCCATTCTCTCGCGCGAGGCTTGCGCGCGCGGCGGCGAGCGCCCAGTCTCTCCCCCAGTATCCGGCCTGTGAAGACCCATGACACCGTTCTCGACGCCTCGGAGACCTCTCGCATGAAGAGCCTCGACCGTGTTCGCGCGCTGACGCTCCCCGCGTGCCTGCTCGCTGCCCCGTGGATTTTCGTCCAACACGCGGCCGCACAGACGCCGACCCTACCGAGCGAAACGCCGGCCAAGTTCGCTCCAGCCACGGCCAGCTTCGACTACGTTCGCCGCGACGTCATGATCCCCATGCGCGACGGCGTCAAGCTTCATACGGTGATCCTGGTGCCCATAGGCGCGCACCGCGCGCCCATCCTGCTCACACGCACACCATACGATGCCACCGCCACCACCTCATACGCACAGAGCGCACACCTCGCGCCAATGCTCAACGGCTACGACAACGCACTCGACGTGATCATTCCCGGCGGCTACATCCGCGTCGTGCAGGACATCCGCGGCAAGTACGGGTCGGAGGGGGATTATGTGATGAACCGTCCGCTGATCGGTCCGCTCAACCCGACGAAAGTCGATGAGTCCACCGACACGTATGATACTATCGACTGGCTGGTGAAACACATCCCCGAGACTAACGGAAGCGTCGGAGAACTCGGCATCTCCTACGACGGATTCGAGCCGTTGATGGCGCTGGTCAACCCGCACCCGGCGCTCAAAGTCTCCGTCCCCATGAACCCGATGGTGGACGGCTGGATGGGCGATGACTGGTTCCACTACGGCGCCTTCCGCGAACAGAATATGCCCTACATTCTCGAGCAGGAAGCCACCCGCGACAACTCGGCCAAGTGGTGGACCGACCACTTCGACGACTATGACGTCTATATGGAAGCGGGTTCAGCAGGCGAGCTCGGCAAACTGCACGGCCTCGAACAAGTCGGCTTCTGGAACAAACTCCTGGCGCACCCGAGTTACGACTCCTGGTGGAGCCAGCAGGCCATGGACAAGGTGCTTGCCAATCAGCCGCTCAAAATCCCCGTGATGCTGGTCGCCAGCCTCTGGGACCAGGAAGACATCTACGGCGCCATCGCGGTCTACGCAGCCATCAAACCCAAGGACGTGGATCACGACAAGGTGTTCCTCGTCATCGGACCCTGGCATCATGGACAGGAAATCGAAGATGGTAGTGCGTTAGGCGCGATTGACTTCAACAGCAACACTTCGCGCTACTTTCAACGGAATATTCTGGGACCCTTCCTCGCCCACTATCTGAAGGATGGCGCTCCAGCGGATGACGTGGCGCCCGTCAACGCGTTCGTCACCGGAGAGAATGCATGGGAGCGCCTGAGCACGTGGCCCTCCGGCTGCGCCAGCGGATGCCCCATTCACCCCACGCCCCTCTACCTGGAGCCCTCGCACACCCTCGGCCTAACTGCGCCGGTATCCGGACAGACGGCGTACGACGAGTATACGTCCGACCCATCCAAACCGGTGCCGTATCGCAGCCGCCCCAGCCAACCCGTTGGGTATGCCCCTCCCCTCACCTGGGTCCAATGGCTGGTGGACGATCAACGCGAAGCCTCTGGACGCACCGATGTGCTGGCCTACCAGTCACCCGTCCTCACCGAACCGGTGAAGATCAGCGGACAACCGGTCGCCAACCTCATTGCCTCCACCAGCGGCACGGACGCCGACTGGGTGGTCAAACTGATCGACGTCTACCCCGACGAAGTGGGCGGCGCGCCGAACATGGGCGGCTACCAGCTCGCGGTCTCGATGGACATTTTCCGCGGACGGTATCGCGAGAGCTTCGCCGACCCAAAGGCCATCACGCCTAACGAGCCGCTGCTCTACCGCTTTGCCCTGCCCACGGCCAACCACGTGTTTCTGCCGGGCCACCGCATCATGGTGCAAATCCAGTCGAGCTGGTTCCCGCTCTACGATCGCAACCCGCAGACGTTCGTGCCCAACATCTTCTGGGCCAAGCCGGCCGACTACAAGAAGGCCGAGCAGCGGATTTTCCACGAGCCCAGCCACGCCAGCTTCGTCGAACTGCCGTTGGTCACGATGGAGCGACGGCAGTGAAAATCTCGCAGTCGGCGCCGTCGCCCACCGCTTGGCAGATCGTAAAGTAGATGGTGCCGTCGCGACTCCACTGCGGTGCCGTGCCGCGCCCCGTCGTGCGCGCCACCAGTCGGACATCCGTCCCGTCAGCACGCATGACGAAAATCTGATACGGACCGTTCCGGTTCGAGGCAAAGGCGAGTCGAGTGCCGTCGGGCGACCACGCGGGCCAGCCATCGAACGCCGGATGGTTCGTGAGGTTGCGCGCGTTACGCCCATCACTGTCCGCGACGAATACTTCGGAGTTCATCCTTCCCAGCATCCGCCGAAACGCAATGAATCGCCCATCGGGCGAGAACACCGGATATGTGTTGATGCCGCCCGTGATCAGCACGCGACGCTCCCCCGTCGCCAAATCGATGATTTTGATGTCGGCATCGTTCTTCTTCGGCGGAGCAAGGTCGTCGTCCGTGCAGTAGGAAATGCGCCGGCTGTCAGCAGTCCAACTCGGATGGATCGCCCGCTCGCTGGCTGGCGTCAGAAGCTCCATCCCGCCGCCCGCTGCGGGCATTCGCGCAATGCGCTCGTCGCGGGATGTCAAATACACGAACGCAATGGTCTGCCCATCGGGCGACCACGCGGGATCCTCATGGTCGACTGTATCGCGCGTCAACTGCTGAGCCACATGTCCGTCGATCGACCGGATAAACAACTGTTCTCGGCCGGCGACAACACTGATGTACACCATAAGGCGGCCGTCGGGAGAAAGCGATGGATCGTAGTTCTGCGCGTGCGTGAACTCGCGCGCTTGGGCGAGCGGGGTGCCCTGACCATACACCGCGCCCGACACCACCAGGCAGAGCAGCGCCGTGGCGGCGCATCCGCGGGCGAACCAACGCAACTCGGAGCCTCGCGGCCGGCCATATCGCATAAAGGATACTGATTCCTCCCCCAGGCGAACGCAACGCTGTGCGCTGAAGGTTGAGGTCGTTTTTCGGCGCATCCAATAGATCTTACCTACCAGGTAGGCAACATCTATCGGATGCTCGTCCAGAGGGATGCCTGACCGCGCGCTCCGACTCGAGAGCGCCCAGATCGAAACGGCGGCGGCCACTGCCCCGTACTGACGCTGAGTCGCGCCTCGCTCCCCCGCCCCCAGCCCGAGGATGCTCGCGTGCAGACCCTCCTGCAGGACTTCCGGTACGCCTTCCGCACGCTCCGGAAGACGCCGGGCGTCACCTTCGCCGCCGCCCTCGCCCTGACGCTCGGCATTGGCCTAACGACTGCCGCGTTCAGCATCGTGTACGGCGTGCTGATGCGCGGGCTGCCGTACCCGGGCGCCGACCGCGTGGCGGTCGTCTTTGGCGTGATGTTCACCATCTTCGGCGCCGTCGCCCTCATTTTAGGCGCCGTAGGCTTGTACGCCGTCATGTCGTTCTCGGTGAGTCGCCGCACACGCGAGGTCGGCATCCGCATGGCCCTTGGCGCACGCGGCCGCACCGTCGCGGGCATGATACTTGGCAAGGGCCTCGTCCAGCTCGCTATCGGCGTCAGCCTGGGTCTCCTGCTCGCAACGGGAATCTCGCACCTGCTCGGCGCCGTGCTGTTCGACGTCAAGCCGCGCGATCCGTTCGTGTTCGGCGCGGTCGCGGCCGCGCTCGTGACCACGGGCATCCTCGCGTGCGTCGTTCCGGCGATGCGGGCGGTGCGCGTCGACCCGCTGGTGGCGTTGCGTAACGACTGAGCCCGGGCGCTTCGGCGATCCGCTTATTCCGCCCTGATCGCGATCGTCGGATCCGTTCTCGCCGCGCGCCGAGCGGGCCCGTAAATCGCCGCGACCGCCACCGCGGCGAGGACGATCGTGACGATCGCGAACGTCGCCGGATCGGTGGCCGTGGTGTCGAACAGCATCGCCCGAATCAACCGCGTCGACGCCACCGCCCCCGCCAGTCCGGCGGCCGCGCCTAAAACCACGAACGTCACGCCATCGCGCAATACCAGCGCCACCACGCGTCGCTCCGACGCCCCCAGGGCGATGCGGACGCCGATCTCCCGCGTGCGCTGCGTCACGCTGTACGCCGAGATGCCGTACAAGCCGATGGCGGCGAGCAGGAGGGCACCGGCGGCGAAGCCGCTGAGTACCGCCGTCATCAGCCGTCGTTGGGCATCGATCGCCGCGGCGCCCGCGCGCATCACGCCGGGATCGCCTCGAAACTCGATCGCCGGATCGGTGCTCCGTACGGCGGCAGTCACAGCGCCCAACAGGCGCTCAGCGTTAGGCGCACGCACGACGAAATTCATCCACGGCCAGACCTCGAGCGTGTACGGGAGAAACACCTCTGCGCTGGCGTCCGCGGCGGCCCCGAACTGGCGGACATCGGCGGTCACACCCACCACGGGGAGCGTGATCGGCTGGCCGACGTCGGTGCGCGCTTGCGACTGGCGACGCACGGTAATGCGTTGGCCGATGGGACTCGACCCGGGCCACATCATCCGCGCCAGCTTCTCATTGATCACGAATCCGCCGGCCATCGGCGTGCGCATGTCGTCATCGGTGAACCATCGGCCGGTCACCATCGAGATGCGCATGGTCCGAAGGTAATCCGTGGACACGGGATGATACACTGCCTGCACGAGGGGTTGGCCCGTTGCGGGCTCATCGGCTCGCTCCACGCTTGTCGATAGCAGCGCGCCACCGGCCGCGGCGGCAAATTGGACGCTCGGCACCGCATGCACGGCGTCCAGTATCCGCGCGTACAGCGCAGCCGCAGCCGCCGGAGTATCGTACGCATGCGCAGGCGGGGCGACCGTGAACTGGATGACGTTGGTGGGGTCGTAGCCTAACGGTACAGACACCAATCGTCGAAAGCTCTGGATGAGCAGCCCCGCGCCGATCAGCAGCGTGAGCGCGAGAGCGAACTGTACCGACACGAGGAGGTTGCGCACCCGTCGTTCGCGCGTCCCGCCGACGGCGGCGGTGCTGCCGCTCCGAATGCGCCGCATCAGCGGTCCGCCGGTTGCCTGCAACGCCGGCGCGAGGCCTACCAACAGCGCGGTGACGCACGACGCGGCAAGCGCAAATATCGCCGTGCGCCCGTCCACCGACAGCTGCGCAGAGAACGGAAGTTGGGCGTCCATCGTATGCCGAACGAAGCCGACGAGCGCGAAGGCAAGCGCCACGCCGAGCGAGCCCGCGATTCCAGCGATCAGCAGCGCTTCCATGAGCAGCTGGCGCACGAGCCGCCACCGGCCGGCACCGAGTGCGGTGCGCACGGCCAGCTCCCTGCCGCGCGCGCTCCCGCGCACCAGAAAGAGATTGGCGACATTGGCGCAGGCGAGCAGCAGCACGAGCGCGATGGCTGCGGCGATGAGCAGCAGCGCGGACGCGAGGCCGCCGAACATCTCGCTGCTCACCGGTTGCAGCGCCACGGACGTCCAGTGCTGCTGGTCCGCCGGGAACGCCGCGGCGAGCCGCTGCTCGATGGTGCGCATGACCGCCGCCGCGTGCGTGGAATCGACGCCCCCCCCCCCCCCACCCCCCGCACGCACGCGAATCACCGTGCGGCTATCGACGTGCAGCTCGCGACGCGCGAGCACCCCGGGATGCGCGGCGTCAAAGGCGGTGATCGGCTCCCACAGACGCGTCGGGATCCAGGCGTCGCCGCCGAAATTCGGGTAGGCGAATGCCCGCGGCATGACGCCTACAATCGTCGTTGGCACACCGTCCATGTCCACGACTCTGCCGAGCGTGGCCCGATCGCCGCCAAACCGCTGCATGAACAGGTCGTACGAGATCACCGCCACGTTGGACGCGCCCGACCGTTCCTCATCAGGCAGGAAGGTCCTGCCTAACAGAGGTGGCGTTCCCATGAGGTCGAAAAATCCGGGTGAGACGAACGCGCCGATCTGCCGAACCTCCTCGTGATGGCCGGGGAGATGCACCTGGTCGCCGCGCACGAACGCCATTCCCTCGATAACGGCCGGTATCGAAGCATTCTGCGCCTGCCAGTCGTTGAACGTAGGGTACGAGGGCGTGCGAAGACTGCCGTCATCGCTACGCTCGTAGATCGTCCACAACCGATTCGCATCGCGATACGGGAGTCCGCGCAGCATGATCGTATCCACGACGCTGAACGCCGCCGTGGTGCTCCCGACGCCGAGCGCTAGCGTGACCACCGCGATGATCGTGAATCCGGGCGAACGACGCAGCGTGCGCACCGCGTACTGCACATCGCGGGCGAGACCCTCGATCAACGCGTGCCGGCGGCCCCGTGGAGACGTCGCCTCCGGATCGTCTGTCGGCAACGCAAACTCCCGGATGGTGAGATACCGAAAATAACTCGGCGACGCGTGTCCAGGTCACACTCCCACCGCGGCGCCCGGGGCGGGGCGACTCCGTGCAGAGTCACGGCGGCGGCACGCGCAACCGAACGGCAGTGACGTCTCGTACCCACCGAGCCGGTCGCAAGTCGCCGTCGGCCACCACCCGCCACGGTCCAACCGGTGCCGTAATTGGTTGGCCATTCACACTGTGCGCTAGCACGGTGCGACGCGAAGTGAATTCCGGGCTCAGCTCGGCGATTGCATACACCACGCGATAGTGATCCCTGGCGTCGATGACCACGTACTGCGCGAGCGCCGCACCGCGCAGACCTTCGACCTTGGCCCCCGCGTGCGCGAGGATCGCGGCGAGCGTCGGACCGACAAATGTCTCCTCCGGTCCACCGTGCTCGCGGGCACGCACCGTATCTTGGGGCAGAGCGGCGAGATCCGCCGCTGAGACTGTGTGTTCGACTCCCCCCACCTCGACGACGATCGAGTTCGCTGAATCTTGCGCCGCGAGCAGCGCCGGCCCAACGGCGACCGCGACAATCAAGAATACGATGTGAAACATTCGTTGCATTGCGGACCTCTCATCGTTAGGCGTCGACCCCTTCCCTACTCCTCCGGCGCTCCGCCGGTCCGCGCCACCTGGTCCGCGCGAATCTTCGCCGAGTCGAAGCGGCGAGCACCGGCGAGCATCTTATCGATGGTTTCGTCGAAGTCGGCCGTGGGCTTCCGCTGAAAGCGGAGCGGGTTGATTCGCGCCACCACGAACGCGCGCAGATACGGGCTCTGGAACCCGCGCGCCTTGAGCTCGGCCACAGCAGCGCTCACCGCATCGTTCAGCTCGAGGAGTTTCGCCGCTCGCTCGCGGCGCACCTCGAGCGCCCGCGGCAGCTTCATGGCCAGGAACTTGTCGCATCGCTTGAGTACCGGGTGATAGGCACCGCCGGCAAAGCGTCCGTTTTCCTGGTAGCACAGGCCGAGCGTGACCAGCGCGGCCTCCTCGAATTCCACGGCGAACTCGCGTTCCGGGCGGTCGTCCAACAGCGATAGCGCCTGGGCCAGCCGGGCCACCTCGAGCGCGCGCTCGCGCAGATTGTGCGCCTTCTCGGTGTTCAGCAATAGGATGCGGTGCGCGACCTCGGGCTCGGGCACAACGAGCGCGACGATCGACTTGGCGCCGAGCTGGCGCATCGCGCCTAACCGGTGATAGCCGTTCGGCGTCCAGTACATTCCATCGGCCGCGGGGACGGCGGTGACGGGGTCGACGAACCGGTCGAGTGTGTCGATGGCATCGGCGAGCCGGCCGACGTGCGCCTCCGACAGGTCGCGCTGAAATGGCGTGGGCTCCACGCGATCGAGCGGCAAGGCGGCCAGAATCTGCCAATGGCTGCCCAACGGGTCGCGATACACGCCGAGCACCGATCCGCCATCGATGGCGATCCGCTCCGCCAGCGCGTCGACCGAAGCCGGGTGGGCCGCGGTGCCCAGCCGCCGGGCATCGAGTCCGCGCGACTGCGCGGGAACCTCCGCGCGCTTGCGTTTGGCTCGCGGCATGGCGCCCTCCTTACCGCCGCTCGAGATGATATGCCGTGATGGCGTTCTCGCGCATCACCATCCGGGCCAATTGTTCGGCGCGGGCCCGGTCGATCTCGCCGTCGCGCATCATCCCGGTGAGCGCGATGGCGAGCGCGCGGCGCGCGGAAGTCGTGCCTAACCATGCGGCCTCCGCCCATCCCTGCTCCGGGCCGCCGTCGAACGCGTCGGTACCGAACATCACCTTCTCCGGCCACTCGCCCAACCACTGGCGCAATACGCGAGCGACCTCGGTGGGCTCGACAAACAGCGCCATCGCCGAGATGTCGGTATAGACGTTCGGCTTGGAGAGCAGCGACTGCGTCTCGCCCAGCAGCGGCCAACCGCCGTGGATGATGATGAAGGTCGTGCCGCGGAGCGTGGGGTCGTCGAACGCCGGCTCGAGCAGATGCGGTGCACTGCCGTGGGTAGCGTAGAATCCGCCGAAGCCCTCGGTGGTGTGAATCTGTACGGCCATCCCGAGACGGCCCGCGCCGCGCGCGATCATCCGGAACAGATAATCCTCGAGCACCTTGTACTCAGCGTGTGTCGGCGTACCCCCCGCCGCGTACCGGGCGTAGACACGCTGGGCGGCGGCGGCGTCGGGATCATCGAAATCAAGGGGCCGCAGATAGGCCGCTTCGAACTTCACCGAAACCGCGCCGCCGCGGCGCTCGCGCTCGAGCGTCGGCGTCACAACCGCGCGCACGTACGCGTCCAGCGTGCGTGGCACGGTGGTCAGCCCCAGCTCGTGAACGTACCGGCGCAGCAGCGCCGCCTCCTTGGGATACAGGGCCCGCGTATCGGGCGTGCGGGCCGCTTCCGCGCGCGTGTCGAGAGGAAACATGAGCGCGTCCACGAACGCGACCCATCTGAAGCGGGGAGGGGCCAGGCCAGGACCCAGGGTGATGCGATTGGCCAGCATCACCTCGGTGCCAATCTGATCGAGTACCCACTCGGGAAATCGAGGACCTTCTCGCTGCCGCACCGCCCGGACCGCGCCGCGCAGCGCATCGCGATACGCCGCACCGGTGTCCGTTAGGCGCACGCCGTACAGCGCGTGTTGCGCCGCCCGCCACTCGGGGTTCTCGGGACGCAGCCGATACGGCAGCGGAAACGCCGGGATCCCGTCCAACGGCAGGGCGTCGTAGTCCGTATCGGGCGGCGCACCGGCGGGGATCGGCAGCATGGGATGCGCATGGCTGTCGATCGCCTTGATCCCCGCGATGTACCTCGCCAGGGCCGTGTCCACCGGCGCCTGGGCGCGGAGCGCGGGCGCGGGAAGCAGCGTCAGAAGCGATGTCCAGCAGATGAGTGCAGTGTGCGCCATTCTTCCCGTACGTATACCTGGGTGAGGTTCGTGATGCGATCGCGCCATCGAACTCGGCTTGCCTAACGCAACGCGCCAACCCCGACGGCGGCCCGCGCGGTCAGGTACCGGTAGAGGTGCTCAGGATCGCCCCTCGCATCGACGAACGCAAGGTAGCCATCCGGCCGAACGAGATAGACCCGCCCCGCGCGTCAAGCCTGCCCGGCGCATCGCCCCCGTCCATGCGAAGACGCCCATCGGAACCGCGAGCTCTGTGCACGCCCCCGTCATCCCGTCGCGGGGCATGATAGGTCGAGAATCAGCTGACGTGCTGGATGGTCATGGCGAGCAACGCGTGCCGGTCGGAGATGAACCCGGACTTCATGGCCAGTTGAACGTGTCGTGTGTTCGTGATGTCCGCCAGGGGATTGCCGCCGCGCGCCGAGACGATGTGACGAGACCACGCCAGCCCAGGTATCACGACATGGAACCACACCGTGACGTGATGCCTGCATGTCTCACTACTTTTCGTCCGCCGCGCGCCGAACCTGCGCGTTAGGCGTACTTGTTCTCGCGGGCTGCCAGCTCGACCACAGCATCGCCGCGCGCACCGCGAACACGGTGCAAATCGTGTCCGGCGATCGGCAGGTCGGGGCGCCGGCCGCCCCACTCGGCCTGCCCATCGCCGTGCGCGTCCTCGATGCGGCGGGCGCGCCGATCGCCCGCGCTATCCTGCAGTGGTCGGCGAGTGACGGCGGCTCCGTGATGCCGGATGCGCGTGGCACAGACGTCAACGGCATCGCGCGCGCCACGTGGACCCTCGGCGCCGCAACCGGCGTTCAACGGGCCAGCGCCACCATCGACGGATCATTGACCGCTGAGTTCACCGCCACCGCGAGCCCATCCCGCGGGCCAAGCGACGAGATCGTGCTCCTCGAACTCAGCACACCCGATGGCTCCGGCCAAACCGTGCATCCCGATTACGTCGCCATGCCCTCGTCGTGGCCGGGCGCCGCGCAGTATCTCGCCATCACGCCGTATCCCAACGGCAATGCCTCGTACGAGAATCCGTCCATCTTCGCCGGCAGCGATCCGATCGTGTGGAGTCCACCGGCCGGCGTACACAATCCCATCGTGGTCCCCACCCAGGGATATCTATCGGACCCCGATGCAGTGTACGTCCCGGAGTACAACCAACTCTGGATCTACTACCGCGCGGTGAACGCGCACAACGTCATCCAGGTCACGCGGTCTTCGGACGGCGTGCACTTCGGCCCCTCGACGATCGTCGCAGAAGGCCCAAACCACACTATCGTGTCGCCGACCGTGGTTCGCCGCAGCCCAATCGACTGGCGCATGTGGTCGGTGAACGCGAACGTGGGATGTTCCGCGAGCACGACTTCGGTCGAGCTGCGCCGATCGTCGGATGGACTGGTGTGGTCTGCACCAGAAACCGTCAGGCTTTCGCAAGCCGGCGTGTCCGCGTGGCACATCGACGTCCAGTGGATTCCCACTCGTCACGAGTTCTGGGCGCTCTTCAACGCCAAGACGCCTGGCTCATGTACGACGCCCGCGCTCTACCTCGCCACCAGCCCCGATGGGCTCACCTGGCAGACCTATCCATCACCCGTGCTCGCACGCGGCGCGATTCCCGCCTTCGAGGATGTCGTCTACCGATCGACGTTCGCCTACGATCCGGATCGGGACATCATCTCGTTCTGGTATTCGGGCGCCCGATATGAGTCGCCTAACTATGTCTGGCGCTCCGCGTTCCAACGCCGGTCGCGAGCGGACGTGTTCGCCGCGATCGCGCGCGCGCCGGATCGGGCGCTGGCACTCGCGGCGCCCCGCCGCAACGTACCGCCGCTGCTCGACGCGCCGTAGCGTGGTCGAGCGGCGCGCAGGTCAACCAGTCCGTAGCCAAACGGGATGGCGAACAACGCGGCGAGCGCAACCACCATCCACGTCGGGATTCGCATGTCGTCTCCTTGCTGGCGTGCGGAGCCGACTGACCGGTGCGCCGGGGCTCGAGGGGAAGGGAGAGGAGAATGTCATCACACACAAGCCCCGCGCGAAATGCCGCGCGGGGATTGTGACTGCACACTGCGACAATCGCCTACCTACTGCACGGCATTGACCATGTCGAAGATCGGCAGGTACATCGCGACCACCATGCCGCCGACGACCACGCCGAGAAACACGATCATGATCGGTTCCATCAGACTCAACAAACCACTGACCGCGGTGTCGACCTCGGTGTCGTAGAAGTCCGCGATCTTGGTGAGCATCTCGTCCAGGCCACCGGTCTGCTCGCCAACGGCGATCATGGAGATCACCATGGGGGGGAAGACCTGGCTGCGCTGCAAGGGGGCACTGATGGTGTCGCCGCCGGCGATCGACGACCGCGACTCCATGATCGCATTGTGGATCACCTGGTTGCCGGCGGTCTTGGCGGTGATCTCCAGGCCGTCGAGAATGCTGACGCCGGAACTGATCAGCGTGCCAAGGGTGCGCGTGAAGCGGGACACCGCCGATTTGCGCAGCAGGCCGCCTAACACAGGAAGGCGAAGCATCAGCGCGTCGATTTGCAGGCGGCCGGGAGCTGTCCTGTAGTACCGTCGCAGCATGAAGATGCCGCCCCATGTGCCGACGACGATGATCCACCAGTAGTGCTTGAGGAACGACGACAGTCCAATGACCACGCGCGTGGGGAGCGGGAGCGCGAGGTTCACACTGGCGAACATGGTCTGGAAGACGGGGATCACGAAGATGAGCAGCACCATGATGGCTATGGCGGCCACGCTCATGATGACGGCCGGATAGATCATCGCGCTCTTCACCTTGCCGACGAGGGCGTCGTTCTTCTCGAGGAAGGTGGCGAGTCGCAGCAGAATCGTATCGAGAATACCACCAGCCTCGCCGGCGGCGACCATGTTGACGTACAGGTCGGTGTACGCCTTGGGGTGTCGGCGAAGGGCATCCGCCACGGTGTGTCCGGACTCGACGTCATACACGACCTGCCGAGTGACGTCCTGCAGCGCCTTGCTCTCACTCTGGCGGGACAGGATGTCGAGCGCCTGCACGAGCGGCAGGCCGGCGTTGATCATGGTCGCGAACTGCCTCGTGAAGATGACGATGTCGCGGGTCTTGATACGACCGAATCGCTTTTTCGCCTTCTCTTCGTCGATCTTGACGACAATCAGCTTCTGGCGACGCAGTTGGGCGACGACCTCATCGCGCGAGGCAGCATCCATGGATGCGGTTTTGAGCTCGCCGCCGAGGGTGCGCGCGGTATAGGCGAAAGTGGGCATGGCTGATCTCTGTCGGGCGGGTGGCTAACGCTTGCCCACGATGGACGCGATTTTGTTCGCTTCCCTCACGCTTTTGCCGCTCTTCACCAAGTCGGCGGCATCGGCGGTGAGTGGGGGTTCGCCGATCATGCGCAAGAACTCGTTGGGGTCGGACGTGACGCGCAGGCACTCGTCCATATCCACCTCACGCGCGACATACAACTGGTACAGCGCGTCGTTGAGTGTCTGCATGCCGTACTTTTTCCCCCCCTGCATCAATCCATAAATCTGGTGAACCTTGGCATCGCGAATGAGGGCGCGGATGGCCGGGGTGACGACGAGGATCTCAACGGCCATTGCTCTGCCGCGGCCTTTAGCGCGGGGGAGGAGGGACTGGGTGACGATTCCTTCGAGACTGAACGCCAGTTGCGCGCGCACCTGTTCCTGTTGGTGAGACGGGAATACGTCGATGACGCGGTTGATGGCTTCTGCGGCGGAATTGGTGTGCAGCGTCGCCAAACACAAGTGCCCGGTTTCGGCGATGGTCAACGCGGCCTGGATGGTTTCGAGGTCTCGCATTTCGCCGACGAGGATGGTGTCGGGGTCTTCGCGTAAGGCGTACTTGAGGGCGGTGGCGAAACTCTTGGTGTCGGTGCCGACCTCCCGCTGATTGACGATGCAGCTCTGGTGGCGGTGGATGAACTCGATCGGATCTTCCACCGTGATGATGTGTCCTTTGCGCTCGCGATTGATTTTGTCGATCATGGCCGCGAGGGTGGTGCTTTTCCCGGAGCCGGTGGGACCGGTGACGAGCACGAGTCCGCGCGGTTTTTCGGCCATGCGGGCAACGGCGTTGGGAAGTCCGAGTTCCTCGAAGGTGCGGACGTTGAACGGAATTTGCCGGATCACGAGTGACACGCAGCCGCGCTGTTTGAAGCAGTTGCCGCAGAAGCGTGCCAGGTTCTGGATTCCGAACGAGAAGTCGAGTTCGTCTTCGGTCTCGAACCGCTTCTTCTGATTCTCGGTGAGAATCGAATACGCCAACTGCATGGTGTCTTTGGGCGACAGGACGATGTCCACGTTGGCGTTCTGGATGTCCCCGTCGATACGGAGCTTCGGCTTGTCTCCCGCTGTGATGTGCAGGTCCGACGCATCCCGCTCGATCATTTCCTCGAGGAGGGAGCGAAGGTTGATGGACGATGTGCCGGGAGCGGGAGAGGTCATGGGGTCAGCGGGGGGAGCGAGGATCGGGATAGTCCATAGACTCGTGAGGCACGCCGGGGGTAAAAGGTGGCGGCGGGCGCGGGGGCGCGGGGGCGCGGGGGCGCGGGGGCGCGGTTACGCGGCTGTCTCTCTGATCACTTGCTCGAGGGTGGTAATTCCTTTCATCACTTTCAGCAGTCCGTCCATGCGGAGGGTGAGCATTCCTTCCACGATGGCGGCGTCACGAATTTCCGGGGCGCCGACGTTCTGGAGAACGAGCTTGCGGAGCCGCGGGGTCATGGCCATGACCTCGTAGAGTCCTTGTCTGCCTTTGAGACCGGAGCCACCGCAGGCATCGCAGCCGCGGCCGCGCCAGAGCGGGATCTCGCTGACTTTTGTCTCGAGATTGAAGTCGGCCACGATCGGTTGGGCATCGGTGACCGCGCCGCGTTTCATGTTCTGGATGGCTTCATCGGTGAAGTGGAGATCGCCGAGGGTCATTTCGGGCGCGAGTTTCGCGGCGCGGTATTCATCATCGGTGAACCACAATTGTTCGCGGCATTTGTTGCAGATGCGGCGTACGAGCCGCTGCGCAAGGATCAGGTTGAGCGCCGACGCCACGTTGAACGGCTCCAATCCCATGTCCAACAGGCGGGTGACCGTCTCGGGGGCGGAGTTGGTGTGCAGCGTGGACATCACGAGGTGGCCGGTGAGGGCGGCCTTGATGGCGATGCCGCCGGTCTCCAGGTCGCGGATCTCACCGATCATGATGATGTTCGGGTCCTGTCGCAGAAACGCCTTGAGCGCCGCGGCGAAGGTGAGTCCGATATCGGTGCGGACGTGCACCTGGTTGATCCCGTAGAGGTTGTACTCGACGGGATCTTCGGCGGTCATGATATTGACATCGATGTTGTTGACCTTGGAGAGCGCCGAGTAGAGGGTGGTGGTTTTCCCCGAGCCCGTGGGGCCGGTGACCAGCACCATGCCATACGGGTTGGACACGGCTTCCATGAGGTCTTGTTCGGCGCGCAGCTCGATGCCGAACCGCTCGAGGTCGAGGGTGAGATTCCCCTTGTCGAGAATTCGGAGCACCACCTTCTCACCGAACAGCGTGGGGAGGGTGGAGACGCGGTAGTCGATGACTTTCTTCCCGATCTTGAGCTTGATGCGGCCGTCCTGCGGCACGCGGCGTTCGGCGATGTTGAGGCTGGCCATGATCTTGAAGCGGGAGATCAGGGCGGCTTTGAGCTTCAGGGGCGGCTTCATCACTTCTTGCAGTGCGCCGTCGATGCGGTAGCGGACGCGCATTTCGTGCTCGTAGCACTCGAAATGGATGTCGGAGGCGCCGCGTTTGACGGCATCGGTGAGGAGGCCGTTGATCAGCCTAACGACTGGGGCATCGTCGATGGCGGCGGCGAGCGCGGAGGCGCTGATTTCCTCTTCGCGGTCTTCGACGACTTCGACATCGCCTTCTTCTCCAATGTCGGTGAGGAGGTTCTGCAGCGCGTCATCCGGCGATTCGCCATAGTGGCGTTCGATGGCATTGCGGAGCGTGTATTCGCCGGCGATGACGGGGAAAATATCATACCGGGTGATGAACTTGAGGTCGTCGATGACGCCGAGGTCGGAGGGATCGGCCATCGCGACGGTGAGGGTGCGGCCTTCGCGCTTGAGGGGGAGGACGAGGTGGCGTTGGGCGAGCTCTGCGGGGATGAGCTTGGCGATGCGGGCATCGACCTCGAAATTGCTGAGGTCGACGGCGGGCATGCGGTACTGGCGCGCGAGCATTCTGGTGAGGTCGACTTCGTTGATGAAGCCGAGCTTGACCAGATTGTAACCGACGCGCATGCCGGTACTTTTCTGTTCCTGAAGCGCCTTATCGAGGGCTTCGCGCGAGATGAGCCCCTCACGAATGAGGAGTTCGCCGATGCGTTCGCCCGATGCAGCAACGGGTGCAGCCATATTCGACCGGGAAGGGTTGATCGCGTGTTGGGTGTCGCGGGTACCCGGCCACGCCGGGGGGCGCTGGAACTCGCGGCTGAGCAGCCGAGCGGCCGGAACCAGTGGTGTCTATGGCGGATCGGACACCCGGGGACGGCTGCGGCGTGGTTTCCGGGTGGTCCCTCGCCCGCCCGGATCAGCCACACGGTGAGGACGCGGTTTGAGGGAAAACGTCACGTATGGCTTGAGGATACGTGCGAGTGCGGGTCCGACTCCGCGGACGCGTGTGAGTACGGCCAGCGCGCCGAATGGACCGAGTGCATCGCGGTCCGCGCTGATGCGGCGTGCGAGTGCGGGTCCGATGCGCGGGAGGCGTTCGATATCGCTAGCCGGCGCGACGTCGAGGTCGATATGGGGGGTGGGGGGGTAGGATGTTGCTGACGAGTCTGGGCGTTTGCGTTTGGAACGGCGTGGGGCGCGCGGGAGTACAGGGAGTGCGGGGTTGTCTATTGGGCTCTGGCTGGCGCCATAGCCGGGCGGAATATTAGGCTCTGGGGATAGCGCGGAGTTTGACTGGCGGCGGTTGCGTTTGGCAGCGGACCGTTTGCCGGGCGGTTTTTTGCGGCGAGCGGAGTCGACGGCTCTGATTTGGGTATCGAGTGCGGCGCGTTCTTCGAGTGAGGGCGGCGGGTTGTTGCCGGTTCGGGAAGCGAAGACGCGGGCGGCTCCGCCGAGGGCGAGGAGGGCGGAGAGGAAGAAGAGGGCGCGGCGTTCGGCGGGTGTTGGCATCGTGGGCGCACGATATCAAGTCCCGGTTGGGGGGTTGTCATCGAGATATTGCGTTGCGGATCAAAACGACGATGGCGCGGCTACTGTGCGGTGACGAGTTTGGTGGCGACATCGCCGACGATTTGGAGGCTTTGGGCGGAGATTTTGTCGAAGGTATCTTGGGGGGTATGGTGCCAGGGGTAATCGATGTCGATCACATCGATCACGCGGAGGCCGGCATCGAGGAGGGGGATGTGGTCGTCGGTGATTTGTTGGCCGAGGCTCGGAATGAAGTAGCGGGAGTATCCGAGGTCGGAGGCGGTGCGCCAGACGAGGGCGACGACTTCGGGTGCGCGTCGCAGGGAATTGGCTTCTTCGTAGATGTCGAGGTTGCGATCGCCGATCATGTCCCAGAGGACGCCGTAGAGGGGTTTGTAGTTAGGCGATGGCAGATGCTGGGCGAAGTACGTGGAGCCGAGGAGCACATCGGTTGCTTTGCGAGGATCGCCGTCGCCGAAATTCCCATAATCTTCGCCGTCGACAAACAGCAGGTCGACGCCCACCGTTGGCGGAGTTTTGCGGAGCGCGTCGCCTAACGCGATGAACAGCGCGACGCCGGACGCTCCGTCGTTGGCGCCGGGCATAGGGAGCAGTCGTTGGGCCGAGTCGCGCGCACCATCGGAAATCGGGCGCGTGTCCCAGTGGGTGACGTAGAGCACGCGTTGGGCGGCCGTTGGGCGGAAGCGGGCGAGAATGTTCCGGAGCGGAAGCGTGTCGCCGGTGACCGTGACGTGCGTCCAGCGTTGCTCGATGACCGTGTCCGCGCGCGCCTTCATCTGGGCGACGATCCAGTCGCCCGTTTTCTTGTGGGCAGGCGAGCCGGGAATGCGCGGGCCGAAGTCGAGCTGCGTCTTGACGAAGCCCAACGCCTCCTGTCCGTCAAACGACGTCTGCGGACCGTGCACTCGGCTACATCCGAACAGGGCCACGGTGAGGGAAAGGGAGAAGAAGAGGGAGAGCACGGCGGGACGGCGGCGCACGGACGAGCTCCGGGAGGAGATGAGGGAAAGGTAAGGGTAGGCGCGGAAACGGAACAGCAGAAATTCCGGAGGACGCTGGTCGCTGAGCACGGTCGAGCGTCTTAGATTTGAACGGGAGTCGAAGAGAACATATGGCAATCGTGCGCCCCTGCGAGCGAGCGGTTCAGCGAGTCATCCCCAGGTGAAGATTCTCACGCGGTACGTCGTCCGAGAGCACGTTGGTCCGCTGGTGTTCTCGTTGTCGGCGTTGACGACCCTCCTTCTGCTCAATCAGGTGGCCAAGCAATTTGGCGAGCTGGTTGGGAAGGGGTTGTCGTGGGGAGTGATCGGAGAGTTCTTTTACCTCTCGATCCCGTTCATCGTGGCCATGTCGCTCCCGATGGCCGTCCTGGTCGCGGTGCTGTACTCGTTTAGCCGGCTGGCCGCCGAGAATGAAGTTACGGCGCTGCGGGCGTCAGGCGTGAGCGTGATCCGGATCGTGGGCCCCGTGATGGTGGGCGGCGCTGTATTGGCGTTGCTGATGCTGTTGTTCAACGACCAAGTGCTGCCACGCTCGAATCACAAGCTGCGCACACTGCAGACGGACATCGCGCGCAAGAAGCCGACGTTCGCGCTGCGCGAGCAGGTGATCAACGAGGTGATTCCCGGGCGCATCTTTCTCAGGGCCGCACACATCGACGACGCCACGAACCGGATGCGCGAGGTTTTCATCTACAATTTCGAGGACCCCACGCACCGCAAGACAATCTATGCGGACAGCGGGTTGATGGGGTTGACACTGGACGAAAGCACGCTGCAGATGACGCTGCATCACGGGTACGTACTGCAGGTGCCTAACGACGATCCGGGTTCCCTGCAGCGGTTGTACTTCACCACCGACGTCGTTCGGGTGCGCGGGGTGGCGAACAAGTTCGAGAAGACGGCGAAGGACGACTACCGGTCGGAGCGCGAGATGACGGTGTGCCAGATGGACCACGAGTACCAGGGTGGCGCGTACTCGCTGGATGTCGCGCGGCACGATCTCGCGACCGCGCTCGGCAACGCGGCGCGTTTCGCGGCCACGGGCGACGTGGTGACGAGGAACGCGCAACTTGAACAGAAGACGGAGCGGACGTCAGGGCAGGTGTATTGCGGGTGGATCACTGGCGTGTTTGGGGCGATTGGGAGAATCGGACGGCACGGAGAGAAGCCAGGAAAAGGGGAACAACAGGGGAAGGAGGGAGGCATCGCGAGTAGCACACCCGTGAAAACCCAAGCGGAGAAACCAGCCGAGAAGCAAGCCGAGAAGCCAGCGGCGCCAACGGACGCGCCGGCCAAAGTGCCGATCGCGAGTAGGAAGGTGCCTGTCCTAGCACAGCACACGGGCGCGACGGCGCCGTCGACGGCGAAAACACGAGCGCCGGCGGCGCCCAAGACACGGCCGCCGGTGACGCCTGATGCGGGACAGGCGGCGACGAATATCGTCAGGACAACGTTGGGCGGACTGCATCCCGAGATCGATGGGCCGAGACGCGAGCAGGCGGCGCCGCAACGTAGACGCTACATGCCGGGATCGACGGTATCGCCGGGAGAGATCGACGTCATCCGATCGCGGATCACGGACGCGCAAATCACCATGAGCCGCTACCAGGTGGAAATCCAGAAAAAGTTCGCGCTCGCGGCTGCGTGCATCGTCTTCGTCCTGTTCGGCGCGCCACTCGCGTTGCGCTTCCCGCGCGGAGGCGTGGGACTGGTGATCGGCGTGAGCATCGTGGCGTTCGCGCTCTACTACATATGCTTGATTGGCGGCCAGGCGTTGGCGGAGAAGCTGATCCTGAGCCCGTTCTGGTCCATGTGGGCTGCCAATGTGATCTTCACCGTGGTGGGCGTGATCGCGCTCGTGCATTCGCAACGCGTGGGAGCGACCACGCAGGGCGGCGACATGGCGGAGATGTTGGAGAACGTACGCGGGTGGATGGCGCGGCAAGTGCGACGCATCGGGATTCCCGCCGACCGGCGACGGCGGACGGCCTGATGCGCATACTGGGTCCGTTAGATCGCTACGTGTTGAAAGAGTTCACCAAGATTCTGGTGACGGCCTCGCTCGGATTTCCGTTGCTGGTCATCGTCATCGATCTGACCGACCATCTGCAGAAATACCTGAGCCGGAATCTATCTTCGGGGCAGATTGCGCTGAGCTATCTGTACTGGATTCCCGACTCCATGTTCATGGTGCTGCCGGCGGCGGTGCTATTCGCCGTGGTGTTTTCCATTGGTGGATTCACCCGTCACTCGGAGATCACCGCGGCGAAGGCGTCGGGGATCAGTTTCCATCGCTTCATCGCGCCGATACTTGGCGCGTCCGTGATCGTGGCGGTGTTCACGCTGTTCGTGGGCGAGCTGGTGCCGGTGACCGATCGCAAGCGCAACGATATTCTCGAGGAACGCCGGTTCACGGGCATGAGCGACCGCTTCAACTTCGCGTACGAGGCGCAGCGCGGGCGCGTCTATCAGATCGCGGCGCTGAATGTGGACCGGCGGATGATCGACCATCTCACGATCGAGCGAAAGGGAAAGGGCCCAGCGTATCCCACCTATCTTGTGGCGGCACAGGGTGCGAAATGGGACAGTACGCGCCACCGTTGGACGCTCCAGCGGGGAGAGCTCCACGTGATTCCTGACTCACTGCAGACGCTGTCGGTGCAGTTCGACTCGCTGCGGGACAACTCGTTCACCGAAGCGCCCACCGATCTCACCGCATCGCCACGAAGCCCGGACGAGATGCGGTATCGGGAGCTGCGGCGATTCATCATGGCACTCCAACGATCCGGCTCCGACGTGAACGAGCTCATGGTGGAGCTGGCGCTCAAGATCGCCATTCCGGTCACGTGCATCATCATTGCCGTCTTCGGCGCGCCGTTGGCCACGAGTACGCAGCGCGGCGGGGCGGCGTACGGCATCGGGATCAGCCTGGCGATCACCATGATCTTCCTGATGCTGATTCAACTGACCAAGGCCGTGGGCCAGGGGGGCGTGGTGCCACCGACGCTGGCCGCGTGGCTGCCGAATATCGTGTTCGGCGTGGCCGGCGCGATCTTGCTCGCGCGAGTGCGCACGTGAGCCGCCGCGTCGCGGCCTGGAAGGGGGGGGGGCGATGAGCGCCACTGCGCTTCCCGGCCCCTCCCTCCCCCCGCACGGGCGCCGCCCAACGGATGACTTCGCCATCCCGCAACGTGCGGCCATTCTGTTCTTCCGGCGTGTGGCGCGCATCACGATCGGATTCTTTCTCCAGATCGGACTCCGCGTCCAGTTCTTCACGGAAATCGTGCGTGCGTTTGGCGAGGTGCGGACGTGGATGCCGCTCACGGTGCGGCAGATGCGGAACATTGGCGTCGACTCGATTCCGTTGGCCGGGATCGTGGCCGCGTTCATTGGGGCGGTGACGGCGTACCAGACCGTCTATCAGCTATTCCCCGGCGTGCAGCTGTCGGCGGTTGGCTGGATCGTACGACAGAGCGTGGTGCTGGAGCTCGGCCCGCTGCTCACCGCGCTCGTGCTGGCCGGACGGGTGGGCGCGCGGATGGCCGCCGAGATCGGGACGATGCGCGTTACCGAGCAGATCGACGCGCTGGAGACGCTGGCGTACGACCCGATCGCGTATCTGGTGGTGCCGCGGACGATCGCCGGCCTAACCATGGTACCGTTGCTCACGATTCTGGCGATCGCGATCGGGATCGTGTTCGGCGGCATCACGGTGGTGGCGGCCACGAAGGTGCGGCTCACCGACTACACCAGCGGTCTGCGTCTCACGTTCATCCCGTTTCAGGTGTATTACGCGCTCATCAAGGCGACGTTGTTCGGGACGTCGATCTCGCTCATCTGCTCGTATGAGGGATACGTGACCGAGACCGGCGCCGAAGGTGTTGGGCGGTCGACCGCCCGCGCCGTGGTCATCTCCTCGGTGGTCATTCTCCTGCTCGACGCGCTCACAGCGCTTTACCTCGCCCCGGCTCTCGCCCCATGAAGCGACGTGACGAAGTGATTGTCGGTGTATTCGTGACCGTGGCCGTCGTGGTCGGGGTCGTCGGCACCCTGTGGCTCGCCCGCCGGGGATACAGCAAGTCGTATCCCATGTACGCGGTGTTCGATTGGGGGAACAACGTCAAGACAGGCCAACCCGTGCTACTCGCGGGCGTGCAAGTCGGGTACGTCGACCAGGTGCACCTCGACCCGGCGGGCGTGCTGGACGTGGCCCTCTCGATCGACAAGCAGTGGAAGATTCCCGAGGGAACGACCGCGACGGTCCAGAACGAGGGATTCTTCGGCGACAAGTCGGTCGCGTTGCATCCGTGCTTGCGCGCGCAGGCCACGGTGGGCGTCGAGGGAGCCGCGGGCGCCGTGCCGCCGGCAACGAGCAGCACACCGACGTGCCGTGCCGGCGCCTTCTATCCGCCGGGTGATACCATCCCCACGGGCAAACCCGCGCCGACCATCGATCAGATGCTGGCACGCGTGGACTCGATGAGCGGCTCGCTGTCCGATGTCGTGAAGGCGTTTCAGGTGGAGATGGTGCAGAAGAACGGCGTCGAGGATTTGCACAAGACGATTCAATCGACTAACGCGCTGCTGCTCGAGCTCCACCGTGTGGCCGAGCAACAGTCGGCTGCGTTGACGCTCACGTTGGCCACGATTCGCAAGAGCGCGAGCGCGCTGGACAGCGCCGCGTTAGACACGACGGTGCGGAACGTGGCGGCAACGACACAGAACCTCAAGCAGATGACGTCCAAACTGCAGGAGACGTCCGCCCGGCTCGATTCGGTGATGGAGAGCGTCGCGCACGGGAACGGCACCGTGAGCAAACTGCTCAACGACCCCAGCGTCTACAACGATATCCACACGCTGCTCGCGCGGCTGGATTCGCTGACGGCAGACATCAAAGCGAATCCGAAGCGGTATATCAATGTGAGGGTATTCTAGGAACCGGGAAACGGGAGAAGAGGGTAAGCCGCCGGCTCACGACCCCGCGCGCCCAAGCGCGGCGCCCATGATCGCTGCCGGTTTGCCGCGGGAGCGCGGAGTCGGCCACGGGGCGAAACGGGCAGGATGCACGTCGGCGCACGCGGAACGTGCGCCGACGTCATGCCTGTGAAACGCGATCCCGCCAGTGGACCATCATCCCGGTTAGAAGCTCAGTCGCGCGGAGAGTTGCAGCTGGTAGTAGTTGGACGGATTGGCGGACACGAGGAACTTCTGGTACGTCGGACTGAACGTGAACATCGGCTGGCCGGTCGCGCCGTCAATGCCCGTCTGGGTAAGCAGACTGATGTCCTCGAACGAGCCGGCAGACTCCACTCGGCCCCAGCTCCGGTCGAGCAGGTTCAGGAAGTTGAACACGTCGAGGCGTACTGACAGCGTACGTCCCTGGATGCTCGGCAGCGACTGGTTGAGCGACACGTTCATGAAGTTCTGCCACGGGTTCCGGCACGTGTTGCGCTGAATGATCTCGCCCCGATGGTCGTTCAAGCACGGCGTGCTCTTGATGAAGCTCTCGAGCGCCACGGCCTGCGTCTGGGGCGTGATCGGGGGGTTGCCGCCGCTCTGGTTCAGGGTGCTGAATTCAATCTCAGTCGGGTCGGTGGCGTTTGTGGGGACATAGACCAGATCGTTGCCGACGACACCGTCGGCATTCAAGTCGCCGCGACCGCCGCTGCCGGTGTACACATAGTCGTACGGTCCCCCCGACTGGCCGATGTACTGCAGCGACAGGTCGGTGCCCCACGTCTTCCACGGCAGCGAGTAGATGAGCGTCGCCAGCACCTTGTTCGGCTGGTCAAAGCTGGACACCGTGGCCGTGCGATCGAACTGGTTGCCCGACACGTCGCGTGAGAACTTGAAGTTGGACGAGGCGATGCTCGAGGTCAGGCTCGTCACGTCGTACGAGTGCGAGAACGTATACGAGCCGATCGCCTCGAGGTTGTCGGAAAACCTCTTCTGGAGCTGCGCCGTGAGGTTGTACGCGTAGTCGCTCGATTGGTTGAGCGCGTCGATCGCGAACGAGTACTTCGTTGAGACGAGCGCGGGCGTCGACCGCCCCTGCGCATCGAAGGTGCCGTAGACCACGCGGCCGTGGGCGTCCGTGGACTGCGGTCCCACGAGATTTCGGTTGACGTAGAAGATGTTGTTGAGGCCGCGGGTATAGAGTCCCTCGAGCGTTCCCACGAACCCGCCCCCGAGCTGGCGGTCGTAGGACAGCGACGCGCGCAACACTTGCGGGTTCTTGAGGTTGGTATTGAGGAAGTCCACCTCGCCCACGCTGCCCGAGCCTAACTGACCCTGTCCGTTTCCGCAGGCGAGCGGCGGGTTGCTGGCACTGGGGTTGAATGCCGGCGCGGGTCCGGGGAACGAGGCCGTTGGGCCGCAATTGATGGTGCCCAGACCGCTGCCGGTGTTCTGGAAGGCATCGCCAATCCACACGTACGCCGGCCGGCCGACAAACAAGCCCACCCCGCCACGGAGCTGATTCTTCTGGTTGCCCGTGACATCCCAGTTGAACCCGATGCGCGGCGACCACTGCGCGTTGCCCGACGGCACGTCGCTGGTGTTGCGGCCGAAGTCGTTCAGCACCTGCTGAGAGAAGGCCGGCTTGTCGCTCAGATACGGGACGTCGATGCGCAGACCGTACGTGAGGTTGAACCGGTCGTTGATGCTCCAATTGTCTTCGGCGTACGCGCTGAGCGAATATCCCTTGAACTGGCTGATCACGGGACCGCCAAGACTGCCCGACACCGTATAGCGGTCAGCGATACCTTGCTCGAACGCCGCGAGGCTGTCGAAGGTCCAGACGCCGTATGAACTCTGGGTGAACACGTTTAGGAACTTGTACATCTCGTCGTGCGTGCCGATGGTGATACGATGCGCGGCGCCGAGCGGGAACGAGTAGTCGTCGGTGAGCTCGAAGAGATCCTGATTGAGCGAGTTACCCTGCGAGAATTGTTCGCTGCCGCCCACGAGCGTGGCCGTGGGCGTCTCGGTACCGGGGACGGTGACCGAGACCTGCGGCGCGAACGTGTTGGGCACGCGGCCGTCGCGCACGCGAGTGTAGCCGAGCGTAAGTTCGTTGGCGCTGCCGTTGTCGAAGTTGCTGAACAGCTGGACCACCGGCGAGTTGGTGGAGTTCCGGAACGTATAGCCGTTGGACGACAGGTTGAACGTCGTCAGCGAGCGGCTAAAGATGTCCTCCACCGCGCGACCGTAGTTGTACCGCACGACGAGTCGGCTGTCGATGCTCGGCAACGCGACGTCGAGGCGCGCAAACAGGTTGGTGAGCGGGTTCGTGTTGTTCTGCAGGCCGGCGCTGCCCGGCGTGATGCCGTAGGTCTCCAGATCGTTGATGAACCGGTTGATGTTCGCCGGGTCGGTGGAGAGCGGCGTCGTAGCACTGGCGCTCTGGCCGAGATAGGGCCCGGACGCGGGCTGCGACCGATCCTGCCATTCAGGCGCGATGAAGAAGTGGACCTTGTCCTTGACGATCGGCCCGCCTAACGACAGCCCATACTGCTTCACCGACAACTGCGACTGGCGGATGAAGGTGATATTCTGGGCCAGATTCTGATTGTAGAAGTAGTAGTACGCCGACCCATGGAAGTCGTTGGTCCCGCTCTTGGTGACGGCATTGATGAGCGCGCCGGTGAAGTTGCCCTGGCTCACGTCGTACGGAGACAGGATGACCTGGTATTCCTTCACCGCCTCGAGCGAGATGGACTTGGCGGCGGCCTGGCCGCCGGGTTGGCCGGTGGAGCCGAGTCCGAACAGGTCGTTCTCGTTCACACCGTCGATCTGAATGTTATTGAAGCGATTGTTGACGCCGCCCGCGGAGTTGCCGGAGCTGGACTGCGAAATCTGCGGTGTTGCGTTGACAAAATCCGTAAAGTTGCGGTTCAGCGTCGGGAGCCGACGCAGCGCACTGTCGGTGACGAGCGTCTCGACCCCTTTCTTAGCGGGGGAAAAGAACGACTCTTCGCTCTGCGCCGGGATGGTCACGACGGCCAGTTGGGCAGCTTGCTGCTTGAGTTTGAATAGGGCGCGGTAGTTTTGGCCGAGCGACAGCGTCAGGTCATTGATCGAGGCAGGCTCGTACCCGATGCGGCGGACGCTCACCGTATATGGTCCGCCCACGACCAAACCCTGGATGAAGAATCGGCCGCCTTCACGCGATAGGCCGCCAGTCGTGACCCCGGTGGACCGGTTGATGACGACCACCTGCGCGGACTCGATCCCTTGGCCGCTGGCTTCGTCGATAACGGTGCCGCTCACGGCGGCGGTGGTGACACCCTGAGCACCGAGTGGCGAAGCAGCCGCCACCGCGGCGGCGACACATCCGAGCAGGAAATTGCAAATTCGTCCTGACGTGGACATTGCGCTGCGATCTCCGAGTGAAAGTCCTGAACACGCCTCCTGAGGGCGGCGTGATGATCTGTGGCCCGTTGGGCAGACTGTCCGGGGCCCGAAGCAAGGGCGCGACCGTCGCAGCCGGGCACTCCCCGCGAGGGAGGCGAAGGTCAAGGTACCGCACCGCGCGGGGTCGTCAAGATTTTACCACGTAGCGAACGCAGCAGGAGCGTCACGGTTTCGCGGACGCCGCATCTCCCGGCTCGCGGCCCACAGTGGCGTAGAACACCGGAATGCCAAGTAGGATACCGCCGAGCACGCCTACGGTGGCCCAACGACTACCCGGATCCGCGATCGCATTCACGAGCAGGAACACGGTGGCTAGAATGAATAACGCCGGCGCAACGGTGCGGCCGGGCATGCGGAACGGTGGGTCGTAGTCAGACCGCTTGCGCAGCACGAACACACCCGCAACGCCCAACGCCAGGAACGGCACGATGGCGATCACGAACGCGTCGGCGAGCTGCTGGAAGTCGCGCACGAGCACGAAGATTATTCCCAGCAACGCGCAGAGCACGATGGACACGTATGGCGTCTGGAACCGCGGGTGCACCCGTGCGACTGCACGGAAGAACAAGCCGTCGTCCGCCATGGCGAAGAAGATGCGCGGCGCGGTGAGAATAGACCCATTGAGCGTGCCGAACGCCGAAATCATGACGGTGAGCGCAACGAACACCACGCCCGGCGCACCCATGATCTTTTCCGCGACATCGGCAGCGACGAGCGGGGAGCGGCTGATCTGACCGACGGGAAGCACGGCCAGGTAGGCGATGTTGGCGAGCGCGTAAATTGCGATGACCGCAAGCGTCCCGATGATGATCCCCATGGGCAGGTTGCGCCGCGGGTTCGCCACTTCGCCGCCAACGAATGTCACATCCTCCCAGCCGTCGTATGCCCAGAGTACCGAGACGAGGGCCAGCCCGAACGCGGACAGGGTGAAACTTCCCTGCGGGACAGCCGGCGTGAAGTAGCCGCCAGTGTGTGGAAGTCCGAGCGCGAGCGCGAGCAGGACGATGAACAGCAGGCCGCCATATTTAGCGATGGTGGTCACGTTCTGGACCAACGAGCCCCAGCGCAAGCCGACGTAGTTGAACGTCGCGGTGAGCGCGATGGCCACGGCCGCGACGTAGTGGACGTACGCGTCGTACGGTGCAACAGTTGTGTTGTAGCCGAGCACGCGCAGAAAATACTCGGCGAAGGTTGTCGAGATGGCCCCGAGTGCCGCGGCGCGAATGATGAGGAGCTCCGCCCAACCGAAGAGGAACGCCGGAAGCCGCCCCCACGCTTCGCGGAGAAAGACGTACAGTCCGCCGGTGCGCGGAAACGCACCGGCGAGTTCGGCGAGCGTGAGGGCACCGCAGAGGGCGAAGACACCGCCAGTGACCCATGCCGCGAGCAGCGGGATCGGACCCGGTAGTCGCTGCGCGATCCCCGCCGGCGAGCGAAAGATTCCGGAGCCGATGGTGGAGCCGACCAGCACCGCGACGGTGCTGAACAGGCCCAGGCGACGGGGAAGTTGGGAGGACATGGGACGGGTAATGTAGGAAGGGGCGAACAGATAGGTAACAGGGAAGTAGGAAGGGAGAGAGGAAGACGGCTCGTGGGGAAATCCCCGGGTTGATTCCGCTTGGTGGTTCGACGAAGTTACGAAGTCTCGACCCTCAATCCGTTGATCATCGCTCTCTTCTGGCTCGCTGTCGTCTGTTGCGTGGTAGCGCAGATCGAAATCGTACGGTCGGCGCTCAAGGCGCCGGTGCCGCGGGACGACATAGGCCGTCGCGTGCCGACACCGCCGCGGTGGACGGAAATCATGTGGACCGTCCTTCCGGCCATCGGGTTGATCATCGTGCTCGTGGCCACGTGGAATGCGATACAGACGCGCGAGGCGAACATTCGCGGGTCGAACGCCATCAGCACACCGACGGTCGTCGAGCGCCCATCGTGAGGATCAGGCCGTGAGGGCGCTTACCCTGCGGCGGCTCTCGTACGCCGCACTCGTTGCCGCACTCGCGCAGATTGTGTTTGGCGCCATCGTGCGGATCAGCGGGTCGGGTATGGGATGCGGTAACCACTGGCCCAAGTGCTATGGGCGCTGGTTCCCTCCATTCGACCAACCGACATTGGTCATCGAATGGACGCACCGCCTCATCGCTGCGCTATTGCTCGTGGCGCTCGCGGCGCTGGCCGCGGCGGCGTTCGCGCAGCGAGGCACGCCTGGCGTGGGCGGACGAGGCGGCGTGCTGCGCGCCAGCCTCCTGGGTTTGGTAATGTGGCCCGCGCAGGCGCTGCTGGGCGCGATCACGGTCTGGCTGGGGAACGTGTGGTACGCCACCGTCGGCCACTGGCTGCTCGCCGCCACGCTGCTCGCGGCGCTCGCGGCGGCGGTGATGCGCGCCGGTGGGTTAGGCGGAGGGTCGGCGGTGCGGGAGCGAGGATCCGAGCGTGCGGCGCGCGGCACCCTCGCGGGCGCGGCGATCGCGCTCATCACCATCCTATTCGGCGGACTGACGGCCACGTATCCCGGCGCCAACATGTCGTGCCTCGGATTTCCACTGTGCCGCGGCGGCCCGGGGCCCGGCCTGACCGGGCAGCACATCCAGATCACACACCGGGTGCTCGCGTTGCTGCTCGTGTTGCACGTGTTCGGGCTGCTCATTGGCGTGACGCGTCGGCGTGAGGCCTCCGTGGTGGTACGGGGCCTCTGGATCGCGGCCGGATTGCTGGTGGCCCAGGTCGTCGTCGCCGCCACGATGGTCGAGTTCCAATTGCCGCCCGCAGTGCGCTCATTGCATCAGGCCGTTGGTGTGCTGATCTGGCTGACCCTGTTCTCGGTTGCGTATCTGGCGCGCCTGGCATCGCGTGATCACGCGATGCTCGCCGCGGCGCCAGCAACAGATGGCGCGCATCGGCCGTTCGCTCCTTCGGTGGAGGTAGGACGATGACCGGCGCCGTGGTGACCGCGGAACGCTCGACGTCGCTCGCTCACGACCTGGTGATGCTGACCAAGCCGCGCATCATCTCGTTGTTGCTCGTGACGACGATTGCCCCGATGTTCGTGGCCGGTTCGCCCGGCTGGGGACTGGTGCTGCGGGTTGCGTTAGGCGGATATCTCATGGCCGGCGGCGCGAACGCGGTCAACATGTACATCGACCGCGACATCGACGATCGCATGGCGCGCACCCGCCTGCGTCCGCTGCCGAGCGGGCGCATGGACCCGCGGGCCGTGCTGGCGTACGGGTTGGCGCTGGCAACGGCGGCGACGGGAGTGTTCGCGTTCACGGTGAACGTGGTGAGCGCGGCGCTGGCGCTGGCGGGATTCTACTTTTACGTGTTCATCTACACGCGCTGGCTCAAGCGGCGCACGCCGCAGAACATCGTGATTGGCGGCGCGGCCGGGGCGTTCCCTCCGCTGGTCGGTTGGGCGGCGGTCACGGGGCGCATCGACCTCGCGGCGATCTACCTGTTTCTCATCGTGTTCTACTGGACGCCACCGCACTTCTGGGCGCTCGCACTCCTCAAACAGGCTGATTACGGACGCGCCGGCGTGCCGATGGCACCCCTCATCTGGGGCGAGCGCGAAACCATGCGGCAGATGCTGTGGTACACGGTGATCCTCATCCCGATCACGCTGCTCCCCGCCGCGTTCGGGGCGTTCGGGATGACGTACGTGATCTCGGCGACGGTGTTGGGCGCATTGCTGCTCGCCGGCATCTGGCGCGTGATGCGCGCTCGGCCGTGGACCGGCGCCGCGTGGCGCGTCTATAAGTTCTCGCTGCTCTACCTCGCGCTGTTGTTCGTCGCCATGGCGGTGGACCGCGCCGTTGCGCGGTGAGCGCCGACATGAGCGACCCACGTGCCGCAGGCGCCGACGAACTGGGAGTGTTGATCGCGGCCGGAGGTCACGAGCCCGAACGACTGTTGATGATCGGACGGCCGGCGCACGCTCGCGTGCACGTGCGCGAATGGTCCACGCACAACTGGGCGGGGCCACCCGACGAGCGCGACGATTCTATCGAGGCGGTCTACGCGCTGTGTGAGCGCGCGTCCAACGAGCGGCGCCGTATGACCGCCGCCTTGCCGCGGATCCGCGCATGGCTCGACGGTCGCGGCCGCTGACCGCAGCAGCCAGCGCCGACGAAGGTCGCGCGCGCGGGATCCCATCCCCACGAGCGCTGCGTCCGTTAGTCACGCGTATGCGGCCCTACCGCGCTCAGATGGTGGTAGCCGCGATAGCCTTGGTGGTGAGCGCGGCAATCACACTCGCGTTCCCACTCGTCGTCCGCTATCTGCTCGACGCCGCGTTCGTCCGGGCAAACGCGGGCACGCTGAATCGCATTGCGATCATCCTGGTCGGGCTGTTTGCCGTGCAAGCGGTGCTTAACTTCGGGCAAGTGTGGCTGCTCACGGCCGTCGCCGAGCGCATCATTGCCAAGTTGCGCGACGACTTGTTCGCACACCTGGTCCGATTGTCCCCCGGATTTTTTGCCGAGCGACGCTCGGGTGAGCTCACCAGCCGGCTAGCCACCGATGTCACCCTGCTGCAGTCAGTGATGACGTATCAGGCCACTGAACTGTCGCGGCAGGTGCTGTTTCTGTTCGGTGGCGTGGTGATGTTGACGCTCACGCATCCGCAGCTGATGGTGACGACGTTGGCGGTGGTGCCGATCATCGTCGGGTTGGCATGGGTGTTTGGGCGAGCGCTCAAGCGCGCAAGTACGGGAGTCCAGGATCGGGTAGCCGACGCGATGGGAAGCGCCGACGAGGCGTTCTCGCAGATCCGCACGGTGCAGAGCTTCACGCGCGAGGATGAAGAGGCGCGGCGATTCAGCGCCCAGTTGCGCGATGTGGTAGCCGCGGCGATCCGGAGGGCCAAGCTGCGTGGCGCGTTCTTCGGCGTCATCACGTTCTCCGCGTTCGGCGGCGTGGTGGTGGTGCTCTGGCAGGGCGGCCGGTTGGTGCTAACGGGACAGTTGACGCCCGGCGCGCTGGTGGAGTTCCTGTTCTACGCGTTCTTCGTCGCGGCGGCCGTCGGGTCGCTCGCCTCACTCTTCGGCAACTATCAGGAGGCGGTGGGTGCGGCGCGGCGCGTGTTCGAGCTGCTCGACACGCGCCCAACGGTGGTGGATCCCGAGGCGCCCGTTACGTTGCCGCGTCCCGTGCACGGCGACGTGTGGTTCGAGCACGTGACGTTCGCGTACGGACCCGACTTGCCCACGGTGCTGCATGACGTGACGTTCCACATCGCGACGGGCGAAGTGGTGGCGCTCGTTGGGCCATCGGGCGCGGGGAAAACGACGATCGCTTCGCTCCTGACTCGATTCTGGGATGTACCGGACGGGCAGGGAAACATCAGGCTGGACGGCATCGACATTCGGCACCTGTCGCTGCTCGATCTGCGCGGCGCGATCGGACTCGTGCCACAGGAGCCGGCGCTATTCAGCGGTACGGTACGCGACAACATCTCGTTCGCGCGGCCCGACGCGAGCAATGTCGACGTGGAAGCCGCGGCGCGGGCGGCACACGCGTGGGAATTTATCGAGCGCCTGCCGCAAGGGCTCGAGACCCGCGTGGGCGAGCGCGGCGTGAAGCTATCGGGCGGGCAGCGCCAGCGAATCGCGATCGCGCGCGTGTTTCTCAAGAATCCCGCCGTGGTGCTGCTGGACGAGGCGACGTCGAGCCTGGACAGCGAGAGCGAGCGTCTGGTGAACAGCGCGATGGAAGTGCTCCTCACGGGGCGTTCGACGTTGATCATCGCGCACCGGCTCAGCACCGTGCGACGCGCGGACCGGCTGCTGGTGCTGGATCACGGGCGGCTGGTGGAGCAGGGATCACACGCGGAGCTGCTGGCCGGCCGCGGGGTGTACGCTCGACTCTACCGCGTTCAGTATCCGGACGAGGAGCCGGTCCAGGCCTAGCGTCGGGGAGGCGGGCCTGACGGGCCGTCAGCGCGGCGCCGGCATCGCCACGTTCACGGTCGCCGCCTCTCCCTTCTTCACCTGGACCGTGGTCTCGCGCATGCCTAACGCTGGCTGCCACACGGCCACGTGGTACGTGCCCGGTGGAATCGAATCGATGTGGAAGCTTCCGTCGCGGGCGGTGACGGTAAAGTACGGCTGATCGAAGACGCGGATCCAGCCGTGGGTGGCCGCGTGCAGGTCGCACCGCACCTCGACCAGCCCCGCGTGCGCCAGGACGGCGGCGGTCGGCACGACCTGGCCGGCATCGTTCTCGTCGACGACGTCGAGGGTGGCCGCGCCTAACAGGAAGCGGGTGCGGTGCGCGATCGGGTCGCGGCTGCGCACGTCGAGCATGCCGCCGGCCACGGCGGCCTGTACCGCGGGTCGCGCGGCGCAGCGCGCGGTGGTAAGATCGTACCGGCGCATCATCGGGAGGGGTTTGCCGGCCCGCAGGTCGTCGATCCACACCACGGCGCCGGCTACGCGGTCCCCCGCTCCCTCCACAAGTGACACTCGCGGCGTCGCGCCGCACCAGCGCGCGTCGGCGCTCGAAAACACGACGGTGTCGCGCCGGACGTGGCCGGTGACGGTGACGCGTCCGGTAATGCGCCCGGCGCCGTTCACGGAAATGACCTGGTACGCCGGCGCAGCACCCCGGCCCGATGTGTCGGCCGCCGCCGCGGGCACGGCCGCCGCGGGCGCAGCCGTGCGCTGGCCGGCGGCGTCGCACGAGACGCCGGCGAACGACGCGCACAACACGAGCGCGAGGGCGCTGCCGCGCCGCGGAAGGTGCCTCACCGCGCCCTCCGTCGCACGAGGACGAACACCACCACGCCGGCGGCGAGAATCACGGTCCCCAGCAGCGACATGCGCAGCGACTTGTAGAACGAGCTGACGATGCCGGCGACGGCCGCGATCACGAAGAATCCCGGCACCACCGGATAGCCGAACGTGCGATACGGGCGCTCTGCGTTAGGCATCGAGCGGCGCAGGGCGAACACGCTGGCCGCGCCGAGGCCGAAGAAGATCCAGTCCGCGAACACGACGCCGCTGAGCAGCGTGCCCAGGTTCCCGGCGGTGAGGAGGAGCAGCGCGATGGACCACACGGCCATGACGACGATGGCGACATGGGGGGAGCCGAAGCGCGGATGCACGCGCGCCGCGGCATCGAGGAACAGGCCGTCGCGCGCCATGGCGTACACGATGCGTGAATTGGCGAGGATGGTCACGTTCACGAATCCGAAAATGGAGATCATCGCGGCGAGCGCGATGAACGTCGCGCCGCCCGGACCGAACATCTGCGTCGCTGTGTCGGCGGCCACGGCCGTCGATGCGGCAAGTCCGTCGCGGCCCAACGCGCGCAGGTACGCCGTGTTGGCGCCCAGATAACAGACGACCACGATGGCAATGCCGATAGCCAGGGCGCGCGGGATGTTGCGACCGGGGTCGCGGATCTCGCCGGCCACCATGTTCATCTGCTGCCACCCCCCGATCGTGAACAGCACCGGCACGAACGCGGCGCCGAGTCCAGCCCGCAGGCTGGTTCGCGGCGGCGGTGCATTCGGCACGAGCGGCGGCACCGCGAGCCTGTTCCAGAGCACCGCCGCGCCGACGATGACGACGCCCAACGCGGCGACCTTGGCGACGGTCATCACGTTCTGCACCAGGGCGCCGGGTTTGACGCCCAGGTAGTTCACCAGGGCCAGGACGGCGATGGTGATGCCGGCTACGCCTAACCGACCACCAATGGCGCCGAGCGGCACGAAGTGCTCCACGTAGCCGGCGAAGCCGACGGCCACCGCCGCGATGGCGCCCGATGCGATCAGGAGAAGCGACATCCAGCCGTAGAGAAACGCGGGGAGCGCGCCGAACGCCTCGCGGATGTACACGTACGCACCGCCGGCGTCGGGCATGAGTGCGCCCAACTCGGCGTACGTGAGCGCACCAGCGAACGCCACGACGCCGCCAACCGCCCAAACGAACAACACCCACCCCGCGGTCGGAAGCTCCTTGGCGGTTTCGGCCGGCGTGAAGAAGATGCCGCTGCCGATGATGCCACCAACGACGAGCATTGCCGCCGAGAAGATGCCGAGCTCGCGGCGCAGTTCGACCGGCGACTCCGCGGCGCGCAACGAGCGGCGGCCGCTCAGACGACGAGCAGGTCGCGCTGGTATTCGCGCGGCGTGATGGTGACCCGGTTGTCGCCTAAATGCGCATTCACTTCGCTGCGTACGCCGATGTCGCCCGGAATGTAGATCCCCGGCTCGATGGAGAACGCGACGCCGGGAATGAGCCGGCGCTCCTCGCGCGTCTCGAAGTTGTCGATGTGCGGGCCTGAACCATGCAGCTGGATGGAATCGATCGAGTGCCCCGTGCGGTGCGTGAAATACTCGCCGAAGCCACGCTGCGCGATAACCGCGCGAGCCGCGTCATCCACATCCGCGCCACGCATGGGAACCGGACCCACACCCTTCTCGCGTACCGCGGAAATGGCCGCGTTACGCGCGTCGCGCACGGCTTCCCACACCGTGACGGCGCGCGTGTTGGGCGCGCCGAGTGAGCCCATCCAGGTCTGGTCCGCGTAGACCCCGCCACGTTCTCTGCCCCAGAGGTCGATGAGCAACAACTCGCCCGCGACTACGCTGCGTGGGCGGCTGGACGACGGCGAATAGTGAGGATCGGCGGCGTTCGCACCAGCGGCGACTATCGGGGGATGGTCGAACTCGAGCGACGCGCGCTCGAATCGCTCGATGATCCAATGCTGCAGCGCGTCCTCGGTGAGGGCTTCGTTGGCCGCGACACGCGCGCCGGCCAAGGCCATCGCGTCCCTGGCCACGCCAGCCACCACCTCGGCGGCACGCAGGTGAGACGCGAGCTGGTCCGGCGTCCAGAGCGCGTAGAACCGCGTGACCAGGTCAGCCGACGGCACGACCTCCGCACCCGAGCCGCGAACCAGATCGAGCACCCCGGCCGGCACACGGTCGACGTACGGGACGGCATCCCCGGGCGAGTACTCCATGGCGACGCGCTTTCCGCGCACCAGCGATGCGATCGTCTCCTCGAGCGTTTGCCATGTGCTGTATCGCTCGCGCCGCCATTCCTTGGGCCACTCACGCCACGGCCCCTGCTCGATGTTGTGGGTCACGGCTACCGGCACTCCCTCCTGCGGAATGAACGCGAAGATGCGCCGTGTGACCATTCCTTTGAGCCCCAGTACGCCGCCGGCAATAGGGTTGCACCCCTGAAAATCGAATAGGAGCCAGGCATCGATTCCGGCCTCAGATAAAGAACGCTGTACGGAAGGCAACGTACCAGGTGTAATCATTTCTCATGCGTCCTTCGCTCAGAAGGGAGTTGCTTGGAGCGCGGTCCCACGATTGACTACGCTACGCCGCGCCGACCGTTGCGACAGTGGAGCGCTGAATGGAGCGCCATTCGGCTCTCCATTCGCAGGTAATCTCCTGTCGCGCCGCACACCGTACGTGGTCAACGGCTCCGCCGCTGGCGCCGAGAAGGCGGAGGAGCTCGCGGAAGAACGACTCGTAGTAGGAGCAGCCCACGCCCTGCGGCGCGCTGTCCACGGTCGTCGACTGCGGAACTTCGAGCATCAGAAACGATCCGTGGCGACGGACCGTCCCATTGATGTAGCGAACGGCGATACGCTGCGTCTGGCGAAGCGCAATGGGACGGGCGAGCAGCGACGGCAGAGACGCAATCAAGCCACGGGAGGCAGCCGGAATCGAGAGATACGTCTGGGCGGCGAGGAGGCGTCCCGCCACGCGAAACACCGCCTCGGCATCCGGACGGCGGCCGATGAGTTTGGCGATGGCGACCGCTTCCTCCTGCTCCACTCGCTGGTGCTTCTTGGCGGCATCGGCGTAGCGCTGGATCTGCGCATAGACCGTGTCGCTGAGCCCCAGTCGCTTGTTGCGCAACTCGGGGACGAACTCGGCGTCGAGGTCGTCGGGGCTGTCCACGCTGCGAACCGCTTCGAGAAAGCTCAGCGGGAGGAGCGCGTCGACCGTGTTTGTCATCGAAGGGGTAGGAACGCTGAGAGGCAGCACCCAAGGTAACGGGCGGCGGGGGGGTGTTCAAGATTTCGGGAACCGATAGGCGCGCCCGTGGCTTGAACGAGTGGACAACTCCCCGGACTCACCAAATCTCCCGTGGTGTCATATACTCGAACTGTCATGAGTACTAATCCCACCAACGGCGACCTGTCGTCCATGCCTTGCGACCAGGTACTCGAGCGAATTTACGAGTTCCTCGATGGCGAGTTGACGGACGATGTGGAGGCGCGTATTCGCGAGCACCTCGCGGTGTGCGGAAAGTGTTATCCGCATTTTCGGCACGAGGAAGTATTTCTGCGTTTCATCGAGCGGCGGTCCACATTGCTCAAAGCGCCCCCTTCGCTGCGCCGGCGGATCATGCAGATGCTCGTTGACGAGGAAGCGTCGCGGCCATTGGAGTGATTGCCAGGGCATTGGCTGGGGTGGTCATCTCGTGTGCGATCGCGATCGCTGCGTGGCGTGCGGGCGCGCTGTCGCGGTCCGGTGCTGCAGCTGCGGTGGCGGTAGGTACGGCCGCGCTCGCTGCCGGGTGGTCGTGGGGCGCGCTTCTTTTCGTTTTCTTTGTATCGTCGACCTCACTCTCGCGCGCCCAACGCGAACTCAAGTTGCGTCGCACCGAATCCGTCGTCGCCAAGGGCGGAGCACGCGATGCGATGCAAGTGCTGGCCAACGGGGGGCTATTCGCTCTCGCGGCACTCACATCGCTCGTTGCTCCGGCCATTCCCTGCATGACGATTGGGATCGGGGCACTCGCAGCCGCTACCGCGGATACATGGGGGACGGAGGTAGGTACCCTTTCGTCCCGGGCCCCGCGCCTGATCACGACATGGCGACCCGTCGCTGCCGGCACGTCCGGTGGCGTCACGGTTGCCGGGCTTCTCGCCAGCGCCGCCGGCGGGACCGTCGTTGGGGTGGTGGCGTGGCTCGTGCACTGGCCACCGAACGTCGCGGTCGCAGCGGCCGTTGGCGGATTCAGTGGGGCGCTCGCCGACTCGTTGGTGGGCGCGCTCTGGCAAACGAAACGTCGATGTGCGCTCTGCGAGTCGCTCACCGAACGTGTAGTGCACTCCTGCGGCGTGGTCACGCAACGCATTGGAGGCATTTCATGGTTGGACAACGACAGTGTGAACGTCCTGAGCGGGCTGGTGGGCGCGGTCGTCGCGCTCGCGGTCGTCCGATGACGGGAGCGCTCGCGCGTGCCGCGTTTGTGCTGTTCGCTGTGCTCGCGGTCGCGTGCATCGACACGACGAGTCCTTCGTACGTGAACCAGGGACAGTCGAGCGGGATTGGTGGTGGGACTGGGGGCGGAGGCGGGGGCGGAAACATCGATTCCGCACTCGTGGGGACGTGGGTTGGGCCGACGACCGTCGACACGGTCGGTGGGCATGCGCAGACGGTGAACACAATGTGGGGGTTCACGGCGGATGGGTCGGTGTTGCGCCAGGTGGTGACCTTGGACCTCGTCACCGGCGTGTCGTCCCCGGTGATCTCCAGCGGCACCTGGACGGCCAGCGGGTCGTCGCTCACGGTGAGCTTCACATCGCCGACCGCGCAGAATCTCACGTTTTCCTATACCGTTAGCGGAAGTCTTCTCACGCTCGACCAGGTGCAATTCGTGAAAACGGGATAACGTGGAGCGTCCGTCGTACCCATCGCCGTTCCCCGGCCAGCGTTCGTCGCGCCCGCGCGTGCTGCTCGTCAGCACGAATCGTGAGCGTCAACCGATGCCCGTCGTGCCTAACGGAGTGGCGTGCGTGGCATCGGCGCTGGATGCGGCCGGGTACGACGTGCGGGTCGCGGATCTGTGTTTTGCGCGCGACCCCCACGCGGCGGTGCGCGCCGCGGCGGCCGCCTTCCACCCCGATGTCGTAGGTGTTTCGGTTCGCAACATCGACAACAGCGACCTCGTGGCATTGCAACACTACACGCCCGAGGCGGCCGGCATGCTGCGCACGTTGCGTGACGCGGCGCCGCATGCACGGGTGATCGCCGGCGGCGCGGCATTTGGCGTGGCGCCGGCGTCGCTGTTCGATGAACTGGGTGTGGACTTCGCCGTGGCCGGCGATGGCGAGCGGGCTACGACCGCGCTGATCGACGCGCTGGCCGCGGACCGCTCGCCGTGCGACATTCCCGGCCTGGTTCACCGCGACGGTACCACCACGATCGTGACGCCTCCCAGCGGCGACGCCAACGTCGATGCGTTCCCGTCGGCACGCCTGAACCGCTGGCTCGACCTCCCGGCGTACGAGCGTCATGGTGGCACGGTGCCCGTGCAGACGAAGCGTGGATGCGTGTTCAAGTGCATCTACTGCACGTACCTCAACGTCGAGGGCTGGGGCTATCGGCTGCGCGATCCGGAGCACGTCGTCGACGAGATGGCGGAGCTCAGGCGCGATGCGAACGTGCGGCGTTTCGAGTTCGTGGACTCGACCTTCAATGCCCCGCCACGCCATGCGGCGGCGATCTGCGAAGCAATCACCCGCCGAAACCTGCGCGTCCACCTGGACACCACGAACTTCACGCCAGCCAGCGTCCCGCCTTATCTGCTGGGCGCGATGCGGGCGGCAGGATTCCGTTGGCTCGGCATCACGGCAGAGAGCGCGAGCGACCCCGTGCTACAGCGACTGGACAAAGGGTTCGACGCCGCGAGTGTGCGCGATGTGGCGGAGCAGGTCGAACGCGCGGGAATCGGCGTGTTGTGGATTTTTCTCGTCGGCGGCCCGGGCGAAACGATGAAGACGCTGAACGAAACACTGCGCTTTGCCGAGTGGCGCCTGGGACGCGGCGACGCTGTCTACCTCACGGTGGGACTGCGCGTCTATCCGGGGACGACGTTGCACCGCGTCGCGCTCGACGAGGGCGTTGTCGCGCACGGTGATCCACTGCTCGTGCCGCGATTCTACTTTTCGAGCGCCCTCCCGTTCGAAGCCGCGGTGGCGCGGCTCCGCGCCTTCGCCGCCCATCATCCGCGCTTCATGTTCTCTGCCGACTCGCGCTCGGCGCTGCTCCCGTACCTCACGCGCCTTGCGTCGGCCTTACGATTGCCGCGCCCTCACTGGCGCTACATGGGACTCTTCCAGCGCGTCGCGCGACTGGGAGACCGGCCTCGCGTCCGCGCGTGAGCGACGCGCAGGTCATCGTCGTGGGCGCCGGCCCTGCAGGTAGTTCGACCGCATGGCACCTGGCGCGTCTGGGGGTAGACGTCCTTGTGCTCGACCGCGCGCATTTCCCCCGCGACAAGCCGTGCGCCGAGTACTTGAGCCCCGAAGCGTCACGGGTGCTCGCGTCCATGGATGCGCTCGCGGACTGCGAGGCGGCCGGCGCCGCCCAACTGGCCGGGATGACTGTCCGTTCGCCTAACGGCTCACTCATTCGGGGGGACTTCGCCGCCGCCCACGGCTTCCGCGGGTTTCGCGACCGCGGACTCGCGCTCCCGCGGCGCGTCCTGGACGCGATCCTGCTCGACCGTGCACGGGCAGCGGGGGCACGGGTGGCGGAGGGTGTGCGTGTGACCGATGTCCTGCTCGGCGCGCACGGGGCGGCCGTCGGTGTGCGCACGCTGGACGACGAGGGAGGGACGCACGAACGACGCGCACCGCTGGTGGTGGGCGCGGACGGCCTGCGCTCGGTGATTGCGCGACGCTTGGGACTCGTGCGACGCCAGCGCCTCCCACGTCGCATGGCCATGGTGGCGCATTATCGGGGCGTCGCCGATGTGGGCGCGTACGGCGAGATGCACGTGGAGCGCGACGGCTACGCCGGTCTGGCCGACGTGGGCGGTGGCATGACGAACATTGCCGTCGTTGCACCGGCGGCGCGCCTTCGTCGCGCGGGGAAAACGCCGGAGGCATTCTTCGAGTCTTGGCTGAGCGCGCGAGCGCATCTGGGCGCGCGCCTGGTACACGCCGAGCGGGTGGGCGCAGTTCGCGCGACCGGACCATTTGCGCATCGTACGCGACGCGGCTGGGCGAGTGGTGCGGCGTTGGTGGGTGACGCCGCGGATTTCTTCGATCCGTTCACTGGCGAGGGGATTTACGCCGCGCTGCGCGGAGGCGAGCTTCTGGCATCGTACGCCGCGGCGGCCGTCGGCGCGAGCGGACGTGCTCAGGCCGATGCGGCGCTGACTGCATACGATGGCGAACGGCGGCGTATCTTTGGCGGAAAGTGGCGCGTGGAACGGCTCGTGGGCTTCGCCGTCGCGATGCCATGGCTGATGAACCGCGCCGCCGCAGCGCTCGGGCGGCGCAAGGACCTGGCCGATCTGTTCGTGGGCGTGGCCGGCGACTTCGTTCCGCCGCGCGAGGTGTTGTCCCTGCGATATCTGCTCCGGTTGGTCGCCACCATCTGAACCACTTGTCTCACGCACCATGATCGACCCACCGATTTATCGTAGTATTCTGGGACGCTTCGCCACGGGCGTGACGGTGCTCACCGCGCGCGATTCGTCCGGACGTGACCATGGGATGACGGTCAGCGCCTTCTGCTCGGTGAGCCTCGAGCCCACGCGCGTGCTGTGCTGTGTAGAGCGCATTGCCGTCATGCACGACGTGATCGCCGTCGCACCGCAGTTCGTGGTCAACATTCTGTCGTCGGACCAGGAGTCGATCTCGCGTCGGTTTGCCGAGGATGCCGATGATCGGTTCGATGGGCTCGGCTACACGCGCGGCATTACCGGTACCGCGATACTCGATGGCATTCTAGCGTACGTGGAGTGTGACGTCGTGGATCGGTTCAATGGCGGCGATCATACCATCGTGTTAGGCGAAGTCATCGCGGGAGGAGCCCACGACGGGCGGCCGCTGCTCTATTACCGCGGCGGCTACGCGCAGTTGGAACGGTGAACCTCGTCCTACCGGTCACGCCCCGCCGGCGACGCGGGCGGGAGTTTCTCGATGATGCCACGCAGCTCGAGGCGGGGGTCGTGGAGCGGTCGTTGGGCGACGTGGCGCGCGCGAACACGCTCTTCGGTGGCACGCGTGCGGTCGTGTCCGAAGTGCGCCGCGCGGTGCGCGACGCGCCGGCGCGCACGATCACCCTCCTGGACGTGGGCACGGGCCTGGGCGACATCCCGGCCAGCGCCCTGGTGTGGTGCCGGCGACACGGAATCCACGTGGAGGCATATGGCGTGGAGCCCGCGGCCGTGTTGGCCAGCGCCGCCCGCAAGGCTGGCCTCACCGTGGTGCGCGCCGACGCGCGGGGCCTGCCGTTCGCCGATCGGAGCGTGGACATCGTGATGTGCTCGCAGGTACTTCACCACTTTGACCGCCCGAGCAGCATCGCGCTCATCCGCGAATTGGATCGCGTGGCGCAGCACCGAGTGATCGTGAGCGACCTGCGCCGGAATTGGCTCGCCGTCGCCGGCATCTGGCTGGCGTCGTTCCCGCTGCGCTTCCATCCGGTGAGCCGGCACGACGGCGTGATGTCGGTGCTGCGCGGCTTCACCCGCCGCGAGCTGCGCGAGCTAGTGCGCACCGCCGTGGGACGCGCGCCCGAGACGCGGAATCAGTTAGGCTTTCGCACCACGGCGTCGTGGACACCCGGAGCACCTCCGTCGTGAGCGGGCCCATCGGCGGGATGCCGCCGGTCCGCCTTCCCCCTCCCCCCATGCCGCTGGGTTGGGCGATGAACGTGGTGGACGAACTGCTCGTACGGGCGCCGCCGCGCACGATGTTTGCCTTGGCGCGAGATGTGGAACACTGGCCCGGCTATCTGCCGCATTACCGCTGGGTGCGCATGCTGCAGCGCGATACCAATCACGGCGGACTGGTGGAAATGGCGGCCTGGCGGCCTTTTGGCTTCCTGGGCTGGCCCACATGGTGGATGTCGGAAATGGCCGTAGACAACGCGGCACCGGCGATTCGGTTTCGGCACGTACGCGGCATTACGCGAGGAATGGAAGTGGAATGGTCGTTCACTCCGCACGAAGAGGGCGTGCTCGTGCGAATCGTGCATTCGTGGAACGGACCGCGTTGGCCGGTGATTGGTGTATCAGTTGCGACCTGGATCATCGGTCCCGTTTTCATTCATGGCATCGCCTGCCGAACTCTGGCCGGATTGGGCGCGGTTGCAGAGCGGTCGTGATGTCGTCCCCATTCTCGATTCTCCGACTTGTGGCGCGCAGACATGTCTCGACGCGTGGTGATTACCGGCATCGGCTGCATTACCCCCATCGGCGTTACGGTGGATGGACTCTGGCAGGGCCTCCGCTGTCAACGGTCGGCGGTGTCAGCGGTGTCACGGTTCGATCCCTCGCTGTTCCGAAGCCGACTGGCGGCTGAAGTCCGCGGTTTCGTCCCAGAAGACTTTCTGGAACGCAAACGCGCGAAGCGGCTGGACCGATTCGGCCAGTTCTCCGTGGTTGCGGCCCGGATGGCGATCGAGGACGCGGAGCTCGACCTGGCGGTCGAGGACCGCGAGCGCGTGGGCGCCATGATGGGAACGGCGCTGGGAGGCGTAGGCTACGCGGAGGAGCAGTGCGGCGTGTTCTACCGCGGCGGCGTTCGCGACGTGGATCCGGCGTTGGCGCTCACCGTATTTGGCGGTGCGTCGAGCTGCAACATCGCGATCGAGTTCGGTGTGATGGGGCCCAACAGTACCAACGCGATGAGCTGCGCGTCCGGCACGATCGCCATCGGGGATGGGTTTCGGCAGATCCGTGACTCCTACGCAGACGTGATGATCTGCGGCGGCGCCGAGGCGCCGCTGTGGCCCCTGTGCTTTGGCGCGTTTGCGATCATTCGCGCCATGTCGACGCGCAACGATGATCCGGGCAGCGCAAGCCGTCCGTTCGATCGCGATCGCGACGGCTTTGTGATGGCCGAAGCGGCATCGGTGCTCGTGCTCGAGGAGCGCGATCGCGCGCTGGCGCGCGGCGCGCAGGTGTACGCCGAAGTGCTCGGCTTCGGCATGTCCAACGACGCGTATCACATGACGGCACCCCGACCCGACGGGTCGCAGGCGGCGCGGTCGATGCAGCGCGCGATGGCCGACGCGCACGTGCAGCCCGGCGAGATCGACTACGTGAATGCACACGGCAGCTCGACCCCGCTTAACGATGCCATAGAGACGCTGGCGATCAAGAAAGTGTTCGGCGAGCGCGCGTATCGACTGCCGGTGAGCGGCACGAAGGGATATTACGGTCACGCGCTAGGCGCGAGCGGCGCGATCGAGGCCGCGATCTGCGCGTTGGCCATGACGCGTGATTGGCTTCCGCCAACGGTGAACCTGGGGACGCCCGACGACGCGTGCGACCTGGACTACATTCCGCGCGTCGGGCGCACGGCGCAGCCGGATCTGATACTGTCCAACTCGTTCGGCTTTGGCGGCATCAACGCCGCGCTGGTGCTCAAGAAGGCGAGCTGACCGCGGTGCGCGCCGGCGGCTGTGCCGCGAGCGCGCGGCGCAGTGCGCGAAGGACGCCGCGCTCGAGCGACCGGTCATCGCCGAACGGGTGGATGCGCCGCCATGCCTCCAGATCCATCACGGCTTTGGCCATTACCGGATGGCCGCCGGCGCTCCCGTAGCGCATGAACGCCGCCCGCAATCGTTCGCCTAACCGTGTATCGGGGGCCAGCGCGCGCGTGCTCATCACGATGTTCGTGCCGAAGATCCCCGACACCGCCGAGACGGACGCGCCGGCCATCCCCAGGCAGAACTCCGCCAGTTGGGCGACGATGTGCTCCTGGTCCTCTGGCAGCCTGCCCAGATGGATGTACGCCAACCCGTCCCGGACCCGCCCGCGCTGCAGCGCCTGGCCGAAGCGCTTGAGGGCTAACGGCCCGTACGATGGATGTTGAATGCGCCGCAGCATAGCCTGGTCGGCGCGCGGAAAGAGATACGCGAACATCTGCAGGTCATCGTCGCTCGCCGAGCGCGACAACGACTTCGTGTCGGTGATGATCCCGTACAACAGCGCGGTGGCGAGTGGCGTGGTGAGCGCCGCTTCGTTGTCAGCCAGGAGGTACTCGGCCGACATCGTGGCGCTCGCCCCGAAGAAGGTGCGCACATCGCGGAATCCGGCGCGATAGATGCCGGTGGTGGGATGATGATCCACGACGGCCGCGACTTCGGGCAGCTTCATGGTGAAATACGGCGGCTGGACGTCGACGAGTACCAGGGGCCCCGAGGCTGCAAGTTGGCGCCGCGTGACGTGGCGGACGACTACGCCTAACTCTTCGATCAGGCGGCGATTCTCGGGCCGCGTGACCTGGCCGAGGGTGATGATCGGGGACCGCTCGGGGCGCAGCCCAAGCGCGCGGCGCAGCGCCAGCGCCGACGCGATCGCGTCTGGGTCGGGGTCGTTCTGGACCAGAAACGCGGCACGGCCCTGCCCACGCAATGCGCGCCGCAGGCCGCGCAAGCGCCGGTGCGCAGAGACGCGCCGCAGCACGAGCTCGATCGCGTCCGCAAGCAGCTCGCCCTCATTCAACCAGGTCAGGCCATCGCGAGCCGGTCCGTGTCGCGCGCGGCGCCGGTGATCGATGACCAATACCGAGGCCGGTGGAAACGCTTCCCGCACCGCCCGCGCCACGCGGCGGGCACGCGCCTCGCTCGACAGGTCGATGACCACGATGGCGTCGCGCCCCGCGAGCGGCGCGTACGTGGATGGCTTCGCGGGGTCCCCGCGGAGCGCCACAGACCATGCCGGCACGCGCTTGCGATCGCCGGTCCACAGAAATACCTCGCGCCCCGACAACGTGCTCTGCCGGAGCGCCCGCAACCGATCCGGTTGGTCGGAGACGAACAGCACGCTGACTTTGGATGTTGCTGGGGGCATGCGACGCGCGACCGGAGACGGGGGAGTCAGGGACCGGAGCCGATGACGTACCGTTCCTCGTACCGTCGGAGCGATTCGTCGATGATGCGCATCGCGACGTCGCTCTTCTCCCAGCCGACCGTCTGGACGCGCTTTCCTTCCAAGTCCTTGTAGATGTGGAAGAAGTGCTCAACCTCCTTCAGGTAGTGCTGGGGAATGTCGGCGATGTCAAAGTATTCCTCGTAGAACGGATCGTGACTCGGAACGGCGAGGATCTTGTAGTCCAGCTCTCCGCGATCGAGCATGCGCAGCACGCCGAGCGGACGCGAGTCGATCTGGCAGCCGGGAAACGTGGGCTCGTTGAGAAACACGAGCACGTCGCATGGGTCGTTGTCCTCGGCCAGCGTGCGCGGAATGAAGCCATAGTCGCCGGGATAGTGCACGGCGGAGTACAGCACGCGGTCCAACCGGAACAACCCCGACGTCTTGTCCAGCTCGTACTTGTTCTTGCTCCCGCTCGGAATCTCGACCACCGTGGTCACCTCGTCCGGCGGGTGCCGGCCGGCTGGCAGGTCGTGCCACGGGTGAATCACGATGCGGCGCGTTGGGCGGGAGGGCTGGGCGCGGCCTCGCGCTGCATGGTGCCCTTGTATGCCATTGCCTCGTCGCCAACGCCGAAGTTTCCCGCCGCAAGTTCGGCAATGCGGTGCATCTGCTCGGGGCGCAACCGTGGCAGGTCGCTGGCGGCGGCGAATTCGGCCAACTGGTCGCGGTCGTAGATGTTCGGCAGCGTGGTGACGACGCGCGGCTCCGCGAGCAGCCACTGCAGTGCCGCCTGGCCTAACGTGGCGCGCGTGGCCAGGAAGTCGAGGGTGCGCACCTTGCGCACGCCGTTCACCAACCACGACCGGGGGCGATGCCGGCGATGATCGTGTTCGGGGAACACCGTGTCCTCGGTGTACTTTCCCTCCAGCATTCCCGATGCATGCGTCACGCGGATGTTGAAGCAGCAGTTGGGGGCATGCGCCTTGGCCGCATCAATCATGGACGTGCCTGGATGCTGCTCGAGGATGTTCCAGATCATCTGAATGGTGTTGATGTCCGGCTCCCGCTCGACGAGCTCCACAACCTCGTACAGCCAGCCGATGGCCGGTCCGAACGCGGCGCCCCAGGCGCGAATCTTCCCCTCGCGTTGAAGCTCGCGCATCGTGTCCCACAGCAACGGATCGCGCACGTGCGCCATCTTCACGTTGTGGAGTTGGAGCACGTCGATGTAGTCGGTGTCGAGGCGCCGCAGACATTGTTCGACGGCGTGTCGCATGAACACGGGCTCGAAGCGCTGCGGCAACTCGCTCTGTCCGCGCCGGGCCGCGGCCGCCGCGGGGTCGTAGATGTCGTACCCGATCTTGGTGGCGTACACCACGCGGTCTCGCATCGCGCCAAACGCGGTGGCCAGCTGGCGCTCGCTGCGTCCGTTGGCGTAGGCGTCGGCGGCATCGAAGAATGTGATCCCGTGCCTGTCGTACGCTTCGCGAAGCAAGGTGATGGCTTCGGCGTCGGTCTTCTCACCCCACCATCCGGTAGAGATGGTCCAGAGACCAAAGCCCACTTCGCTCACCGAGATGTCGGTGCCGGGGAACTGTCGATGGCGCATCTGCTCTCACTCCCTCACGCGCGCGCGAGCGAGCGACTCTGGCTGGTTACCGGCCGAGTCGATCCGCCGCGTCAATCGCGAAATACGTGATGATGATGTCCGCTCCGGCGCGGCGAATGGCGAGGAGCGACTCCATCATGGCCCGTTCGCCGTCGAGCCAGCCGCGCTCGGCAACCGCCTTAATCATAGCGAACTCGCCGCTCACCTGATAGGCGGCGAGTGGACACGTGACTTCTCGTTTCACGCGCGCGATGATGTCGAGATATGGTCCCGCGGGCTTCACCATCACGGCATCAGCGCCTTCGTCCAAGTCGAGTCGCACCTCGCGCAGCGCCTCATCGGCATTGGCCGGATCCATCTGGTAGCCGCGCCGGTCGCCAACCCGGGGCGTGGATTCCGCGGCCTCACGGAACGGCCCGTAGAACACCGACGCGTATTTGGCCGCGTACGACAGGATCGGCACGTGCGTGAGGCGGTCCTCATCGAGCGCGCGGCGAATCGCGGCCACGCGCCCGTCCATCATGTCGCTCGGCGCGATGATGTCCGCGCCCGCGCGGGCATGGGACAACGCTTCACGAGCCAGGAGCTCGAGGGTGGCGTCGTTGTCCACGTCGCCGTCCACCAACACACCGCAGTGGCCGTGGTCGGTGTACTCGCACAAGCACACGTCCGTGATCACCACGAGATCGGGAACGTCGCGTTTGAGCGCGCGCACCGCCTGCTGCACGGGGCCCGCATCGTCCCACGCGCTGGAGCCGGTTTCATCTTTATGGTCGGGGATCCCGAACAGCAGGACTCCGCCCACGCCGGCGCGCGCCGCGCGCTCGGCATCGCGGAGGAGCTCATCGACCGACGTCTGATCGACGCCGGGCATGGCGTCCACCGGCTGGCGCACGCCGGTGCCAGCACGAACGAACAGCGGCAGGACGAGCTGGCCGGGCACGAGGTGCGTTTCGCGTACCAGGCGGCGCAACGCCTCGGTGCGCCGCAGCCGGCGGGGGCGGGTGATCGGGAACGAAGGCATTGTCCTAACCGAAGGATGGCGGACGATGATGGAGCGACGCGGCGCGGCGCACGGCGGGCGCGCTCACTCGGGCTGCGGCGCCGGCACGGTCGCCAGCCCGCGCAGGCGTGCGAGAATTTCGCCCGCCCCTTGTTGCATCAGGTGCGCCGCCAGCCGCGCGCCCGCATCCTCGGGCGCCGCTCCATTCACCGGCTCGCTGCCGCGCAGCACCCGCGTGCCATCGACATCGGCGATGAGCCCGTGCAGCGTTAGTCCGTTAGGCGTTGACATGGCCAGCGCCCCGATCGGCACCTGGCATCCGCCCTCGAGCGCCGCCAGGAAGGCGCGCTCGGCGCGCACGGCCACGCCCGTGTCGTGATGGTGCAGCGACCGCATCAGCGCGGCGACGCGCGCATCGCCCGTACGCACCTGCACGGCAATGGCGCCCTGGCCCGGCGCGGGGAGCCACGCGGGCGCATCCAGCCAGGCCTCGACCCGCAGCTGCACCTCGAGGCGGCGCAAGCCTGCGCCGGCAAGGATCGCCGCGTGCACCTGCCCCTCTTCCACCTTGCGCAGCCGCGTCGGGACGTTGCCGCGCAGATCCACAACGTCGAGGTCGGGACGCGCGTGACGCAGTTGCGCGCGCCGGCGCAGGCTCGATGTCCCGACGCGGCTCCCGCGCGGAAGATCCGCGAGGCCCGCGGCCGCGATGGCGTCGTTCACGACCAGCACGTCGCGCGGATCCTCACGCTCCAGCACCGCGCCAATCGTTAGGCCGGCGGGCGATTCCGTGGGCAGATCCTTGAGCGAATGAACACAGCAGTCCACCGTCTCGGCCGCCAGTGCCGCCTCCAACTCGCGGGTGAACAACCCCTTGGCGCCGATCTCGCTCAGCGGTTCGTCGAGCCGCTTGTCACCCGTGGTCTTGAACGTCACCAGCTCGGCACGCACGCCATGCGCCTCGAGCATCGTCGCGACCTGACGCGCTTGGCGTATGGCGAGCTCGGACGAGCGCGTGGCGACCCTCAGCGCGGAAGACATGATGGGAATCTAAAGCACAGGAAAGGACGAAAGGGGATGGGGCGACTGGCGAGTTGGGCGGCTGCCCGGACGCTAGCGGCGCAATGCGGTCACAATCGTTTGCACGAACGAATCGAGAGTGGGAGTCGGCGCTTCGACATCCACGGTCATGCCCAGGGATCGCGCGGTCTGGCTCGTGATCGGACCCATCGCGGCAATGCGGGCACGGGCTGCCAATGCAGGGCCCACAGCGTCCACGAAAAAGCGAACGGTGGAGCCCGAAGTGAACGTCACAAGGTCCACGTCGCCGCGATCGAGAGCGGCGCGCGCCAGCGCGGCGCCGGCCGGGTCGGGCCTCGATCGATAGATGGCGATCTCGTCCACGTGGGCGCCGGCGTCCCGAAGTGCAACAGGTAGCACATCGCGCGCCCCCTCGGCTTTGGCAAACAGTACCCGGGCACCGCGCACGTCGCCGCGCCCCAGCAGCGCCTCGACAATTCCTTCGGCCACGAAACGCTCCGGGAGCACGTCCACGGCAAGACCGTGCGCGAGGAGCGACTCGGCGGTGGACGGACCCACCGCAGCCAACCCCACGCGCGCGAACGCGCGCGCGTCGCGCCCGGAGGCGCGCAGCGCGTCCCAGACGATCTGCACGGCGTTCTGGCTGGTGAAGATGGCCCACCGGTACTCGGGGAGCCGGTCGAGCGCCGCGCGTAATGGACCGAGGTCTAACGGCTCGATGAGAATGGACGGCGCTTCGATCACCTCGGCGCCGAGCGCGCGCAGTTGCGCAACCAACTCGGATGCTTGCGCGCGTGCGCGCGTCACGATGATGCGTCGCCCGTGCAGCGCTTTCTTGTCGAACCACGCGATCTCATCTCGAAGTTGGGCGACCTCGCCGATGACGGTGATCGATGGCGCGGTGAGGCCGCCCTCGCGCGCGCGCGCGACGATCGTGTCGAGCGTGGCCCGCACGGTACGCTGG